>JAEUVM010000075.1 GCA_016787125.1 Chitinophagaceae bacterium | reverse complement strand
CTGGCTTTGCAGTTGGTATCCCGGGGCTGTGGAACCATTCAACGGCGATTTTATTCAGCGCCATGCCAGGGCGGCGGCTTTGTACAATGATATTTACGTTATACATGTTTACGGTGACAGTTCCGGGCAAATAAGGGAGATTAAGAAGGATATTAAAAAGGCGGAAGGTCTTAGCGAACATCTTGTCTATTTCCCCCGCACCAATAGTTTGTTTGGAAGGGTAAAGGCACATTTCCGCTGGCTGTCCTTATTCCGGCAGGCTATCCGCAAATACATGGTGGAAAATGGGAAGCCTGACCTGGTACATGTGCATATTCCGCATAAGGCAGGTCATCTTGGATTATGGCTTCGATCAAAATATAAACTACCTTTCGTGGTATCTGAGCACTGGGGAATTTATAATGAGGTGGAACAATTGAATTATGCCGGCCGCCCAAGCCGGTTCAAGCGATTTACTAAAACAGTTTTTGAAAAGGCGGTCCGTTGCATCAGCGTAAGCCGCTACCTGGCAGATGGTGTGAACAGGCTGGTGTTGCCAAAACCTTTTACCATTATTCATAATGTAACGGATACTTCTTTATTTTTTTATAAAAAAAGAGAAACAACACCGTTCCGTTTTATTCACGTATCAAATATGGTATCGCTGAAAAATGCAGAGGGGATTCTCCGTGCTTTTCAGTTGCTCAGGCAAAAGGGTGCAGATTGTACACTATCCATGCTGGGTGATACCAATGCTGCCATCAGGAATTATGCTGTTGGTCTCGGGTTAAGCCATCCGGCCGTTACTTTTTCCGGCGAGGTACCTTACCAGGCTGTGGCAGCCGAAATGCAGCTGGCCCACTGTCTTGTACTGTACAGTAATATTGAAAACTCGCCTTGTGTTATCGGTGAAGCGCTTTGTACAGGAATGCCGGTTATTGCGACTTCTGTAGGTGGTGTGCCCGAACTGGTAAATGAAAATAATGGTATTCTCGTACAGCCAGGTGATGATACGGCACTTGCTGCTGCTATGGAAAAAATGATGGAGTTGTATGGAAATTTTGATGGCAAAAAAATAGCCGAAGATGCTCAACGCATTTTCGGCTATGATATAATCGGAAAACAGTTTGATGAAGTATATACTTCTGTCAGTCCTTCGAGATAAAATTTATCCTTTCAGTTTCTTTATCAGTTCGATATACTCAGTCATGGCATCGGCGACGGGTTTGCCTTTAAGACCGGCCCATGCATCGTATTTGGCCTTATTTACAAAATCAAAAGGATTGGAAGGGGGATCGGTATTCACATCGCCGACAGTACCTTGTTTGTAAAGTGAATAAAGCTGCAGCAGGGTCTCATTACTCGGGCGATCCGGCAGGTTTTTACTATCAGCCACTGCCTGTTCAAATTGTTCTTTCAGATCCATTGGTTTGTTTGTTTGATACGAAAATAAGAGAAAGCTCCTTACGAAAACGTTGCAGCTGCAGAAATAAAATTATTAACGTGTTCTGGCATTATCAATAAAAATGGTCTGCACCTGTTTTTTATCATTGATAACTTCATAAAACTCATCAATATAATCGGTCATTGTCTTTTTGTTTCTGGCTGTAAGCAGACTGAAATTGTTTATTAATGAGTAGATGGCCTCTTTTTTCTCCCGGAAAATATCGAAGGATAACTGCAGTTCTTCCATGGTGCGGGGAAAACCACGATACACCCTTTCTGTGATCTTTTCGGTGCCGATCACTTCACTTGGCACGGCATAGGCAGCATCCACCAGGCCGCAATAGTCAAAATCGTACGGAACAGCAAAGGGAAGGGCCATATCATTTTTGCGGTCGAAGATCAGCTTAATATTATGCAGGTTGGGTACTGACCAGTCCGCATTTCCGATCAGGTATTCAAAGATGGCCACTTTGGTCATCAATGCACGGTTGGTGCTTTCTGATGAATAGGGAGCGTGGTCTTTCTTTTTACAACCATTACGACGGGCCATATCGGCATCATCTTCGATCAGGAAGGAGTACTGGGTAAATCTTTTCACCCTGTTCCGTGTATCATTAAATGTGGTGTGAACGAGCCTCACCCGGAAACTTTTTTCTTCCAGCAGGTTGTATATTTTGTAAATAAGGTATTCCTTTAGTAATAATTGTTCATCGTCTGCATTGGCGCCACAGGCAATTACCAGTTTCAGTTTGCCGAGATTGGTAAATTGCCCCGTACTGTCTTTTCGGAAATCAAGCATCATCGGTGGAATACGGCAGTTCTCCCTCCGGAATTTGCCTCTTGCAGCTACTCCGACAGCCGAAAAGAGTGAAACATTCGTTGAAAGTTTCAATTCTACACTGCCATCCTGGAATACTTCATCTTTCTTTTGTGCCTGTAAAGTCTTTATGTCAGTTGTTAATGTCATTTCGGCTGCCTGGTCAGCAGTGAAGAACAGGACGCTGTCTACTTTTTGTGAATAGGAGGCAGCAAATACAAGATTGGCGATCAGGAGAATGACGAGGTGGCGCAGGTTTTTTTTCATGCGTAGTCCGGGTGTTAATGGTTACGGCATTGAAAATACGAAACATTGCCGGAATAGCCCTCT
>JAEUVM010000067.1 GCA_016787125.1 Chitinophagaceae bacterium | reverse complement strand
TGCTGCCGGTACTTAATTATCATAAATCACTCAGCAACGAAAAGAACAGTTATCTCTCACTCGGCTTTATGGGTGGCTGGGTGCAGCGGCGCTTTGACCCCTCGAAGGTGACCACCAATACCACGTATGAAAACGGCACCACCGGTGAAACCTTTGCCAACACCTCTTACGGATACCTGGACGGCAGCGTGGGTATGAGTTACAACTCCACCCTGGGCTATAATGACAATAATAATTTCTTCCTTGGTGCGGCCTATCATCATTTCAACCGGCCTAAAGGTTCTTTTTACCGCAATGCCGCGATCGAACTGCAACCCAAGTGGGTGTTCTCCGGCGGTTTGCGGTTTGGTGTGGCTGATTTTGCTTACATGACGGTGCAGGCCGATCACTCCATGCAGGGCGGTTTTGCAGAAACGGTGGCGGGCACCATGGTTGGACTGAAGATCGGTGATGATCCCGACAACCCGCTGTACACTTTGCATGGCGGCGCTTTTCTGCGCTGGAATGATGCGCTGATTCCCGTGGTAAAGCTGGATTACCATCCATTCTCTGTATCGCTGAGTTATGATGTAAATATCTCCAAACTCAAACCGTCGAGCTATGGCCGTGGCGGTTTTGAATTATCTGTGTCGTTTATCAGTTTCCGCAAGGAAAAGGGAGAGTACCTACTCTGTCCGAAGTTTTGAGGGGGAGTGAGTACCGGGAAATGGCGTAGTTTTCTGATTTACATTGGCTTGTACGTGTTTTGCGAGCACGCCAACGCTTTCTGCGAGCACGCCAACGCTTTCTGCGAGCACGCCAACGCTTTTTGCGAGCACGCCAACGCCTTTTGCGAGCACGCCAACGCTTTTTACGAGCACGCCAACGCCTTTTGCGAGCACGCCAACGCTTTTTGCGAGTACGCCAACGCCTTTTGCGAGCACGCCAACGCCCTTTGCGAGCACGCCAACGCCTTTTGCGAGTACGCCAACGCTTTTTGCGAGCACGCCAACGCCTTTTGCGAGCACGCCAACGCTTTCTGCGAGCACGCCAACGCCCTTTGCGAACACACCCACGCCTTTTGCGAGTACGCCAACGCTTTCTGCGACTACACCAACGCTTTCTGGGAGCACGCCAACGCTTTCTGCGAGCACGCCAACGCCTTTTGCAAGCACGCCAACACCTTTTGCGGTCACGCCAACGCTCTTGGCGGTCGCTCGAACGCTTTTGGCTGTTGCCCGTCTGCTCTTTGCTGTCACCTGCCAACCTTTTGCGGTCGGGGTTTTACAGGTTTCACCTTCTAAACAACTTTACAAATTGAGAAGATGCCGTGTTTATGAAAGAGGAGGATGTATCCATGATTCAGGTGTGCGGTGTATTTTTTCCTGCAACCTTTCTGCAGGCTGCTTGTTACACAGTGGCGGTCAATCATCATCAGCTGAAGTTATTTGCTGATACCCTATGTTTGCCTGCTGATTTTTTAACACCAAAACCTATTAAATGAATATTTCTGCCGGACAGCCCGCCCCTGATTTCAGCCTCGTGGCACATGACAAACAAAAAGTAACCCTGTCTGAACTGAAAGGCCAGCCTGTGGTGCTGCTTTTTTTTCCGCTTGCTTTTACCAGTGTATGTACCGCAGAGCTTTGTTCTGTGAGGGATAATCTTTCCTGGTATGAAGGATTACATGCCAGGGTGTTTGGTATTTCAGTAGATTCAGTTTATACCCTTGCAAAATTCAGGGAGGAGCAATCTCTGAATTTTCCATTGCTCAGTGATTTTAATAAAGAAGTATCCACTGCGTATGGTTCCATTTATCCAACCTTTGCTTTTGGTATGCAGGGTGTATCAAAACGTTCGGCGTTTGTGGTAGATAAGGATGGAATAGTGCAGTATGCAGAGGTGCTGGAGAATGCCGGCGAGGTACCGGATTTTGAAAAAATCAAAGCCGCCCTGGAAGGACTTGCTTAAGATGCCGTTAAAAAAGCGGGTATTTACCATTTCAATTATTTGGTTACCATTTTTTTATAAAGTATCGTAGTTTTACGTTGCACAGAAAAAAAATCTGGCTTACTTTTCGGATAATAAAAGTAAATTTGTTTCGTTGAGACGAATTCTACCCATACTATCCTTTATTCTGTTGATTGCCATACAGGCAAATG
>JAEUVM010000050.1 GCA_016787125.1 Chitinophagaceae bacterium | reverse complement strand
TTTTTACTGATAAACTAATTTAATAATCATTACGATCCGTCCTTCCTATTTCCCATTTCCTATTCCCCATTCCCTATTCCCTACTTCCTACCCATTCCTCAGCAGCCGCATCACTTCCTCTTTCTTTCTTCGTGATACTGCTATATTACTTCCATCAGTCAGCCATAACAGGTCTTCGCGGTCGAGATGCCTGATAAATTTTTTGTTTACAATGTGCGACTTATGCACCCGTATAAAATTATGATCTGCCAGTATTTCTTCAAATTCCTTCATTGTCCTTGATACAAGCAGCGGCTTCCTGTCGGGAAAGTAAAAGCGGGTATAATTACTTTCCCCTTCGCACCTGATGATATCCTTTGGATGAAAAAAGAATAAACCCTCCATCGTACTCAGCGCCAGTTTAAAAGAATCTGCATCCGGCTCTTTCAGGTTGCTGATAAGATTGCCCACCAGTTGCTCCTGTTGCTTTGGCTTAAACTCTTTTCGTACGATATGCCGGTTAATGGCGTTCTGCAGATCTATAATATCTATGGGCTTCAACAGATAATCAAGGGCGCTGAAGCGGATGGCCTTGATGGCGTATTTGTCGTAAGCAGTGGTGAAGATCACATCGAAGTCCCAGTGGCCAATTTTGTTGAGCAAATCAAACCCATTCATGTGCGGCATTTCAATATCCAGCATCAGCAGTGTGGGGTTGTAATCATTGATCACCTGCAGCGCTTCTTCCGGCGAAGCACAGGACCTTATTTCCTTATTGCCTGCAATATGCCTTTCGATCAGTTTTTCCAGCACCGTCCGGGCTGAAGGCTCATCATCCACTATTAAAATACGTATCACTTATTCTGTTGTTTTCTGTAAAGGAATTTTGATGGTCACCAGGGTGCCGCAAGGCTCTCCGGTAGCATCATATTTATCTGTTGTTGTCAGTACCGCATCTGCACCTGCCTGCCGCAGCAATTCTATCCGGTGTTGCGCCAGTTCTGTTCCTTTGGAAGCAAAGTGATGGGCGCCCAGTTTACTGGCTTTTATCTCACCAGCCTTTTCCCTGCCGATGCCGTTGTCATCAATAGTACAGGTAAGCATGTCGTGCCCGGTGGTAAAGAATACGGACAGCTTCTTCTCTCCTTCCTTGTGCATAAGCCCGTGCCAAATGGCATTTTCAATAAACGGCTGCAGCAGCAGGGAGGGGAACTCCGTATTCTCTGCATCGGTATTACTATCTGTGGCCAGGGAATAATGAAATGATTGTTTAAAGCGCAGTGATTCCAGTTCTAAATACAGGTTGTTCATTTCTATCTCACTGCTGAGGGGAATAAAATTCTTCTCCGAATTGTTCAGCACCATGCGCAGCAGCTTGGAAAATTTGGACAGGTACTGATAGGAACCATCATAGTTTTCCGTCACGATCAGTTCCTGTATGGCATTCAGACTATTAAAAATAAAATGCGGGTTCATCTGCGCCCTCAGCGCCTTGCCCTCCAGCTCCGCCATTTGCTGTTTAATGGTGGCTTTTGCTTTTATCGCCTTTATCCGGTTGCGGTAAAACAACCAGGCCAGCAGTGCCACGATGCAGAGGGCAGTACTACGAAACCACCAGGTTTGCCACCAGGGCGGTGAAACTATTACGGTTATCTTGTTATACCCATCCCGCCATTCACTTTCGTTATAAGAAGTTTGTATCTGAAAAACATACCTGCCCGGTTTCAGGTTATAGGTTACCTGGTTGTTCCTCGTTGGTTGCTGCCAGCCGGTATCAAGATTATCCATTTTATAGCGGTAAAAAGAACGGTTAGCGGTCAGCAGGTTGTCGGTAAGGTAATAGAAGGTGATCTTTGCCTCATTATGTTTCAGGCATATGGTGGAGCCGTTTTTTACCAGGTCGTAAGCGCCATCATCATACATGCGGTTGATGGATATCCCTGCATCCTTTTTTGCATGCCCTGGTGTATGAATAGTGGTGTCAACAAATAAAATACCCGAGTTAGAGAAAAGAAGGTTTCCGTTATTTGTCACAAATCGCTGCGACACGGCAAAGCCGGCATTACTCACCCCGTTCTGTTCATCAAAATAAGTAAACGATTTCTTTACCGGATCATAACAAAGCAGGGTGTTATAATTGGTAATCCATAACCTGCCGCCCTTGTCCGTGGCAATATTGTCCACCCTGAAATGCCGCAACCCGTTTTGTTTATTGATAAGGGTGATAGCTCCGTTCTTGTCCAATATATTCAAACCATCATACGTGCCGATATAAATTTTTCCTGTAAGGTCTTTCCCAATGCAATACACCCGGTTGCTGCTCAGTCCTTCTTTTTCAGTAAGCGATTTCAGCAGTTTTGTTTTGAAATTATAATAATAGGCCCCGCCTTTTGGCGAAGCGGCGATCCACATTCCGTCGCCATCAGGTAAAATATCAATGATCCGTTTTTTTGCGATGGCTTTTTTCAGCAAAGGATCATTATCCAGTGTATCTGTTTGTAACGTAAGCGGGTTGATAAGGAAGAACCCATCCTGCGCCCCTACGGCCAGCCGGTTATCGTTTAATAAACGGATGATGCGGATATGGCCGGTAGGCAAACCGCCTTTACCTGTACGCAAAATGGTCAGCAGTTTTCCTTCGGTATTGAATTTCATCAATCCGGCCCCGTCATATCCCACCCACATATTCGATTGTGCGTCACGGCAAATAGAGCCGGCAGGTCCATTCACTTCCGGCATTTCAATTTTCAGGCCTGCAGGTGTGATATTCTTAGCCAGGTTGGTGATGGGATCCCAGATAAATAATTTATTATAGCTCTGCATCCATATTTTCCCTTTGCCATCTTCGCCGATGATACCGGGCCCGTCGATAATTTCGCCATCATCAGCAACGAACTTATGCTCCTGCCGCAGCACAGGAGTAAGTGTATTGGTAAAGTTCAGGCCTTCAGCCGAGCAAACGATCATATTGCCATTGGAGTGGCAAAATATCCGGGTAAGGTTGTTGGATGAGATTCGTCTTGGGTTCAGCGGATCATGCCTGTTGGAATATATTTTTTCCGTTGCAGGATTAAAACTGATCAGCCCTTCCGAACGGGTGGTTATATATATCATACCATTGGCGGCCAGGGCGCTGCTGTAAGCAGGAGAAGTAATGAGCCGTTCTTCCGCATCACGGATCTCCGTGTATTTTCGGGAAATACTGTTTGAAGCCACATCGATGCGGTACCATTCAGAAGCTATCCCGTTTGCCACCAGCAATTCCCGGTCATTTATTTTGCAAATGCTGTTTCTGCCCGTGCCTCCGATGGTAACATCAACCAGTACTTTTTGAGTGGAAAAGTTTACCAATAATGCTCTTGTGCCCACCATCAATACATAAGCACCGCGGTTAAACGGCCGTATATGATTGATGCTTCCCTTTTTCTTAACGGTCACATCAAACCAGGTATAAGGCTCCCAGTTCGTGCTTCCCTCCCGCAGCAGAAACGTTTTGGCAGGAGTAAAGGCAATGATGCCCAGGCCCTGCACATCCACGCAATAATCCACATCCGGATTCTTAAGTGTATCACTGATCAGGATGCGTTTCATACGCCGCTGCTCATCCAGCATGGCCAGGCCCTTGCCGGTGCATATCCATATGCGGTTGCGATGATCGCAATGCAGGTAGCCAATATCATTATCAGGCAATGCCGGGTGTGTTTCCACCAGGTATTGTTTAATGCGGGTGCCATCATATCCCACAAGGCCATCGTAGGTACCCGCCCATATCAGTCCCGAACTGTCGAAGCAGGCGTTGTGTACAAGATTGCTCGGCAGCCCTTCCTCAATTCCCAACTGACGGAAAACCAATTGCTGCTGTGCACCTGCTGCAATGCTGAAGATAAGGGCCGCCAATAGCGCCCTTCTATATTTATTTTTCAGTGACAATCGGGGAAGCTTGTTTTCAAAACAAAAATATACAGCTTTTATACCAAACCATGACCGTTGCCTCATTCAATAAAACCGTTTGATAAGACGGGTTTGCAGCACTGCCATTGGATAATTGTTTGCCACCAGTTGCTTTTTCACCCTGCTGCTATCCTTTTCCTCAAAATACTTTTACAAGATAACAGGCAATAATGGTGGCAATAACGGCTGAACAGAAAACAGCGGAGATAGTCAATGAACTGAAGAAAACCGGCCTTTGGAAAAAACAAATGCCGGCCTGGGTTACTGATTATGAAGAAAAGAGGATTGCCAACGTGAGCGACTTTTCCGAATGGCTGCAGTTTATTTACCTGCCCAACTGCAAAGGGGTAAGTGCAATGAATAAAAAAAAGTTCATCGTACCACAGGCGGTAAAATTTTTCGGAGAAGATGTGAAGAAAGGAAGGCTGCTGCAACTGCTGATCGAACTGGATGCATTAACATAAAACCATAAACACAACCAATATGAGAATACTCTTTCTCCTGCCTGTGCTATTCCTGGGCACGGCTGCAATTCAGGCACAAAGCGTCGGTATCGGCACAACGGTACCCAACGGCAGTGCACAACTGGATGTAACGAGCACCTCCAAAGGCCTGCTGATACCAAGAATGACATCGGCGCAGCGCCTTGCCATTGTCACACCTCCCTCAGGTCCGCCGGCCACAGGACTGATGGTGTACGAAACCACCACCAACAGTTTATGGTTTTACAACGGAAGCGTTTGGAACCAGTTAGGCACAGGCGGTGTATCACCGTGGACGGTCAGCGGCACCAATATTTACAACAGCAATACGGGCAATGTGGGCATTGGCACCAGCTCGCCCACGTATAAATTTCATATAGCAGGAAACAATATGCTGATCAATGGCACGAACCCGATCTTACAATTTCAGCAGTCAGGTGCCAGTGATGGCTTTATTCAGTTATCGTCTGACGACCTGGTGCTTGGCACAAACAACGGCAACCAATTCGGAAAAACGATCATCCGGATGGCCGGCACCAACAGGGTATTGATAGACTCAACCGGTAATATACAGGTACTCGGCCTGCAGGATGTATCACTCACCAGCCATGGCTACCTTACGCTGGGCAGCCTTACCGGCGATAACCTGGTATTTGATGCACAGGAAATACAGGCCAGGAATAATGGCTCTGCAGATAATATAATATTACAGAATGAAGGAGGCAATGTGGGTATTGGTGTGGCAACGCCTGATGAAAGGCTCACCCTTACCAATAACATCAAACTGAATGGCAGCGCAGGGCTGATCAAGTTTGAAACAGCCGTTGGCGGCACCGGCAGTCCTATAACCTCTTTGCGTTATGCTCCCGGATTACAGTTTCTGCGGGAGGGCACCACCACCCAGTTGGGAAAGATAGAATATGTGGATACGGCAGGCTTTACCAACTTTATGCGGATACGTATGGGCAGTAACATTGAAAACGGCATTACGCTTAATACCAGTAATAATACCGGCCTTGGCACCAATGAGCCATTGGCAAGACTGCATATAAAAGGAGAAACAAGTGCAGATGAAGTAGCCATCAACAGTGGTGCTTCAGGTGAGACAGCCACCGTGCAGTTTTACAGTTCCGTATTTGTAGGAGGCGGTGCCGGCACCAAAAAAGGTTTTGTGCAACTGGATGATAATGATCTGAAGATCGGCACCAACTCGGGCAATACAACAGGTAAATTCATTATCAGGACAGACGGCGGTGATAAAGTATTTGTAGATGATGC
This sequence comes from Chitinophagaceae bacterium, assembly GCA_016787125.1. Lineage (GTDB taxonomy): Bacteria > Bacteroidota > Bacteroidia > Chitinophagales > Chitinophagaceae > JJ008. The sequence continues at coordinate 3,486 of JAEUVM010000050.1, read as the reverse complement.
CGGTAATGTTGGCATTAATACACCCACTCCCACTTCCCGGCTGCATGTAACGGGCACTGCGAACATAGTTGGCGCCACAAGTATAACCGGCGCCACCACCATCAATAATGGGGCCGCTAATGCGTTGTCCTTAACAGGCGGGCTGTTTATCACCAAATCAAATGAAGCATTAGGCATCAGCGGCACTAATGCTGCCATCAACTTTTATAACAGTGGAAATTTCAAGTCCTTTATTTCCCATTCCACCAGCGGATTATACCTCGGGGTGAACGATGGGAATATACGCCTCGATGTAACGAACGGCCATGTAGCGATCGGGCCGGTGGTATTGACAGGGGCTAATGCTGATGCTTATAAACTGGCAGTAAACGGAAAGATCATTTGTGAAGAAGTAATGGTGAAACTTGCCGGCAGCTGGCCAGACTATGTTTTTGCCGATAATTATAAACTCCGGCCTATACGGGAAGTGGAGCAGTTTATCGCAGCCAATAAACATTTACCCAATATTCCCGCCGCGGCAGATATGGAGAAAACCGGGATAGAAGTGGGCGATATGCAAAAAAAGATGATGGAAAAAATAGAAGAGCTTACCCTTTACATTATTGAGCTGCAAAAGCAGATCGATCAGTTGAAACAAACCGGTAACAAGTAATACCATCATCAGCATGAAAATAGTATTAGTAATAGCTTTTGCGGTTATTGCCAATGGGCTGTACGGACAAAAACCCGTCACCACCCTTGCAGAAAAAGGAAATGAACTTCAGCAACCATTCATTTCTAAGCTACTGGAATTGCCGGCAGATAAAGGAGAATGTATGACGCCTGCTGAAAAGGCATATTATGATCAGCGGGCCAGGGAGCTGAATGAAAAATGGCGGCAGCAACTGGCAGCCGAAGGAAAACCGGTGCCGGATACCGGAAGAGCCGGCAGGGCTAATCATATTATCCTGGAATGGCCAATGAAAGTATCCGGTGATTATGATATGCAGTATAAATATTTCTATAAAGGAAATTTTGTTGACCAGTACCAGGACGATACGGCTGTACACCTGGATTATAATTGCTGGAGCAGGACGTACAACGGGCATGATGCCTCCGATATTTCACTCTGGCCATTCTGGTGGCGGATGATGGATAAAATGTATGTAACGGCAGTGGCGGCTGCACCGGGGGTTATCATTGAAAAAGTGGATACCATTTACGACAGGCAATGTGTAATCGGCAACCCCGGCTCTAACAGGGTATGGATAAGACATTTTGACGGAACCACAACAAGATACCATCATCTGAAAAAGAACGGGGTAACATCAAAAGAAGTCAATGATACAGTTGTTACCGGTGAGTTTTTGGGTTATATAGCCAGCTCAGGCAACTCCACCAATCCACATCTTCATTTTGCAGTATATGACTGGCTGGACAGGATGATTGAACCCTTTTTTATAAATAATAACTGCAACTTTTATGCTACCGAAACATGGTGGAATAACCAGGAGCCATATTGGGATTCAAAAGTAAACAGGGTAATGACACACAGCGCACCGCCAACCCTGGAACACTGCACAGAGATCGTAAATGCAAAAAACAACTTCAACCCGGGCGACCCCCTTTATGTTGGCATTGCCTTTTCCGAAAACCAGAACAATGACCTGGCAACTTATATAATTGTCAAGCCTGACGGAAACACGTTTGCCTCCTGGTTTGTAAGTATGCCTTTCCAGGATATAAGGAATTATTCCGTGGATGGCTATACATTGCCTGCCGGCAACAACGGCACCTGGAAGATAGAAGTAACATACAGGGGCAGCAAGTATTATCATTTTTTTACGGTTGGCTGCCCGGCAAACCTTGCACCCGGCGGTACACAATCCGGATCAAACGGGTACATAGCAGCTAATACCATTTCATCCACCGTTAACCATAGTATCAGTGCCGGTGACAAAGTGCTGTACCAGGCGCAGGACCATATCGTGTTTAAACCGGGCTTTCGTGCACCGGCAGGTGTGATCCTTAAAACAAGACTGGCCGGTTGCGGGTATGCTGAATAAAAAGAAACGGTTGAAAATGTATCATACAGTAATTATGAAAAAGATCACACTGGTGTTTTGTCTTTTACTAACGCTGATCACAAACGGCCAGCAACGCAGGGAGTGCGGAACAAAACCCCGCAGCCCGCTGGTACATCATGATATGTTGCGGCCGCTGACAACCAGGCCGCAATATGCCGCCCCTTACCCGGTGCGGATATTCATCCATGTATTTGCAGACAATGCCGGGGCGAACCGTGCCACAGCAGACACCAGCATTTTGAGACAAGTGCAGAATATGGCCAATTTTTATGCACCGCATGACATTTGCTTTATTGTGGCAGGAATAGACCAGATCAACAATACCGCCTTGTGGAGTATGAATGCAGACACAGAGGAAGCTGATCTGCTGCAATACCTTGTTCCGGGTTGTATTGACATTTTTGTGCATGAAGTTTTATTTGACAGTGATGGCAGCCTGAATGGGATAGCCTACGATATCCCCAATCATTACCTGTCAATTGTAGCCTCTGCAGCAGAAGCAACAGATAATATTTCAACCCTTGCACATGAAATGGGCCACTGCTTCGGTCTCATCCATACATTCCAGGACAGGGTGGTAAATAATGTCACCATCCGTGAAAGGGTGAACCGCACCGGGGCCTGCTCCAACTGCAATACAGAGGGCGACCTCGTTTGTGATACCGAAGCCGACTGGGATGTGGCGGAGACGAGCATCAGCAGCACCACCTGCCAGTACATTGGAAACACCCTTAATGATGATTGTAATAATCCTTATGTAATGACGCCAACCAATATTATGACCTATGGGCGCCGCAGTTGCCGCAATAATTTTACAAACGGGCAGGGAACCAGGGCAAGGGCATTTTTATTAGCCACCAATTTTCTTGAAGAGTGTATTGCAGAAAACAGCCTGACACTGAGTACAAATCAAACCATCAGTTCTGGCATACATATTTATGCTGCAAGAAACCAGGTAACGGTAAATGCAGGTCAACTGGTGATCAATGGCAGTGCTGCAGCCAACTTCAGTGCAAAACAAGTGGTCTTATCTCCTGGCACCCGATTTGCGCCAACAGGTACTGCGGCTTATGTATCCGCAAGGGCCGGAACCGTGTGCCAGTGAGGGAAATGCGCTAAAAGAAAGTGCAGGAATAAGTGTTGTTTGTTGCATGCGGCTGATGCAGCAGGTTATCTCCGCTCTGCGAAGTCTTACGTTCTGCGAAGCCCATGGTTAATGCAAAAAAATCCGTTCAAATCGTCCGCGGCCATAGGCTCTGGCCGACAGCGTCCGCTTTCCTATTTATTTCTCGCAACGGCGCAGCGTCGCAAAAGAGAGTGTTTTAGAATTACTGTATTTGTGCAGCAAACAGTCCGCACTTAACTAATCTTAACCGCTAATACGCCAGGGCGCAAGGGGATAATGACCTTGCGTTCCTTA
>JAEUVM010000030.1 GCA_016787125.1 Chitinophagaceae bacterium | reverse complement strand
CAAACCAAATTGCACATACAACGGTTGAATAGACGTACGGCTGCTGCCACCTTTCAATATAAAACCACTGGCTGCCCATGTTTTCGTGGAAGGTGAATGTTGCCGGCAGGTCACATAATCACCCCATTTCAGATCGGCGGAAGTATGTGTGCCGGATTGGTTGACCTGTAATACCCATTTCTTGGTGGCATCATCAAATGCACCGACAGCATGGGAAGGATATTTGGTACCGCCACCAAAAAGGATACTGATACCAACCGTACCATCTGCATTCGGAGAACTGTCGGGATATGCATACGCCAGGTTGGGACTCCAGATATCGGGTTCATCCAGCTTGGTCATATTCGAAGCGGTGATGCGTACCACCCGTACAAATGGATAGGGTCTGCCCGCCTGCTTGTTGGCGGTCCACATAAAACCAATCACTCCCTTGCTGACCCATGCACCGGTGATACGCTCATCACAACGGTTGAGCCAGTTACGTCCGTCAGGACAATTGGCGGTGTAAGTGCCATTTTTAAATGCGGTGACAGGCACATGGTATTCTTTTACCACTTTTGAACTTTCTTTCCATTCAAAAACATTCAGTTCTTTATCTGAACGCTGTGAACCAAAGTACATAGTGCCCGTGGCACCCTGCGTGCAGCGCAGTGAAAAGCTCGTGGACTCAAAGTGATCAAACTTGAGATTGGAAGCAGAATTGGCCAGCTCATCCAATGAAAGGCGGAATACAAGGCCCCTGGTAAACTTATTACTGCTGTTGAATACGTTGGTACCTACGTACAGGTAATTACTGGAAAGGGCCGCATGGTTATAATCAAACCACTGTGCTTTCCATTTTATATTAAGTGATGGCTTAAGGTCCCACCAGTACCAGCCATTGTCGGCGAGTGTGGTTGATTTGTTTACTGCCACCCGCAATACATTCTCGCCGGTAGCATCAGCGCTATACTGAAGCAGCCAGATGGTAAGTTTGCGGCTGGGATCGTAGATCACAGTCTGGTCGCAGCAAAACTGCAGGCTGCCCGGAGGAGCCAGTTGTGTATAAGGACTGATGAATGTCCAGTTGGCGCCATTATCTGTTGATTTGGCGGCAAACCAGTTGCCGGTATAGAAGATACTGTTGCCACGAACACCAACAGAGGGTTCACAAACAGTACTGGTTTGGCCAGCTACAGCAGTGGCAGGACTGGCCGTTTTAATTAGTTTGATTTGCATAGCAGAAGGTATGGTTAGAAGTATGGTTAATGTTTAAGGTCAATCAATGAAGCGGCGGCAATATTATTCACTCAGGTCGGTTGGCTCCACATCATTGCCTTTGGCATTGGCAAGTGATAATACTCCGGAAGCAGATTTCTTCAATGCCGGTTTTTTCCGCTTCAATCCTTTTGATGCCTGTAGCATGTCAAGCTCCTTTTTCGGCTTTGGAATGTTTTCATTTACGTCGGCAAGACCTAACCCCCGGCGCACTTTCTTTTTTGTTGCCATACCCAGCTTCTGGCTGGCGGCCTTGATGGTCTTTTTTGCTGTTGCCATAGTTTTTGTTTAGTAAGTTACTGAAATCCGGCAATCATGTCACCCGGTCATATTTCCGCGTTCACCAGCAAGGTATTATATGATAGAAGATAAAACAATACCACAAACAGGGTATTTGT
>JAEUVM010000352.1 GCA_016787125.1 Chitinophagaceae bacterium | reverse complement strand
GCTTTTTCATTGAAGACCACATTGAGGCTGTTGCCATCGGCGGAGGGCAGCAGTGCGGCCACGGTAACGAGTGCGGTATCGCTGAAGGACTTCTGACCGGCAGTGACGGTATCGCCTTTATCCGGTGGCGGATCTTTCGGGTTTTTTTTATTGTTGCACGCAGTGGCAAGCAATAACAGCAGAACGAGAGGTGCCAGGTATCTTTTCCCGGCATTGCGGAAGTGTAGCATGTTGGTAAGGTTTAATGGTTTTGAAATAATGTGTTTACTAAGGTACGCTAATGGCGGGCCAGATGTTGGGTGCGGGGGGGGGAAAATACCCTGTTTTGGGGATGGGGGTGTTTTTAAAGTTGCCACATGAGCACAAGAGGATACAGGTGTTGTTTTTCTTAAAAACCCACACAATTTATCAGACCTGTCGGATAGCAATGATCGTTAGGGGTGCTTACCTCTATAGAGCAGAATCAGTCTGCTTTTTTTGCTGAGCTTAGCGACAGCGCAAGATCTTTTCGGAATTGTGCAAGGTAATCGGCTAGCGGCTTCAGCCCTATTTCTTTTCTCTTGTTATCTGTGTTCGTCTCATCAACAAGACCGGGAACAGACAGTATCAGATCTTTCTCTGCTATATCCGGATAAATATTGCTTGCGCTTACTATAGTGCCGTACACCTGACTTTTTGACTTATTATACATAAGACGGTCTGTGATCTTTGCATAATTATCGGCCGACGCCTTTTGCTGCAGCACCTTTTCTCTCATCTTTTGCAGTATTGCCTGCTTTCGTTCAGCTGCCAGCGGGTAATTAAAAAGTATCTTGTCAAATTCCCCGGAAACATTTACTCCAACCATATCATGGTCTGGATAGCCGAATTTATATTGTACAGAATCCAGTAATTGCAAAATCCGGGTATTTAATGCGCTGTATTCCTGCGGGCATTCGTTTTTTATTTCAATTTTGATATTTGCTAACAGGGCAGAATTGTACTCTTTCCATATTGCCTGTATCTCAACAGAAAGCCTGGGATTAGCGGCTTCCTTTGGCTGGCCACTGCATATTTCAGGATAAATTATTCCTGGCAAGTATAGCAGCAGCGTTATTGTTAAGAAGCGCATAAACGTGGGTTGAGTTGAATAAAATTGATTTACTACAAATTTACCGCCTTCATCATTATATAATCTCCGGTTCTGATTGCCGGAGGATAAGTGGAACTGCTTATTTTTCTGCTCTAAAAAGGAAGAAGCTTTTTCAATATAGAAGTTTCACTTACCACAATCTGAATGCCTCCATTTAGAACGGGCTGAACAGGGATTATAGTATGCCGGTCTGTAACAAATCCGTTTGGAAGGCTAACTCTAAAACTAACTTTTTCATCAGAAGCTAATGGCTGTATTTCTTCAAGCCTTCCTTCGATGGTACCGTTTTGTGAAGCGGGATAAGCATCAAGGTCTATAAGTACTTTTTGTCCCTTTTTGAGCAAGCCGGTATACCGGATACTGGCATTTCCTGATATACTGACTGATGATGCATCCGAGCCCGGTTGCGGATTTTCCGGCTGCGTAATTTTCACTCTTCCATTGACCACATCGGGTACACGTATAATTGACGCAACAATCATTACCACAAGTATCAGGATAAATATCATAGAATTGCCCCAGCGGTACAATTTCCGGGGAGGCCTGCCGAGTATCTCGTTTGTTTCCGGCGACAGCTCAAGCGTATTGACTATATCTGCAGTATTGTTAACGGGCATAAACCATATTAGTTTCCGAGTTCAAGTTGATTTTTTATCAGGTGAAAATAAGCGGCTTTCAGGGCTATCAGTTCTTCATGATTACCACTTTCCACCAGGCGACCCTGGTCCAGTACCACAATGTGATCGGCATCCCTGACCGTACTTAGCCGATGCGCAATAATAACAACTGTTTTGCCTTTAAAAAACTGGCCAAGGTTTTCCATTATCTCCTTTTCATTAGTGGCATCCAGTGCACTGGTGGCTTCATCAAAAAACAGGAAATCGGGGTCTTTATAAATGGCCCGTGCTATCAGTATCCGCTGCTTTTGTCCGGTGCTGATGCCAAGACCGCTGCTTCCTATCTTAGTATTATATTTTAGCGGCAAGCCCTCGATGAATTCCCTGATGTTTGCAAGGCGGGCAGCTTCATGCAGTTTTTTCATATCAATCATTTCAACACCTACTGCAATATTGCCAGCGATAGTATCATTAAAAATATATCCTTCCTGCATTACCACGCCGCACTTGTCCCGCCATGCGCTATGTGAGAAATTAACAAGGGGCGTGTTCCCAAGATTAATCATACCTTCCTGGGGCTGATAGAATTTAAGCAACAATTTAAGAAGCGTTGTTTTCCCGCTTCCGCTTGCGCCAACAATGGCGGTAACTTTACGGTTCCTGACTACCATATTCAGGTCTTTCAATACAAACTGGCTGGTAGCGCTGAAGCTGTATTTGAACGAGAGGCTGTCAATCTTTATATCTTCTCCTGCCGGTATCTCTGTCAGCGTTTCGGCTGGCCCGGATTCTTCTTCTCCCTTGCGTTTATGAATTTCATTAATCCGCTCAAGGCTTAGCTGTGAGTCCTGAAAATGCTGAATAAATTCCGTAAGCGATACAATCGGGCCATTCAACTGGCCAATTATATATGAAATAGCCAGCATCATGCCAAGAGATATCTGGCCCTCCACAACAAGTTTAGCAGATAAGAACGTGATGAATATATTTTTAAGTTCGTTAATCACCGAAGCTCCGTCAATCTGCAACTGTTTCAACGATAAAGAACTTAATTGAATCTTAAACAATTTCACCTGTATATGTTCCCATTCCCACTTCTTTTTCCTTTCGGCATTACACAATTTAATTTCCTGCATTCCATGGATCAGCTCCACATTTTTCTCGTTAACTGAGGCCATTTCGTTAAACTTCTTGTAGTCCAGATCTGCTCTTTTTTTGGCAAACAATTTTATCCAGAAGAAATAGAGGATACTGCCGGCAAGAAATACAAGCAGTATTTTATAATTATACAAACCCAGCACGATACTGAATACAACAAGGTTGATCGAGGCAAAAGTGGCATTAAGCACTCCCCCGGTAAGCAAATTTTCCACCCGCTGATGATCGGAGATTCGCTGCAGAATATCACCAGTCATTTTAGAGTCATAAAAACTCAACGGCAGGCTCATCAGTTTACTGAAAAAGGAAGTAAGCAATGTGATGTTGACCCGGCTGCTCAGGTGCAGCAACAGGTAACTTCTTACAAGCTCTATACTCGTTCTCCCAAGAAAAAGAAACAATTGCCCAAGCAAAATGAGGTATATGACTTTCAGGTTGTTTTGCCTGATGCCCACATCGACAATACTCTGTGTGAGAAAAGGGAATATGAGCTGGAAAATACTGGCACAGATCAAACCCAGTATAAGTTGTAAAACTATTCGTCTGTATTTCCTGACATGCGCAATAACGATCGCAAATTTATTTTCCCTTTCGGGCTTCTCCGATTTTGTCTCTGTAAAAACAGGCGTAGGCTCCACCAGTAATACTATGCCAGCCGTACCATCAAGGGACCATCCTTTTAAAAATTCTTCTTTTGAGTATTTGAGCATGCCATGGGCCGGGTCAGCCACAAAAACCTTCTTCTCTGTAATTCTATGTACCACAACAAAATGTTTCTGACGCCAGAAACAGATAAACGGGACCGGGTTTGCCTTTACCAGGTCTGTATAACGGGCTTTAGCACCAATCGTTTTAAACCCGATCTTTTCAGCTGCATTACTGATGCCAAGCATACTGCTGCCTTCTCTTGAGGTATATGAAAGCGACCGTAAATACTCAAGAGAGAATGTCTTTCCATAATACTGGCAAATCATTTTCAGGCAGGTGGGCCCGCAGTCCATCTCATCATATTGCCTGTAAAAAACAAATCTTTTAGACATCCTGTCCTGGTTTTAAAAAAGTAGGCTATTGTTCTGTCGTTTTCATTCTGTTCTTCTCCCTTTCTATGCCCGTCTCCCTGTTTTTGTTTGCCGCAATATTCTGACTTCCGAAGCGGTAGCTGAATACCACCGATATATACCTGCTGTCGGGCAGTTTCTGGTATTGCAATCCAAGGCCGGGGAATGTTGAAGAATAGGCAAACCTTGTCGTTTTAAAAATATCGGATACTGAAATATTCACGTAGCCGTTTGAGTTCAAAACCGGGAAACCCATCCCAATATTTACAAAGGCGCTGCTTTTGTAATTAAATAAAGTTCCGCGGTATGGTGAGCTGTAGGCAAAAAAGACATTCCCATTAATTTTCTTGCCAACCTGAAAGGAATTAAAGCTTGAAATAAGGAAACCAAAACCTGAATTCTTAACCGTACTATCAAGAAAAACCGTATTTACATCGGCATAAGACAGGTTAACATTGGTAACTGTATTGATCTTTTTAAAAAGACGTTTGAAATAATTCACGTCCAGGCCATACCCGTCATACCGGGAAAGGTTATCAAAAGAAGTGGTGACTACGTTAGTTACCGGATCCTTCAGGAAAACTTTCGAAAATCCATTATTCATGCGCAGGTAATTGACCGTCGTAGTTATTTCTTCCCTGTAGCTATAGGTAAAACTATAAGAATGGGATATTTGTGGTTGCAGGTTGGGATTTCCTTTTAACAATGAATATTCTGACAGGAACAATGCAAATGGGTCAATATTGCTAAAGGAAGGTCTGGCTATACTCTTTCTGTATGAAAATCCCATGTAATCATTATCAGAAATGCTGTATCCCAGGTTCAGTGATGGAAAAAGCTTCAGGTAATCCTGCGTATTTACCGCGTTAAGTGTTTTTGATATACCGGTAACCCTTGTTTTTTCTGCCCTGGCGATTACCTGTACCTCCAGTTTTTTGATCGACTTTTTGAATCCTGCATAAAGTGCTGCATTGGTCTCTTTATACACAAAGTAGTTTGATCTTAATGCATCGGCTACCCATGTACCCGAAAGATAGTTTTCCCACTGGAAATTATTGTCCCGTTTTGTGATGTAGAATTTACCGCCAAAGCTGAGGCTGTATTTTTTCTTTGGAAGAGTAAGGTCGAAGTTTGACGAAGCAATGTTGTTTACGGCTGGCAGGTTATTTCGGAGGGCTGCCGGATTTTTGTAAGGCTGATTCAGGTTGTCGTAGAAGTAGCTGCTGAGTTCGTTAGATATGCGCCTGTCGTAATTCCAATAGTCTATATTAAATGAGAGTTGCGAGCCCAGGGTGTCCAGCTTTGTTTTCAGATACAAATTAACTGAAGGATTGATGGACCTTGTTTTTCCCACTGATTGCAGCACAATCGTTGAGTCGGGCCCGGTAATGCCTGACGGTCCGATATAGGTGTTGTTGCTGTTTGTGTTCTTATTGTCGCCGCTTAAAAAGTTCACCACGAGGCTTGCAAATGTGTTTTTACTGAAGTCAACATCCAGTCCGGCCTTTAGCGGAATATTAATGTTCCTGTTCAATTCAAGTTGCCTGTTTTCCAGAAGGTTTACCTGTGTGCCAAAAACACCTGGCCAGCTGGATATTATCCTGTTCCTTTCCCTGGAATACTCCAGGTAACCAGATCCGTATATGTTTACTTTCTTATTTCTGTAATTCAGGTTTACACCGGTATTAATGCGTGGATATACTCCCTGCATCGCATTCGTTAAAAAGCTTCCGTTTAATCCATACCGCTTAATCTTGACCAAAATAATATTTATGATAGCGCCTGCATTGGCATCAAAAGCGCTTGTAGGATTGGCTATCAGTTCCACCTTTTCTACCTGGCTCCCCGGAATACTGTTCAGATAGGTACGCAACTCTGCCCCGTATAAATTAAGCGGCCGTCCGTCTACCCTTATATCTACCGGTTTTCCCTGCAGCATGACAATATCATCCTGCAACATTACACCGGGCAGTTTCTGCATCAGGTCGAATGAATTGATGGAAGTGGTCAACACAGGCGAACGGGTGACATTTACAATAACCTTATCAATAGTTCTTTCAATGATTTTTTTGGAAGAGGTGAGTATCACCTCCTGGAGGGCGGCGGGTGTGAGCGGCAACCTGAGGCTGACAAAGAATGTATCCTTACTCCGTTCCAGGTCGGCTTTATCAATCGTAATGGTTGTATCTGCATAACCCTGTGATGTTGCAGTCAGCTTATAACCTGAAACGGGCAGCCGGCGGAAAAAGAATATCCCGTCCTGGTCGGTAAGTTTGGTCAGCTTCACTGAAGAGTCGGCAGACAGCAAATACACACTGCTATACGCCAATGCTGTTTTTCCGGTACTATCGCTCAGCTTTCCATATATATGGATCATCTTTTCCTGCTGAGCATAAGATCTCGCCGAGAATATCAGCAGCAAGACCAACATCAGGTATTTCGGCCTCAGTAAACATTTCATACCTCACATATTTTTAATTAAGTAATCCATATCTCCAATACGGTATGCCAGCGGCAGCGGATGATAATTAACAAATATCATAGGCACTATATGAACATTTGTCTCATTACACCAGGCCGCATGATCTTCAAGTATCTTCATACCCTTTGCCAGAAAATTTTCACTTGCTTTTTCCTCCTGCCATATTCTCGCTGTCTCTTTTCGCAGGTATGTATGATCACTGGTTATCAGTTCTAAGGCTTTTTCTGTCCTTCCTGATGAATAAAGGGAAGTTATGATAAGTGCAGAACGGCTGATACTATCCATTTCGGGAGTCTTATCTCCATAAAGTTTAAAGAGTATCTCGAGTCGTATTCTCTCCGGATTCTCTTTCATAAAAAAAGCCACTTTTTCCATCGTATATGCACATATCTCACAGAAGGGGTTAATGAGGATAGAAAAGACAACAGGAGCTTTATCGGGTCCAAATAAAAGCGGGTTATTATTGTTTGTGCTGACAGCAGGCTTTAGCAGCAGCATTGTTTTGAAAATTTCAGGATTACCTTTAAATCGCTGCAATTCATTCTCAAACTTCTCCAGCTTAATTTTGTTTTCTATAAAGGCCCTGGCCGTCATTATCCCCGCCACTGAAAAAAGGAGTAGTGATAAAAACACAAGCCAGGTTCCGGAAGGGACTAAAGCCATCCGTTCTGCAGACAAATACGAAAACGCAAGAATAAACTCTATCCAGAACAATACCTGTATTGCCACACAAAACGGGCAAAACTTCTTTACTACAAATGCCTGGTAATAAATTGAAAAGAATGTAAATGGCAAGGCCAGCAGCGCCATGACACCTGTAATACAGATTCTCAGGCTTATATCGTGGCCTCCATAAAATAAAAGACCGCCCGATATAAAGAAAAAAATCACTCCCAGTTCTGACAGGCTTACCAATCCAGGAATCTTTGCAAAGCGGGAGTTTAGTACCGAATTACAACTGAATCCTTCCGAAAAGTTACAAAACCTGTCGAAGTACCCGATATCCAGGTGATAACTTTTCATAAGCAGCTGCAGGGAGAAAAACAAACCGGCTGCATTGCAGGCAGCCATTCCTAAGAAGACAGCATTTGAAGAATAAGCAAAATACTTTCCGGCAAACAAGTGAAAAAAAAATGCCATTGTGCAGAGCACAAAAGGCAACCTCATTTTTCCGGCTATGCCCGTAATGCGGCTTCGCAGGTAACCCGGCTCCGAAGATGCCGCTGTTTTCTGATACATCAGAATAATTCCTGCCCAGTCATGCTGAAATTCATGAACAGCTGCCCGTACTTTCTTTTCTGCTCCGGCGATATACGTAATTTTTTCTTCAGCTATTTCTGTGACCAGCACAAAACTTCCGAATCTTGGTTTCATGTATGCAATAAACGGAGGTTTGAGCTGTGTAACCTGGTCACGGTTCTTTACCTGCACAGCCGCACTATCGATCTTCAAAAAATCAAAAACGTTCTTGATGCTCAGCAACGATGGATAGGTAGGATGCAGTGTAAGCTTTTTGAAAAGCACAGACTTGTTGGTCCGTACATTCAGCGACCTGCATGCCCTGCTTACCACTTCAGCACAGTCTATATCATATGTATCCACCATAAGCTTCGCTATACAAAATATTTTATTTTATCCTTTCCGATCTTTCTGAACTGCTGACCTTTAGGATTATCTTCTTCATCTGCCCAGGTGGCGGTAAAGGGGTCATAACTGCATTTTGCGGGCTTTCCGTACGGGTTTCCGTTTTCAGTAAAGGCCCTGCAATCGGTACAGATATAGCGGAACTCACAACTCCTGCATACATCAACCTGGTCTTTTGTAATATTCCAGTTAACCCTGAATGCATCCTGCTCCACCACGCTGCCAAGGGTATTAACAGCAATGTTGCCAAAACTGGCAGACATGGACGGACAATTTTTAATATCCCCGTTCACGTCAATTGAAATTTTCCTGTTCAAACAGGAATTATGGTGATGGCTTTCGCTGAAGAGATAAATATTCGATTTAAAATGGGATGGGTGAATAATCCCGCAATGAGCCGAAGAGTCAATCTTTTCCGAAGAATAAACAATGGTTGCTTTAATCGTTATGCTGGTATCCATATACTCCTGCGGCGAACCGTGCACCAATACCTGGCGAATCCGTTTATTCTCTTCACAAAGCACTTCAAGGTCTTTTTCCGTAAACTCTTCCTCTGAAAATGGCAGCAATATGCTTATTGCCCGCAACCGGCTTTCCTGGGTACAGGCAAGCAGTTGAAGGATTTTTTGATAATTGCCTTTTGTGAAAGTCCTTATTTCAAGACACTTGCAGTTCATGTCATCCAGTTCGCTGATGATGCGGGTGTATGGATGTGCTGAACCGGCGTCAATATCCACAATGGCATTGGTAACCTGCGAGGGCGTATCCCACTTCAGATCAAGACGGCTGAATTTTTCAGGCTCCAATGTAAGGAAGGCGAGATTATTATCTAAAAGAAAGCTGGTGTATTCTTCAATACTGCTCCGGTTTTCCTCGCCGTAAAACGCAACAACTTCCTGTATCGTTTTATTGGAATGCTCTGTGAGCATTTCAAAGAGAATATTAGGAATAAAATAAAACTTATTGGTCTGTAAATCACATACAGTGCTTCTTTTATGCCCCCTTACCGGAACACAATCTGCATAGAGGCAAAGAAAACTGGTGTCGCGGTTGAGCATATCATACAAGTTTTGAAAGCTGTGATACTGGTTTGTAAAAATTGATGCAGTAATACTTATCATCACGGTAAAATCCGCTATAAGTAAAGGGAGGGAACTCCAGTGAGTTATTGATTGTAACCACCTTTCTTACAGTAAAAGGAAGTTTTATTCTTGGGTCACAAACCAACGGCTTTTCCTCAGGCTCTTCTTTTTTTAAGTTTTTTGTCATAAGAATTTATTATTTACTCTTTTATTTCTTTAGCGATAAGCCAGTCTGCCACTTTTTCTTCCAGGTAATAGTTGCAGGGTTCTGACACAAAACCGAACTGCCCTACCGGGTTTATTTCCAGGAAAACATATTCACCTGTAGATGACCGGATAAAATCCAGTGATCCGCAGTTGAGCCCGGCGCTTTTCATAAGCTTATCTACTTTTTGCTGAAGCTCTTCCGGAAGATTGTAGGGTACATTCCTGCTTGGTTTCCGATAATCATAATTCCTGAAATCAACAGACGTTTTTGCACTGGCCTGAGAGAAGATAGCCATTGCATAGCAGGTGCCATCAAGATAAAACACCCGGATCTCATAGCTTTTTTGTATTGCCTGTTGAAATAAGGACGGAAAAAAATTGTCCGGAGCCTGCTCTACATCTTCTGGCCTGACGAGGGCGGTAAAGCTCACATAAAACTTTTCCTGGTGTTCGAAGAAGCCCGCATCTTTTATGTTTTTCACAATCACCTCACCGGTGTTTTTCATAAAAGTCTGCAGTGTTTTCTTACTGCCGGTAATTATGGTGGTAGGGATCGTCATGCCGAGGCTTTCGGCTAACTCCAGTATATATATCTTATTTACGCCAGCCTTTGTAAAATCAGTAAGCACTGAATCAGCCGATCTTACAAACAGGTGCATAAAATAATTCCTCAGTTCCGCTCCTTCCTGTTTCAGGTAGTCAGTCATTTGCCTGTTCAGGTTTTCCTTGTCGGAAAAGGCGCCAAGTGTATAGTAATATTCCGGCGGCAACCATCTTCTGAACCAAATAACTTTCTTTCCTCCTATTATCTGGTGGTGAAGTCCTCTGTAGCCGGCAACTTCTTTTGACTGTATGTCTACCGGGTAATCTATCGCATCATACGCATCCACCCCGTTAATACGCCGGTAGGAGGCTTTTTTATGCCAAAGCCAATCACTTACATCATTTGTAGTATGGTCGCTATTGTGCTGACTGATCAGAAAAATCACACTTTATAGTATTATGCAGTGAAATAATCATTTGCGGCTATCAGGATGTTGCCGAATCAACATCGCTGCAATCCGTACAGTTATCAATGTGGCAAGCGGTGCCGGTGGCTGTTGCATACAGATTACAACAAAAGGTTCCCCCAATGATCCCACCTTGAATGGATGCCATTTCAGTTGTGGAAATCTGTTCAAACATCCCATCGTTAATATATTCAAAAGTCATAGCACTTGTTTTAGTAATTAAAAAGCGAGGGTTTAGTACCTGAAATACAAACCTGTTTCTGCTGTGTTTTGATCTTCCTTATAGGACCATCAAACACCTGTCAATCTTATTCAAGAATAAACGCTGCCTCAATTTTAAGGAGGCAGCGTTGTATACTACACAACTTTATGATGCGGTGTAATCGATATCACCACAATCAGTACAACCGTCTACGGCGCACTGTGAGCCTGTTGATGTAGAAGAAACACAGCTACAGTTGGTTCCGCCTACAATTCCCCCTTGAATGGATGCCATTTCATCTGAGGAGATTTGCTCAAACATATCCTGGTTCATTTGTTCAAAACTCATAGCGTTGGTGCCTTTGTAATTCAAAAGGCAAAACTTTGATGATGAAAAATTGCCTGCACTGTTACAGGGCTTTACGTTCCCCATTATTACAGGACGGGCCTTTCGCTGACTGTTCAGAAAAAAAGCTACCTCACATTACATGAGGTAGCCTTCTTTTTTTAGCTGCCGCTGAGTGAAGCTGATGAATCAATATCACCACAGTCTGTACAGCCATCAGAATGACAAGCTGTACCGGTAGTAGTAGAAGAAACGCAAGTACAATTGGTTCCGCCTACGATACCACCCTGAATGGACGCCATTTCATCTGTGGAGATTTGCTCAAACATTCCCTGGTTCATTTGTTCGAAAGCCATAGAATTGGTGCCTTTATAATTCAAAAGGCTAAACTTTGATGATGAAATTGATGCCTACTCTGTTTTAAGGTTTTCGGCTTCTCCTTGTTTTATAAAACTTCTTTACTGATAAGATGCAGACAGGTGTGTGGTGGCTGACAGAAAGCGGTGAGACGGTGGATGGTACCGGGCTTTCTGTTCTCCTTTACGGAGAAGGTTTGAATAATACTGTTTCATGGCAAGATAAAGTTTGGTTATGGTTATAAAACGAAGTATCACAAAAAACATGATCCTTAATCGTTCTATACAAATATAAACTACCGGTTAAAAACACCTGTAGGGGTTAATACTGATTTCCTGATTTTTCTTTTCAGTGCAATCATTTATTAAAACATAACAAGGGTACAGGTGTGATGAGATACTATTCAATCATGAGTAAAATCATGTATCTCCATCGGTACAATTTTATTCAGGGCAATTTTATTTATAACAACACTCTCTTTGCTGCACTTGCAGAAAAAGCAAAAGCGTAAGAGTTTATCCTGAGTGGCGAAGTTGAAATTGAGCAGATCGATTTAAAACAGTGTATTAATTATAGTATGCTAATGGAAGGCCAGCTATTGGGAAGGAAGTAAAAATAACCTGTTGGGGGGAGGAGGCGTAAAGCAGCATCCTGCCTGGAGCAGGATGCTGTGAACGAATAAGAGACAACGTAATAAAGCTGCTTTACTTTAAGTGAACCGTTTCTGAGGTGATCAGTTTGTTGTTTTTCTGCAGGTCCACTTTTACCAGGGCGTTCTTCATATTGGCAGAAGAAATCTTTTTGGAAAAAAGCAGCGGGCCTGCGGGTTCGCCATCCCTGGTAAGCGTGCCGTTTCGTTCTATGCCTACCGGGATATTTGATTCAATAACGGTTGTAACATACACCGGGCCGCTTGAAGTGAACTTTGCCAGCCTGATGAGCGTGATACTAAGGAAAGCCATTGATGCCTGCCTGGTTATCATAAAGGGGCCATAGGAACCGCTGACAGAAACCCGTAATAGTGAACCGGCCTTTTGATACGCGGCCATTACGCTTAATTGTAATTGCATGTGATGAGGTTTAATGGTTAAAGAAATTTATCTTTTTCAAGATACGCTGTTGGTACATGCAAAAAGATGGCGCAAGAGAAAATACCCTGTTTTGGGGATGGGGGTGGAATGCCCCGGTACGGTAAAGACGCAACGCATTGCGTCTCTACCCCCCGGCGGTAATTTGCGGCGCCCTGTTTTTTAATTCATTCACAAATGCCGTCAGTTCATCTGGTTCGTAGTCGGACAGAAACAGTGATACATTATGTAACCCTTCTTCAAATTGAAGGAGGATGGCGTTTGTCTTTATATCATGTGCTGCTGATACGAGGTTTTTGATATTGCGGGTACTGTTGCCCAACACACCCCGCACCTGTATCTTCTCTCCGTTCAGTGTAATGAATACCGGCCGGATGGTGCTGATGCTCCATTGCAGGCAAAACTTATACAGCAGTACCATTGCCAGTATGATAGCAAAGTATGGCGCCATACCCCTGAAGAGGTGAATGAACCGGCTGAGTAGAAGTTCAATGATGAGTACCACCGCACCCCATACCGCTATGGTGATGAAATGCGGAAGTATGTACATATCTGTCCGCACCAGGCTATGCCCGCCCTTCATTGGTTGTTTGTAGCGGTAATAGGTAATGATGGCCAGGATGACCGTAACCACCAGTGCCACCAGCCCGAACAACACAATACCCGGCAGTAGTGCCGTTCTAAGTTCAAGAGTGTACTCACCAAATGTTTCGGTAGCGGACCCAACCGGAATATACCGGGCGGTGATGGTGAGTAGGAAGGCGAGGAGGATGAAGAGGTGGGTTTTCATGATGGTGGTGGGAAATGCTACGTAGTATAAATTTACAAAAGGATATCAAGGAGCGAATTATCAATTACTAAGGAACTAAATACCACCCATTTCAAGACACTTGCTCTCGGTTAGTAAACATTTGACATTTGGGAACCTCTTTTGGGCAGTGAAGTTCACTGACTGTACTAAGAAAGCAATTTTACCAGCCTCAAACGCTGACAAGACCATTTCGAATGGCATACAGAATAAGTGCAACACGGCTTTTTACATTAAATTTTTCAAATACAACGTCACGATATCCATCAATCGTTTTGGGGCTCACACACATCTTATCAGCAATTTCCTCATAAATCATTTCGGTACAAGCATATCGGACAAATTCTTTCTGCCGGCTGTTAAGGCTTGCCCATGCCTGATGATTTAATAGAGAACTAGTCTCTTCTTTTGCATTATCGCTCTGCTGAATAGCGTGAATAAGCTTGTTGGTAATAAAGTCCGTATAATAGTAATTCCGGTTAAATATAGAGACTAAAGCAGCATGCAGATCCTCTGGCTCCATATCCTTTGAAAGATATCCTTTTACTCCAAGTTTCAGCATCTTGAAAATAGTTTCTTCCCTGTCAAGCATTGAAACAACCAGTATTTTTATGTCTGGGAAATTATCTCTTAACCAGGCTACTGTTTCATATCCGTTCATGTTTGGCATTTCAATATCCATAATTATTATGTCGGGAAGTTGGTTGTCTTTATTTGAAACTTCCTCTATTACAGATTGCCCATCCTGTACATCGAATATCAGTTCATACCGATCCTTGTCCAATAGTTTTATGATACCTTTTCTGAAAAGTGTATGATCGTCTGCAATCGCCACTTTAATTTTGTTAGCTTCAGGCTGCATAATGCTTTGTATTAAACGGGTAACTTTATCTGTACAATCGTTCCTTCTCCTTCTGTGCTTATAATTTCCAGTGTAGCTTCAATAGCTGTTGCCCTGTTTCGCATACTATTTAATCCGGTACTATCCTGCTTATCAGGGTCGTTCAGAATTTTTGCAGGATCAAACCCCTTGCCATTATCGGCAATAGTCACAATGAAAAGACCAGGCTTAAAATCAAGATTTATTATTATCCGGGTAGCTTCGGCGTGGTTTAATATATTATTGATCGCCTCCTGGCACATACGAATCAAGATTATTGACTTGTTGGCGGGTAGTCTGTATATGTCTCCGCTTCTTGTGAACTGAATTTCATAAAACCCTGTCTTTCGAATCCTTCCGACATATTGCTCCAGGGCTGCCACAAATCCAATTCTTGACAGTTGCGCTGTGTTCAGGCTTCCAGACAGCGCTTTCATTTCGGCAATCAGTTGCTTAACAATATTCTTTGTATCAATAATCGTTTCCTTTGCAGGCTCCTGTACGGCGGGCAATACCTGCGCCAGGTTCAGGTTTATCACGGACAAAGTAGGGCTAAAATTATCGTGAATCTCTGAAGCTATATGCTGCAATGTTTGTTCCTGTATCTCCGCTTTTGAATTCAGCATCTCTTGTGTGAAATTATCCCTGATGGTTTTCACCTCTTGCTTGTGTTTGTATTTTTTTCGTTGGTACAGAAACACAAAAGAAACCAGTACGCATCCGAGAGAGAGGAAGAGTATAGCCCCGAAGATGACAGCCTTCCATATCATTTCTTTTTCAGACATAAAAAAGCAACTGTAAAGTTAAGATACATTAGTATGCCGCAGAAGCCTATAATCAGGTGGATATCCCTGGCTTTATCAAGAGATATGGCATTCATTACATTTATCAAAAACAAACCCATCATACTTCCAAGATGATATGTAAGCACGCCTGTGCTGATCCAGAAAAAAGGGTCCCGCGACAAAACAATTATTTCCTTCGCATGCAGCAGCTGGTAGTAATAAGCTATACTCAGAAATATCATAATAAAACAACTGAAAAGCTCCGTATAGCTGTTAAACTGGTAAACACCTTGCCAGAATGAGAGGTTATAAATCACAAACATCAGGTATACGGCCCCCATCACTTGTACCCACCTTTTCAGATAGCGAACAGATAAAACCTTGTAAAAGAAATACAGATAAAAGGAATACGTTCCTGCATGAAAAAAATTATAGAACCATTGATTACTTCGTGTAAAGCCGGTTTTAGACCATATCCATTTAGACCAGGCCATCCCGAATAATTCTCCAAGAAGCAGAAAAAGAAGAAAAAAGGAGAACAACTTCAGTAATGGAGATTTATCCAGCCTGAAAATTCTCAGGCTGGATAAATAGCTGATTAATATAACAGAAATAGAAAAGTATTGAAACCAATTCATAAATTATTCAGTATAAGGGAAGCTGCAATCCTGGTCAATACACGATGGCGGGCATAAACCAAATGTATCTAATCCCTTGAAAAAAGCAGCCTCCGAGTCTTGAGCGTCTGTCTGGTTTTTACGGTCATCATAATTTATGTCATCGTCTATAATAACATCTTTGTGTTTACCGCTCGTTGTATCAAGGCGGGTAGGAACAAATATGATAGTGAGTTGTCCTCCATAGACCGGATCGCTTTCAGGATAAGCCCCGAAATAAATGCGTAAACCGTCTGCATTCTGATAGTACATCTCTCTCATGACCTGTTCAAACTGCTCTAATGAATACCAGGCAGATTTTGTTTCCTCTTTTCCCATAGCAGAAGTCAAAAGGGGATGTTTCAGGTCCATAAATTTTTTCACTCGCAGATTTACTTCCTCTTTAGGAATAAATACATCCGGCAGCGGTTTTGTGTTTCTTGTGTTTGACATAAAAAATGGTTTGGTTTAACAATAACAGCAAAATAAATCGTGGATTAGGCCTTATAAAATAGTGGTTCCACCCTAAAGGCATTCTCTTTACCTATATGGCTGATTATCATACAATCGCAATCTGAAAAACAGGCTAACCACCTTCCAAACAGGAAAACCACTTATTTATTTTAAGGCATTCACCCCTATCTGACATTCCAGTACTTTATCATCTTAGCTTCTTTCATTTAATTATTTAAATATATGTCAAAGGGGATATCACTTCATATAGGTATAAACCAGTACGACAGAGCTGCTTATCGCTCAAGAGGCATGATGCTGAGGCTTCTTCCAAATTGTGATGCAGACTCGCTGGCAAAACAGCAGATAGCAAAAAGATTTGGGTTTATGTCAGCTATCCTTATTAACGAAGACGCCACTTATGATCATGTAATAGCCGGTATTAAAACCGCCTCCTCCTATTTAGAAAACGGTGATTTATTTTTCCTCAGCTTCTCTGGTCATGGAAGCCGGGTGGAAGACAGAAGTGGGGATGAGCGTCTTGAGAATAAGGACGATGGCTACGATGAAACCTGGTGCCTGTATGATAAGATGCTAATTGATGACGACCTTTTTGACTTGCTCAAATCTTTCCGTCCGGGTGTAAGAATACTTGTTATAGCTGATAGTTGCCACTCTGGCACGAGCATTAAAGACACATCTGTTCCGTTCCGCCCTGGAGGGTCTTTCCCAAAATATAAAACAGAAGAGATATCCGCCACTTGTTTGCTTATGGCTGCCTGCCAGGATTCTCAAAAAGCGTATCCAGGGTTGAATATTGACTTCAGCCTTTACACCTACTGGCTTTTGGAAGTTTTGAAACAATACGACTTCTGCGACAGTTATCGTGAGTTGCACAGAAAGGTATCAGCACACATGCCTGTCAGCTCGAAGCCCAACCTTTTCAGTTTCGGCCCAAAAGCGGAACAGTTTGAAAAAAGCAAGCCGTTTAAAATTTAAAGTGAACACCAAACTAACCATTTGCTATGAGTATTTACAAGTCTGCTGCCGACCAATGGGGAATACCTTCCGGGAGTGATAACGGACAAAAGCCACCAGAAAATAATAACACCCCGGCTGACCCTGGCAGCATACAAGGAAATGCGGATGTAAAAACCAATACAGTAGCCGGTGACACCCCTTTTGCTGAAAGTCTGAAACGTCGTGGTTTTTTTGAGGCCATTTCAACTGTTAAATGTCCGGTTGAAACACTGGAGATAATCCGGCGTGAATATTCGCTGGAAGCAGAAAAAAGGTTGGCTGAAATTGACTCGATCGCTGCCATACGCCTCAACCACATAGAAGAAACCATCACTTTCCTTAATAGAAGACTGCAGGAAATAAAACATGAGCTTGCTGTCGCAAAGGCATACTGTGAGGAAGATGATCGGGTATTGCAAAAACTGATTGCAGAAAAGTGGCAGAAAGAACAGGAGTTACTTGCCCTGGAAAAACGCCTTACAGAAACCAGGATACGCCTCGGTGAAGCAAAAGCAGGCATCATCAATAAAAGTCTTGATGAAGCAGAAATACAAATTAAAAAGGCGCTTAACATTCAGGAGACTATCTACAAAGAGAGTTTTCGTATCAGTAAACAGAAGTTTGAAGACGAAAAAGACCACCTCGCAAAGATGGCCGAATGCTATCAGCAGCTTTATGATCATTACAAGACCCGGTATGAAAAAGTAAAAAAAGTGCTCACTATAATGGATGTGGATGGAATAAGTCCGGTTACCACTAATGCACTCAGGTCTATTGCCGGCACTTCATTTATTGCAGCCGGGTTTTTTTTCTCCACATTTGCAGCCGCTACAGGGTTCGGAAACAAAGATCTCCTATACTTCATACTCGGAGGTGTCTTGAATACAGCTGACCAGGATATTGCCGGTGTTTGGAAAGTGCTGATATTATTAGGTCTTATCGGGCTGATTACTGGTATCAGCTGGCTTAGTTACCGGCTGATAAAAACCCTGAAAAGAAAAAGTGATGAAGAAATTATCAGTGAGATACTGCTCGGTGCTGCCATATCTAAAAGAGTGGATAAACTTGATTATAAAGCAAACATCAAGAGTAATAACTGGTATGCTTTCTGGCTTCAGTTGGTCCCTTTCATTCTCATCATCGGGCTCGTGGCGCTTTGCGTGGCATACAAGGCCTCTGATGAAAATCTTAATTCGCTTAATGCCAGCTCAGAAGGTCTGATCGTTGGGGCTTTTGTTGCGCTGGCCCTTGCCGGGCTTATCTACCTGTACGTTATTAAAATTGTGGAGCCTCGTCTGGTTCATAAGCAGGAGAATAATAACGGGAAATATGTTAACTGGGTTTGGGCAAACAGGGAACTGGCTTTTACCCTCGTTGCCTTCCTCATATTTACTATCTGCATTATCGTTATCCCGTACAATACCACAAATGGACAACAGCTTATCCCCATTGATCAAAGTACCCGGTATGCAATACTGCTGTTTATAGGTATGAGCCTGGTAGGTGGTGTCACATTTGCCTACGGTGTGAGGAGCCAGGGGCTGATTGATACCAGCCGCTTCCTCGAAAGAGTAATGTTTCGCCTGAATAGTGCCATAGCTGTTTGCACGGCACCCGAAGCTCCAGCATTACCTGATGAAATAAAAGACCGTGACAAAAACATAGTTCAGCATGTATTAAAACAATTCAGCTTCAATGCTGCGGTAAATAAGACCAAATTGGCAAAGCGTAAAAAAAGGGAGGGCGATACAAATCCTTTTGCCTGGCTGATAAAAAAAATAACCTGGAAGAAGAATCCGGAGCCAGCAACCGAACCATTTCAGTCAATCATAGCGATGGAGCCTTGGGAGGAGCGGTATTTCCCACACATCGTGGAAGAGCTTAAAGCGCTTGAGTTTGAATACCGGGAACAAAAAGCAAGAACTGGTAAGGCCGAGCAAGAACTGGCTAGTTATCGTGAAAAAAAGAATACCGAACTAAGAAAATATGAAATGCAATTAGCCGCCTGTGAAACCGACATAGCCACAACACAGGCACGAAGGGCAACCGTAAAGAAAGAACAGGCCGATGACCGCATTGCCATGAATCAGTTACTCAAGACCTCTATGAACGACATCCTCGATGGCTTTCACTTGGGAATATGGTACCGTGAAAACAATATTGGGCCCACCGTGGTGTACTACCAGTCTTGTGCAGATAATGATCCCGGAGGAGACTACCCAATTCTTTTACCAGAGAGCATAAAACAGTAAGCGTTATGAAAAAAACATCAACATGGATTTCCGCTTTCTTTAAAAAAACTGGCGAGTTGTTACGACGTCTGTTTATTCGGGGAAAGAAAAATGGGCCGGAAGTAAAAAAGACCGTCACAGATGAATCCAGCCTTGACAATGAAAAGTTTTACGACGAGTACTCCGAAAAGGTACGGGGATTTGATGACATCCACGTAAAAATGGGGCTGCATGACAGGATCAGCGCCAGCCAGAAGTATATGTATGAAATGGGCCGCCGGGATGGTTCGCTTGGAGTACAGTTATTTAACCTGCCTGACATTGCAATGGCATCCGCACAGGAGTTATTCAGACACGTTTATGTGATTGTAAAAGGGAAGTTGGCAAGTCTCCGGTCTGTGCTAAATGCTAAAACCCGCATTAAAGAGAATGATGAAGCCTTGTATAAGCGGGAGCAGGTATATAATAATTATACTAAATTTCAGTATCGTTTCTTTCCAAGGGCACACTCCTTGTGGTTATGTTTCATATATTTTATCGTTGCTCTCATACTCATAATGGCTGATATTCCTTTTGCTCTTACGCTGATTCAAAAAGGGCTTGGTCTTTCCACCGGGCCGGAGAAGTACTCATTCCCTCAGCTTTTCATGAACAATAAACTTCAAAACGTTCTTGCGTATAGCTGGGAAACAGTAATTACTGCCTTGGGAGTGGCGATGTGTACTATCTATATAAAAATCTATTACGACGAATTTATCGGCACACCGTATGCAAACAGGCTCATGGTGTTCAGGCGTTTCATTGAAGAAAACGGTTTTCAAAACACAAAAGAGTTAGAAGAGGAGATTAACAAGGAGAAAAAAGCAAAAGACCGCTGGAAAACCGGGATATTCTTCTTTACAATTCTCTCCATTCTCATGCTGGCATTGTTCAGATACTCTATTATTGTTAAGCACAGCCTTATTGATGTTACCTCTTTGACCCGGGTGGCATTGGTCACCATTTCAATGTTGTTTCCGGTCATCGGAGGTATATGTCTGTCCTATGCGCTGACTAATTTTCAGAATCTACGTAGAATGAAAAAAAGCGACATCAGTTATGATAAAAGTCGAAAAAAATGGCAGAGAGCTGAAGAAGAAGTGACCATTATCGAAAAAGACTATAATGATATCGCTGCGGCGTATAGCAGCCTCGAAAATGAGGATGATGTAACAAAAGCCTATGCTGAATACCTTTTAGCTTTTTACCAAAGAGGCTACGCTATAGGGGGAATGCAGCCGGATAAATATATACGGGGTGAAGATTTCTTTACCAAAGTAATGGAATGGAGAAATATTGCAATTTCCAGAAAGATCAACAAACACATTAATACTCTAAACTGATAAGTATGAAACGACTGTTTCTAGGCGTCTTGCTTGTAGCTGCAATTGGATGCGGCCATGAAGATATACCAAAGGAAACACGTTGCTATATTCTTTGCGATTTTACCAAAAGCCAGGACAGTATCAGCAGAGCGGTAATCGTAAGCAACGCTGACAGTATTTTCGGGAGCATAATGAGTAAAGGGTATTATTGTGCTGTATTTGATATCAGCGATGAGATATTCGAGATACCTTTTTCTGAGCTTCCGCCTGAAGCGAGTACAGTATATACCGACAAAGCACGCAAAGAATATCAGGACTCGTTAAAAACTAAAAGAAAAAAATTTAAAGACACATTGATCCGGGTAAGTCAACGTTCTAATGGTAACACCTGCCTGATCAATTCGATTGAAAAAATAGCTACACTTCTCGCCGGCGATACGGCAAATAAAGAAAACCGGAATATTAAAATCATTTTACTATCTGATATGCTGGAGGATTGTGCCTTTGGCGCTGTGCGGATAGATATTGACGATGGAGATTTTAAGACCGCAGAGCATGCACTGGATCAAGTAAACCCTCCTGCTTTCACTTTTGAAGGGTTCAAAAATATTGAGATCAATATAGTGGCTTCGTCTGGCAAGAAAATTCCGGTAGCAGATCATTTCAGGTTTTGGCAAAAAGTATTTAAACGGTTTGGTTATAACCTCACTACAAGCATTAATACACAATTGCCAAGGTGGGTAACCGAAGACTGATCTGCCACAAACCATCTTAAAGTATCCTGCCACTAACTGTTTCTCCCCCCACAACTTTTTTAAAACACTTCCCGGTTATTTTAAACCTCAAAGCCCCATAATAATTTTATATCCTAAAATCAATTCACCATGGCAAAAGGAAGCAAACCCGCTAACGGGCCCAGCACCACCACCAAACCATCCGGCGGCGGCAGGGGAAATAACCCACGCAAGAAATAAGCTCTTCAGATCAAAAGACCGGCGTAGGCCGGTCTTTTCTTTTATCATGACTTTTCATCACTCCCTGCTTTACTTCAACACATAGCCCTCGATTTCTTAAGCCCGGTGCACTGTTTATTAACCCTCTGCTTGTCTGGCAGAACCTGGTGCATGCTTCCCGCCTCGCCCGCCTGCTGGTCTTACAGGTCCTCCTGCTGATTTTGCAGGTACGCCTGGCGTTAGGTGCGGGGGCCCTAACTAAAAGTGAGGTACTACCTAACTCAGAGTGAGGTCTACCTAACCCGGAGTGAGGTACTACCTAACTCAGAGTGAGGTACCACCTAACTAAAAGTGAGCTACCACCTAACTCAGAGTGAGGTCCCACCTAACTAAAAGTGAGCTACCACCTCACTCAGAGTGAGGTACCACCTAACTCAGAGTGAGGTACCACCTAACTAAAAGTGAGGTACCACCTAACTAAAAGTGAGGTACTACCTAACTAAAAGTGAGGTACCACCTAACCCGGAGTGAGGTCATCCTCCGGTTTTGGCAGGAAAACTGACAAAATGGCTTTGTGGGGCAGGCACTAAAAAAGGGTGTGCTGTTCGCACACCCTGAAAGGCGCTGTTCTTTTTTTGTTACGCTTTGGGCTCTTCGGGCTTCTGCGTATCTCCTTCTTCTGCATCAGGATCTACGGTTTCTTCCCCCAGTTTACCAAAACGTTTGTTGTAATCATCAATCGGCTGCAGCGCAAGGTCCAAAGCACTGTTGTTGTT
>JAEUVM010000739.1 GCA_016787125.1 Chitinophagaceae bacterium | reverse complement strand
TGAAGATCGGCTGTCCGGTAAAAAAACTACTTTTACGCATAGTTAGTGTTTTAAAGCCTAGTAACTCTAAACTACTAACTTCCGGAGGCTTCGGCCTCCTTTTTATTTTTATTGCTGACTTTTACCGGACAACAGTGATTCTCTTTTATCTAAATTAAAAAGACTATCCACAAACTCGTGCTTGTCAAATACAAGCAGGTCTTCCATCTTTTCACCCACTCCAATAAATTTTACCGGTATCTTAAACTGGCTGGCGATGGCAAGTACCACACCGCCTTTGGCAGTGCCATCCAGTTTGGTGATGGCCAATGCAGACACATCGGTGGCAGCAGTAAAATGCCTGGCCTGTTCTAATGCGTTTTGCCCGGTGCTGCCATCCAGTACCAGCAGCACTTCATGCGGGGCATCGGGAATGGTCTTTTGTATCACCCGTTTTATCTTGGTGAGTTCATCCATCAGGTGAGCTTTGTTGTGCAGGCGGCCTGCTGTATCAATCAGCACCACCTCGCTTCCTTTAGCCATAGCGCTTTGTACAGTATCAAAAGCCACCGCAGCAGGATCGCTGCCCATGGATTGTTTAACGATCGGCACTCCCACCCTGTCGCTCCAGATGGTGAGTTGGTCAACCGCCGCCGCCCGAAAGGTATCAGCGGCACCAAGCAATACTTCTTTACCCGCTTTCTTAAAGTTGTAGGCCAGCTTGCCAATGGTAGTGGTTTTGCCCACACCATTCACTCCCACCACGAGGATGATATAGGGTTTCTTGGGCAGGTCTGAATCAAACGCATAACTGTTGGCAGAGGGCGCATCTACCAGCAGGGCTTCTATTTCTTCCTGCAGCATCCGGTTCAACTCGGTGCTGTTCATGTACTTGTCTTTCGCCACCCTTTTCTCGATCCGCTCGATGATCTTTACCGTGGTTTCGATACCTACGTCAGCACCCACCAGGGCTTCTTCCAGATTGTCGAGCACTTCTTCATCCACAGTGCTTTTACCGGCGATGGCTTTGGTTATCCTGGCAAGAAAACCTTCTTTGGTTTTCTTAAGTCCTTCATCAAGACTTTCCTTTTCCTTTTTACCAAACAGTTTATTGAAGAATCCC
>JAEUVM010000720.1 GCA_016787125.1 Chitinophagaceae bacterium | reverse complement strand
TCCGCCGATCTGAAATGGGGTGATTATGTGACCTGCCGGCAACATTCACCTTCCACGAAAACATGGGCAGCCAGTGGTTTTATATTGAAAGGTGGCAGCAGCCGTACGTCTATTCAACCGTTGTATGTGCAATTTGGTTTGTAGAGACGCCACGCATGGCGTCTCCACATGCATGTCGAGACGCGATGCATGTCGAGACGCAATGCATTGCGTCTTTACGATGTCACCATTTCAACGGGTACAACCGTATTGCGCCCCAATTTTAATTCCACATCATCAATGGTCTTGGGATGAAATCCGTCCTGTTCAAACACCATCTTCACGGGCCCTGTTTTGGGTATTTTCAGGGTATAGTTTCCATCGGCATCTGAATGGGCCAGTAAGCCGGTGCCTTCTGCGGTTACGCTTACGTTCTTCAGGGGTTCGCCTGTAGTACTGTTGGTGATCTTTCCTGAAACTTTGGTGGAGCGGGAACCCTGGTTGACTATGATCCGGTTGTTCTTATATTCATTATAATAGGCGCTGTTTTCTTTTTTGAAAAAAACGCTCACCTTATCCAGCCTTTTCTTTAACAGTTGATCTGTTTCGGCAAAGAGTTCCTTCAGCGTTTCTCCGAGTGTTTTGCGAACGTTAATGGCCATACGCGGAGCGGTGCAAAGGTGTTCATACTGTGTGATGAGCTGTTCAAATTCTTGCAGTGTATCATCTGTAATGTTAAAGGCTGTCAGGGGTTCCTTATTAGCTGTGGCAGTGGTATGGATGAGGCGGCAAATACCCGGCAGCATTTCGGCAGGCAGATCTTCGAGCTGGCTGCGGGTGAAATCCATAGACTTAAGCATTTCAAATTTCTTCTCCTGGTCTGCAATGGCTACCAATGTACCTGAAACAACGAGGGCTGAATGACAGAGTTCTTTTTTCAGGTTGGCTGTACTGAGTGTAACACCGGCAATGCTGCGGATTTTCTTACCTGTAAGACTGCTGATATTGTCAATCAACTGGCTGAAATCTTTCACGATAGTCGTATAGCCGTTTATGCCGCTCCAGACGGCTTTATGTTCGATGAGAAAATTATATACGGCATGATACATGCGGAATTTGGAGTGTTGATAAGCGTTCATATACTTATTATTTTATTGAATGAAAGGGATAAATTGATCTTGCCCTGGCGAAAAGCGGGCAGGCGGGCAATACGTACCTGCATAAGGCACAGTGCCTGATACATAATCAGCGGAGGAGAATGACAACCTGGCGGCAACGGGGCCGTGGTGTTGCGGAAATAATTCTTGCTTTCCATGTTACTTTATTTTGTTTAAAGTTCATGGAAGCGTTTACGGTTAAATTGCGGAAGTGCTTTCGTGTTTGAAAGTGTATGCAAAGTAATACTGGTTGGTTTTTAAAACAACAGTGGTAAAGTGTTTTTGCAAATCTTTATGAAATCGGGAGAGAGGGTTATTGATTGCAGGGTTTTATTACAAACTGCTGTATGACCGGGTTACAGGGTTGTTTTTGGCTTTACTGAAAGGCAGTCCGGTATTTTGGATAGCCTGTTTGCCGGCAGTGTAATGCCAACTGCAGTATTGGAAATGATTCTTTTATGTTGAGATAATGTTTCCGCATAGCAGATTGTTTGCCGGGCAGATTATGATAACGAAACCGGCGACTGCAACAGGCCATCTTGCGTTTGAGAGGATGTTTCCATGGAATGAGATGCTGCATCTATGGTATAAGATGGTGTATCGGTCACTTTAATAAATGGTTCTGCGGCTTGTGGAAACGGTTCCGGCACTTGAAAACGGCGTTCTGCTGGTATAGCTATCTTTTCCGTGACATCTGCTATTCCATTTTTTGTTTGTAAACATCGTTCCGGCAGTTGAAGATTTCATTCCACGGCATTAAGACTACTTTCTATGGTGATACCAACGGCCTTTTTCAGTTGTACAATGAATTTGGCAGTTTGAAGTATGCTTTCCACGGTTTGAAGAAACGATTCCACGATTGGAGAAAGCCAATCTATGGCTTCAACTAATGCTTCTGTGCTATTGCAAGGGGCTTCTGCAAGCTGTCGTGTGAATACAACGCCTTGTTTATCTGTTGCTTAGAGATCAGCCACCTGGGCGTGCAGGTTTTCTGCGAGTATTTCGGCCATTTGAGTAATGGCAGTCTCTACGGCCAGGAATCCTTCTTCGGATAAGATGGCAAGGTCGAACGAAGCATTTTTTTC
>JAEUVM010000684.1 GCA_016787125.1 Chitinophagaceae bacterium | reverse complement strand
AGAAGTACTCCGCTGCGAAACGGATAATAAAACAAAAAGCCCCGAATTGGATAAACAGGTACTCGCCGTCTTTGCCTCACTTAAAACCTGGAAACCCGGGAAACTGAATGGAAAGGATGTGGACAGTGTGGTACTGACGAGTTATGACATTAAGAAGGGAAAGCTTACTATCAATTAAACAAATCAGGAACCGTTATCAGTAGTAATCAAGTCTGATGGCTTAAAAAAAATACCCGCTATACAGAATTTTTCAACCATATTATTTATCACAATTGCGGCATTACTTTCCACCACTCTGGTGGATATAGGAGGCTCTGTTTGTTCAAGAAAGTACCGGATAAACTACGGATGGTTTAGCATTCTTTCTGTGTTGGTCTATTGCAGTGCAAGCTATTTCCTTTACACGAAAAGTAAATCAGAAGCATTGACCTTCCTCATCATGCTGATGATAAGTTTTTATGATGGTACCTTGGGATGGCGTATATCCAAAAAACTGAATGCCTGGTATGGCAAATACACTGAAAGGGCTGAAAGTATGACAAATGCAATGGTATTAAGATATTGTCTTTTTTTTGGCTTCATAACAGGTTGGGCAGGCATATTACTGGCGGGAGGATAGCTACAATAGCTGGTGTTTTTAATTAAGTTCTAACGCTTTTCATGGATTCATAACCTGTCCAAATAATCCAGCCCGTTATTTCTCAAAGTATCTTTTGCAATGTCATACCCCGCATCCGCATGCCGTATCACTCCCATGCCAGGGTCATTTCGCAATACACGGCTCAGTCTCGCTGCTGCATCATCTGTTCCGTCTGCCACTATCACCATACCTGCGTGGATAGAATAACCCATACCTACGCCTCCACCATGGTGTAATGACACCCAACTTGCACCACCTGCCGTATTCACCAGTGCATTCAGAATGGGCCAGTCGGCCACCGCATCACTGCCATCCAGCATCGCTTCCGTTTCCCGGTTCGGCGAAGCCACTGAGCCGGTATCAAGATGATCACGGCCGATGACGATCGGTGCTTTCACCTTTCCGGATTTCACCAACTCATTAAAGGCGAGTCCTGCCTTCTCCCTTTCGCCCTGTCCCAGCCAGCAGATACGGGCAGGC
>JAEUVM010000676.1 GCA_016787125.1 Chitinophagaceae bacterium | reverse complement strand
TAGGGTGGTGCCGCGGAAAAGGTTATTGTCGTTGCCAAAACGATAGCCGGGTGTGAGTACGAAGTCGGATGTTTTGAAGAAGGCCAGTCCTGCAGGATTGACCAACGATGCTGTGCCATCACCACCGAGAGAAGCCATGGCACCACCGGTGGCCTGGCTGCGGGCAGAGCCGGCCTGTGGTTTCCAGGATAGCCGCAGGGCTTCTTCGGGTACCTGTGAGAAGGCCTGCTGTGTGGCCAGTATAAAGAGAACGAGGTATAATTTTTTGATCATAACAGGATAATTGATAGTTATGGATAAAACGGTATAGGAAACATTGACTAATGTTCCGCAGCCGGATACTGATCGTGCCGGTTAATTTCGTGTGGGTCTGCTTACACCACCTCCGCTGCTGCTTCCTGATGAACTGCCTGAAGAAGAAGAGGAGCTTCCTGAAGATGAACTGCTGCTCGATGGTGTATAGGTACGTGATGAAGATCCGCTACCAGAACTGCCGGAGCCGCTGTTGTTTCTGTCAAATATGGTGCGAACGCTGTTGCTCAGGCCCTTTCCATTGTTATTGCTATTGGAATTATTGTAAGCAGGGCGGGAGCCTGTGGTGCGTACGGGTGATTTATTGCTGTTGGCGTTGCTGTTGTTGTAATTCGTGTTGGTATAGCTGCTGGTATTGAAAACCCTGGGCTTTACAATGGGTTTGATGGAAGCATATTTCGGGTTGCCATAATTATTGTTGGAATGGCAGCAGCAATAAGGGTTGTAATAGTAATTCCATGAATTGTAAGGGTTGTAATAGGAGCCGTAGTAATAATTATAGCCATAACTGTAGCGGTCGTAGTAATACCAGTCGTTCAGTTCGTTCCAGCGGTAGCGGCTGCGGACTTTCATTCGCAGGTAACGGTCATCATAATACTCGTCGGAATAGGTGTAGTCGTTTTTTTCTTCTGATTCTGTTTTTTCCTGCTGTGGCTTTGCAGCGGAATAATACACGTCATCTGGGGTTTGGCCGGATTTGTAGGCGGTGGTACAACTGCTGAGCAGGGCGAGGGTGGCTGCCAGAATGAAAATTGGTGATTTCATGGCAAATCATTTATTGGGTTAAAAATGAAGTTACTACTTTTGTGCGTCACCGGGGCTTCCGGACCGCTACACAATCGTTTGCGTAACTGGCACAAATATTCAATCATTTTTCTGCTTTATTGCATGACGCTGTGTTAATATAAAACAAAAAAAGCCTGATATGGGTTCAGAAACCTGTGACTGGGCAGGGAGCATTACCGGAAAACCGTAAATCAAATAACAAATGAGCAAGGCTATTACTTCAAGAGAGGCTGATTATTCGCAATGGTATAATGACCTGGTTATTAAGGGTGAACTGGCTGATTATTCGGCCGTACGCGGCTGTATGGTGATCAAACCTTATGGTTTTGCCCTTTGGGAAAACATGCGGGATGCCCTGGACAAGATGTTTAAGGATACCGGCCATGTGAATGCTTATTTCCCGCTGCTGGTGCCGAAAAGTCTTTTTGAGGCGGAAGAAAAGAATGCAGAAGGCTTTGCCAAGGAATGCGCCATCGTTACGCATTACCGGCTGAAGACTGATCCCTCCCAAAAAGGGAAACTGATGGTGGACCCCGAGGCAAAGCTGGAAGAAGAACTGATCATCCGGCCTACCAGTGAAGCGATCATCTGGAATACTTATAAAGGCTGGATACAATCCTACCGCGATCTTCCCATTCTGGTGAACCAGTGGGCCAATGTGATGCGCTGGGAAATGCGTACCCGGCTTTTCCTTCGTACCGCCGAATTTCTCTGGCAGGAGGGCCATACGGCACATGCTTCCAAAGAAGAAGCGGTGGAAGAAACGCTAAGGATGCTGGATGTATATGCTGATTTTGCTGAGAACTGGATGGCATTGCCCGTGATCAAAGGAGTAAAAAGCGCCAACGAACGATTTGCCGGTGCGGAAGATACCTATTGTATTGAGGCATTGATGCAGGATGGCAAGGCATTGCAGGCTGGTACTTCGCATTTCCTTGGACAGAATTTTGCCAAAGCATTTGATGTAAAATTCAGCGACAGGGACAATAAACTGGAGTATGTATGGGCAACAAGCTGGGGGGTGAGCACCCGCCTCATTGGTGCCCTGGTAATGGCACACAGTGATGATGAAGGATTGGTGCTGCCACCACGGATCGCACCGCTGCAGGTGGTGGTTGTACCCATATATAAAGGAGAGGAGCAGAAGGCAGCTATTGACAGCAAAGTAAATGATATCATTAAAGAACTGAAGGCAGCCGGCATCCGGGTGAAGTATGACGACAGTGATAATGCCCGGCCGGGATGGAAGTTTGCCGAATATGAAATGAAAGGAGTTCCGGTTCGCCTGGCAATTGGCGCCCGTGACCTTGAAAAGAATGTAGTAGAAGTGGCCCGCCGTGATACAAAAGACAAGACGGTGGTTACCCTTGATGGTGTGGCTCAGTATGTGCAAGGATTGCTGACGGAAATTCAGCAGCAGATGTATAATAAGGCAAAGGATTACCGTGATACCCACATTACTCCTGCCAATAGCTGGGATGAATTTGAAAAACTGCTGGACGGAAAAGGCGGATTCATCGCGGCCCATTGGGACGGAACTGCAGAAACCGAAGAAGCAATAAAGGAAAAGACCAAGGCGACTATCCGGTGTATTCCGCTTGAAGGAGAAAAGGAACCTGGCAACTGTATCCTTACAGGCAAGCCTTCGGCGCAGCGGGTTTTATTTGCGAGGGCGTATTAAAAATAAAATTTGACAGAAAACCAGAGAAAAGTACATTTAAGCAACCAAAAAACAAACTTATTATGGAGCAGGATCAAAACCAATCGTTATTTGCAATGAACCTTGATGCACAAAACAGCTATACATTGCGCAGCACAGCCTCGTGGGCAAAAGTGCTGGGAGTGGCAAGCATCATCATGGGGGTGCTTTTTATTATATTAGGCATTATGGTGCAGCAGGCGATGAACCAATATGGTTATTATGACAGAGGTGGGTTTAGTGCCGCCTCTATTGGAAATGCAGGTCTTGCTATTTATGTGATATTGGGCCTGATATTTGGCATCAGCGGAATGTTTGCGCTGAATGCCGGTAACAAGATCACCACAGGCCTCAAGTCAAATAACATGGAAACCCTGAACAGCGGTTTTGCCAATGCACGCAACTTTTTTGCTTTGTGGGCCATTCTCGTGATTATTTTCCTCTTGCTGATGTTCATAGGATTGATGGGCAGAATGTAACAGAAACCAAATCAGTCAATAAGAAGTCCCGCAGCCATACCGGTTGCGGGATTTTTTGTGCGTCTCTTATTTTGAAGAGAGGTAGTTATAATCTTTCAGCACCACATCAAGAAAGTCGAACGGCCCCAGGCTGGATTGTATTTTTAAGTGTGTTTTGATCTTATCACAGGCCACTTCTGCCATATGAAAATCGCCTTTGCGACGGGCATTTTCGAGGATATTCTTGATAGCGTTCATGTCCTTATCACTCAATTGCATGATCTGCGGGAAGGATGGGGTATAATTATCCGCCACTTCCCGGAACACGGTTTCTTCAATATGGCTTTTGGTGGATGTGCTTATGATAATGGTTCTGGCCAATATATCACCCAGGCGTTGTCCTTTTTGGGAGGATACTACTAATACTATATCAACGATGAAGTAGGCAAGAACAGTAATGTACAGAAAGGCGGCATCGAATTTTTTTTGCCCGGCATCATAAGATATAGCGATAATAAGCAAGATCAGGAACCAGACTTCCCGCAGCAGCCAGCGCACCAGGAACTGGCTGAAACTGGCCTTGCCACCATGCTCATCCACCACCCGGAGCGACAGCATTTTTTTACCAATACTCTGGCCGTTCATCAGTATTTCCTGGATGAGGTGATAAAAAAGCACCGGTCCTAATATCAGGAAAATGGAAAACCATCCCATGTTGGTCCAGGTTTCGGAATTATAACCAGAATTCTGTACAATAGCTTCCAGTATAGCAGAGGCTATTTTTATATAAAAAAACATGATGAGAAAGTCAACAAGCAGTGCAATAAGCCTTTTGTAAAACTCGGGCACTTCAAACTCCAAATCTATATTAAAATTGGTCGGTACCTTGATTACAGCCATACGGGTGAGATGATTGATAATACAAAATAGGATTTTTTGATAATTTACTGTCGGGCAGCCCCTTTCTTTTGCAAAATGCCTTATTTTACAAGCCAAAGATAGCCGATGAGGGAAGCCCTGTTTATCAAAAAAAATAAAGACCGCTGGCTGCGTATCCAATCAAAGCCAAGTTCGGATCCTGATGAGCTGGCCGCTGATTTTATTCAGCTGGTGGACGACCTCGCTTATGCTAAAACCTTTTATCCATCCGGGCAGGTAACAAAGTTTATCAATACGCAAGCTTCCCGGTCTTACCTTGATATTTATAAAAACCGGAAGGAAGAACATAACCGGCTTTGGCGATTCTGGAAATACGACCTGCCACTTACCATCCGCAAGCATTATAAGGTAATGCTGTTTGCACTGGCAGTGTTCGTGGTATTCTTTGCAGTAGGATTTTTTGCATCTGAAGAAGATCCTGGTGTGGCGAGAGAATTCTTTGGCGACGGCTACGTGGAAGAGACAAACCGGAACATCCGGGATAAGAATCCTTTTGGCATTTATGAAACAGGCAATTCATTTTTTGTCTGGCTCGGTATCATGACAAATAATATTGCTGTGGCACTGCGCATTTTTGCTTCGGGTATAGTATTGGGTGTGCCGGCCATTTATGAAGCTGCCAAGAACGGGGCAATGGTGGGTGTGTTTGACCAGATGTTTGCTGCACATGGTCTTGGACTTGATTTCTGGATGGTGGTGTTTGTGCATGGCACCTTAGAAATAACAGCGATCATCCTGGCGTGTGGTGCAGGTATTATAATGGGTAAAAGTTTTCTTTTTCCGGGTACTATCAGCCGGCTTCAATCGCTGAAGGAGGGGGCCAAAGATGGGGTGAAGATCCTTGTGGGGCTCTTGCCGATATTTGCACTCGCTGCTTTTTTTGAAGGATTCATCACCCGCCTGTACAACGACCTTTCGCTGCTTACCACCCTGGTGTTCCTGTTATCTGTACTTTTTGTGATCTGGTATTTTATTATATATCCCATTTTACTGGGCAGAAAAATGGCGCTGTCGCAAACGGAGGAGGAAATTTAAATGGGCCGTATTAAAAACACACTATCTCTTTCCCGCATTTTACAATGCAGCATGCTTGCATTCCTGCTAATGTGCACCGGAGTAAAGCTGAAAGCGCAATATGATACCATAGAAGCACCACCACCACCGCAGGAATTAATTGAAGGTATTACGGATGATACTGATTCTTATACGGAGGAAGAAGAGTACAGTAATTTTATTGACAAAACAGCGTATGATGGCGTAAAGTTTGGCGACCGGAGAATGCCGGGGGTCAATCTGAAAGACCTGGAAGATGACGAGGATTTTTGGTATGCCAATGCTGAAGTGAAACGCCAGAAAAGAGGCGTTACCTATATACCCCGGCGCAATGGATCAAGTGTGGACCCTGATGAAGCGGAAAAGAATCGCAGGCAGATAGAAAGAAACGGCAACGGGCAACCATCAAATGGAAGTACTGGCGAGGACAGGGACATTGAAATTCCTGAATACAGGCCACCGCGGAAGAAGATGAGCAGTGAACCCTGGTTCCAGACCTTGATGTGGATTGTTATCATCGGTGGGTTTGTAGGGGCTGTGGTATGGTATCTCGTGGGCAACGATGTTGGTCTGTTTCGTAAAAAATCAAAGGCAGTGGATACAGGCACCGATCCGGATGATGCAGAAATGCCGGAGGATATCTTTGCCATCCAGTATCAAAAGGAAATTGATAAGGCAGCAGCGAATGGTGACTACCGTCTTGCCATACGCCTGATGTACCTGCGGCTGCTGAAAAATCTTTCCGAACGGAATGTGATCCGGTACAAACAGGATAAAACCAACTTCGACTACCTGGTGGAAGTACAGCCAACCAATTATTACAATGAATTTTTTAAAGTAACACGGCATTATGAATACAGCTGGTATGGAAAGTTCCCGGTAAGCAGTGAAGCATATACTGTGATCAAAGCGTCGTTTGATAATTTCTTAAAATAACTATTGCACCACTGTTGAATAAATACCTTCCATATATTTTGGGTGTACTGATCCTGGCGGGTGTGCTGGCTTTATTTATTACTGATAAAAACAATCAGAAAAAAAAGAAGTCCGGGGCAAAAGTGCTGGATGAACGCATTACCCTGAAAAAAAAGGATAAGATTCCTTATGGTACGTATGTGGCATACAAAGGGCTTAAGCAATTATTTCCCGAAGCTCAGATCATCACCAACCGGCAGGAGCCCGGCTTTTGGGATTCACTTTCACTGTTTGAGAAGCACCAGGCGCTGATAATTGTAGCTGACAACTTCAATGCAGATGATGACGAGATGCGCCGCCTGATCAGGTTTGCCAAAAGCGGGAATGATGTATTTATCAGTGCCAAAGAACTAAGCGGAATGGCCCCGGCAGAACTGGAAGTAAGCACCATTGATTTGAGTGAGCCTACATTTGAGGAAGAGGAAGGTATTCTCATAGCAAGTGATGACAGTCTCCTGGTGCGGTTGCGCAAACCTTATTTTGAGACCGATACTATATTTGCATATCCCGGCAGGAATTTCAGTTCTTCTTTCACCAAAGTAAATAATGAGGTGGCCAATGAAATAGGTGATGGAGTCAGCGGGTTGACCAATTTTATTCACCTCAAAGCAGGAAAGGGAAATATTTACCTGCATCTGGCGCCATTGGCTTTCAGTAATTATTTTTTGCTGCATAAAAAAAATATCCGGTATTACGAGATGATAATGTCTGTTATCAGTCCTGATGTGCAGAAGATAGCGTGGGACGAGTACTTTATGAGCAAAACGGATATAGACTTCACCTATGACAACAGGCGGAAACGCCGCGACTGGTTTACCGTGATGATGAATAAAGAAAATTCAGAAGGAAAGAAACCATTCCGGGCCGCATTGTGGATACTGATCTTGCTGCTGCTGGCTTATGTGCTGCTGGAAATGAGGCGTAAACAACGACAAATACCAGAAGTGAAAAAGCCGAGGAATGATTCACTCGAATTTGTAAAAACAATAGGAAGGCTGTATCATGACAAGGGCGATCATCGTAACCTGTGCCGTAAGATGACCGCTTATTTCTATGAGCATATCCGCAGTAAGTATAAACTGCGCACCAATGTGCTTGATGAATCTTTTGTAAAGGCGCTGCACCAGAAAACAGGCGTACCGGAGCAGGAGATACAGGAGATCGTGCAGTATATCGGGTTTATAGATACGGCTACAACAGTGACGGAAAAACATCTGTCGGGTTTTTATGGTAAGCTCGAAGCGTTTTATCAGAAAGCGTAACAGAGGAGGTGTGAGTTATGAGTTTCGAGTAATAAGTGTAATAAGTAAATAAGAATAAGGCCTTATGGATACAGGCCGCCAAAACAACAAATAAAGTAAAATGGAAGATCAGATTTTTCAAACACGAACCGATTTGTCGGCATTAAGCAATGCAGTTCATTCTATCCGCCAGGAGATCAAGAAAATAATTGTGGGCCAGGATGAGATGGTAAAGCTGATCATTGCCGGTTTACTGGCAGATGGACATGTGCTCATTGAAGGTGTGCCGGGAGTGGCTAAAACACTTACGGCCAAACTGGTGGCTAAAAGTGTGGATGCAGGTTTTTCCCGCATACAGTTTACACCAGACCTGATGCCCTCAGATGTGCTTGGTACCCCTGTATTCAATCCGAAAGAAGCCAGTTTTGAATTCAAGAAAGGTCCCGTATTCAGCAATATAGTATTGGTGGATGAGATCAACAGAGCCCCTGCCAAAACACAATCGGCCCTGCTGGAAATTATGGAAGAGCGCCAGGCTACTGTGGATGGCAAATCATACAAAATGGCATCACCCTTCATGGTGCTGGCCACACAAAACCCGGTGGAGCAGGAGGGAACCTATCGCTTGCCTGAAGCGCAGCTCGACAGGTTTTTATTCAAGATCGTGGTGCCTTATCCTTCGGAAACAGAAGAAGTGGCAATGCTCAATCAGTTTCACAGCATGGGTAATATGCAGCCGCTGGATATGGTGCAGCCGGCACTGAAGGCCGACCAGATCATCGCCTTGCGACAGCAGATCAAAACACAGGTGATTGAGGAAAAGCTGATACAGTTTATTGCAAAACTGATCAACCAGACCCGTACACACAAGTCTATCTATCTCGGTGCATCGCCAAGGGCGTCGCTGGCTGTGATGAATGCATCCAAAGCCATCGCTGCTATGAATGGCCGTGATTTTGTAACGCCGGAAGATATTCTGAATGTGGTGCCGCCGGTATTACGTCATCGTATCATCCTTTCACCGGATAAAGAAATGGAAGGGGTGACGGAGGATGATGTGATAAAACAAATTATCCAGGCCATGGATGTACCCCGTTAAGTTCAGATCAATTAATTAAACAGAAAAGTGTTGTACGAGCCGGTATGATGCCGGTCTTTCAGATATGCTCAAATCATTTTACCTGAACAGCATTGTGTACTACATCGCCGGAATATCGGCAATTGTATTTGTACTCAGCTATTTTGAACCTGCCTTTTACCGTATTGGCGGCCTTGTGCTTCTGTTGCTGGCAATTGCAGTGCTGATAGATACATTGCTGGTTTATGGAAAAAAAAGAGGCGTGACTGCCAGCCGGGAACTGACTGACCGGTTCAGCATTGGCGATGTAAACAAAGTGAAGATACTATTGGAAAACGCCTATCCATTCCCGGCAAGGGTAAGTGTAATAGATGAATTGCCAGATCAGTTCCAGGAAAGAAAATGGCTGCGCAAAGCCATGCTTGGCCGCGATGAAACACATGAAATAGTTTATGAGTTGGTGCCCACTTCCCGTGGTGAATATGTTTTTCATGATATTAATGTGTATGTACATGCTCCGTTGCGGCTTGTAAAGAGACGCTATGTTTTTGTTGCCGGAAAGACGGTTAAGGTTTATCCTTCTTATGTGCAGATGCGGCGCTACCAGTTGCTGGCCGTAAGCAACCGCCTACAGGAAGCAGGTGTAAAGCAGATAAGGAAGATCGG
This sequence comes from Chitinophagaceae bacterium, assembly GCA_016787125.1. Lineage (GTDB taxonomy): Bacteria > Bacteroidota > Bacteroidia > Chitinophagales > Chitinophagaceae > JJ008. Next base: position 3,125 of record JAEUVM010000676.1, on the reverse strand, counting down.
TCACAGCATGGAGTTTGAACAGATAAAAGAATATGTACGGGGTGATGATTACCGCACCATCAACTGGAAAGCAACTGCCCGAAAAGACGGGCTGATGGTGAACAACTATACTGATGAAAGAAGCCAGCAGATTTATTGCCTGATCAATAAAGGCCGGGTAATGAAAATGCCTTTCCAGGGACTGACGCTGCTGGACCATGCTGTAAATGCCACCCTGGTATTATCAAACGTGGCGCTGGTACGACAGGACAAGGCCGGACTTATCACATTTGAAAAGAACATTGATACCTTCCTGCAGGCGGATAAGCATTCCACCCAGATGAACCTGCTGCTGGAAAACCTTTACCGGCAAAAGACACAATTCCTGGAGCCGGATTTTGAAAAGCTTTTCTCTGTGATCCGCAACCGCATCACCAACCGCAGCCTGCTGGTGCTGTTTACCAATTTTGAATCAATGGAAAGCCTGCAACGGGAAATGGCGGCGCTGAAGAAAATTGCCCGTTATCACTTGTTGCTGGTTGTTTTCTTTGAGAATACCGAGATCAGGAAACTGACAGATAAAAAAGCAAGTTCCGTGGAAGAAATTTATATCCGCACCATTGCTGAAAAATTTGCCTACGAGAAAAAGCTCATGGTAAAGGAATTGCACAAGAATGGCATCCCTTCCATACTCACCACGCCGGAAAACCTGACCGTAAACACGGTGAACAAGTACCTTGAACTGAAAACAAGGATGTACATCTGATACCTGCACAGCAGTACGGCAACAAACATTACATTTGCCGCCATGAATTATACCAAAGAAGCGCTGGAAGAAGGACAGGTACTGCTGATTGATAAACCTTTCCGCTGGACATCATTTGATGTGATTGGCCGCATCCGCAAGCTGGTTAAGATCAAAAAGGTGGGCCATGCCGGCACACTTGATCCGCTGGCAACCGGCCTTCTCATTGTATGTACAGGACGCTTTACCAAGCGTATCAATGAATACATGGCGCAGGAAAAAGAATATACGGGCACATTTACCCTTGGCGCCACCACACCTACCTACGACCTGGAGAGTGAACCGGGTGATTTTAAGCCAACAGCAGGGATAACAGCAGAAATGATACAAGCAGCGGTAAAACCATTTACCGGCGAAATATTGCAGGTGCCTCCGGCTCATTCTGCTATCAAAGTGGATGGAAAGCGGGTGTATGAACTGGCCCGGGAAGGTAAAGAAGTAAAGCTGGAACCGCGTAAAGTAACTATCCGTGAATTTATAATCACACAGATCGAAATGCCGGTGGTGCATTTTAAAGTTGTTTGCTCAACCGGAACCTATATCAGGAGTCTCGCTTTTGATTTTGGCAGGGAGTTGGGCTGTGGTGCTTACCTCAGCAGTCTTTGCCGTACACGTATAGGCGAGCATAAACTGCAGGATGCCATGAGTATGGATTTATTTGCAGAAAAAGTAAAACAACCCTGAGCTTTACAGAATGAAAGGATAGCTGATGCCTAATTGAAAGCGGCTGCCAAAAAGAAAGTTCTTGTCAACGTAGCCAAACCATTTGTTCTTCAAAAAATCGTAGGAAGGTGAAGGGCTTGGGTCTTTTACTTTATGCGAGGCATCGAGGCGTACCACAAAGAAATTGAAATCTATCCGGAAACCTATACCTGCACCTACGGCAAGATCACGCCCAAGATTCTGAAACCTGAAGACTGATTCATCGGGCTCACCGGGAGGTTTCTTTACATACCAGATATTACCTATATCTGTAAACAATGCGCCGTTGATCTTTACACCGGCCACATTGGCCAGCGGAAACCTGTATTCGATATTTCCTTCAAGTTGCATATCTCCATACCTGTCGGGCTGACCAGTGGTGCCAAAGTCACGTACCAATGAACCCGGCCCAAGTTTACGAAGCCCCCATGCCCGCATACTGTTTGGCCCACCGGCAAAATACTGTCGGAAGAAGGGAAGGTTATACTTGTTGTTGGGGTTTACCGTTGATGTAAATTCATAACCAAGACCGGCAAAGAGGCGGAACACCACTGCAGATTTTCGGAAGCTGATCTTCTTCACAGCTTCCACATCCAGTTTTACAAAGCGATACAGGTTGGTGTCGAAGAAATCATTTCTTATTATTCCGGGAAAACCTGAAAGCTCACCACCGATCTTCAGCAGGTTTACCTGGTTTCCTTTACCGCCCGTGGTGCTGGCATTGCCAATAATGGAGGCGATCAGGCCATCATTAAATACTCTTTTGAGTGATGGATTATTCTTAAAAATTTCGAGCAGCTTTTCTTTTGCGGTTAATGAGGAGTATTCAATATTGGGCCACCGTCCGCTGATCCGCCATTTTTTGAAAAAGATATCATAGCCCCATGAACCATTCAGGGTATTGAGATCATAAAGCTCCCGGCGTTTGGTAATTGATCCGTTTACCGACAAAGATGTTTTGATATTGTTGCGGGTTTCGGGTCCGAATAAGCGGCCGATCAACACTCCTTTGGGAAAGGTAATAACATGGCTTGCCGAAAATTGCTGTGTCTGCACAAACTTTACATCGGTGGCAGTATCACGTCCGGTTTCAATTCCATACCGGAGGTTGGTCATGGCCTGGTTGGCGCTCTTTGCAAAGTTGCGATTTTGAAGCCCGAGGTTAACGGCCAGTCCAAACAGGTTGCCTGAAAAGGGTGTCTGGTTACGGCTTCCTTCCAGGTTGGCGGTGGCAGAATACTTTTTTGCTGCATTAAGGCGTATCACAAAATCGGCGGTGTCGGTTCCTTCACGTACCGATGGTTCAATATTGGTGAGCTTCCAGGCGCCAATTGAATTAAACCGGTTGATGGTGCGGAAATACTTGCGCTGGTCGTAGAGTTCGCCTCTTACAAGGTATATGTTGGGAGGGAAGATCTTTGGCCTGAATTTGTTTTGATAACTCACTACCCGTACATCATTCACCACTGTTTCTGTTCTTTTCCGGTTGACTGTGTCGTTGATGTAATCGGGATAGATGGTTACATTGCCCACATAAAATTGTTTCAGTTTGTTGCTGTCAGTAATGGGGCGGAGCCTGATCTCAAGATTGGCTTTCGGATTTTCCCTTCGTTCCTTTATCTTTTGCAGGAGCAGCAGT
>JAEUVM010000672.1 GCA_016787125.1 Chitinophagaceae bacterium | reverse complement strand
AGCAAGGCACTTTTATCTTTTATCTCGTAATTATTATCTTTATAAAACACACCTGTTTGCGCCTGTTGCCGGATTGCCGGCACGTTGCGCCGGATGACCGGCACGTTGGCTCAGGCGACCGTACCCCTGAATTTGTAATTTCTTCGAAACATTGTGCAGCTAGTGTTTTTATGGGAGGAGATAGCTATCTGTGTATAAACGGTTAGAAATGTTTGCAATGGGGTATTGACAAAAATGATTAACAGTAAAAACATTTTTGTATTTACTTATAGATAACCGGCTTATTAAGAAAAGCGAAAGTTATGGGGTTTGGGCTTTCGTATATTTTTGAGTTGGCAGCAATGCACAACCTGATTTGGTGGTTTTCTTTCGCAAATGCACTGCTGCCAACATTGTATTTACGAAATAAATAGAGATATGATTTACTTCGCAAATAACAGTATTATCTGTCAGGCAAAACAAAACCCGATGAAACAACCGAAGTCTATCAAACACGAGTAACAAGTATGACATTGACAATAAGTATCATTGCGATTGTATTGTTAGTGGCTTTTATTGTTTACCGACAATCGTTAGAAAAGAAAAAATATCACGACAGCACCTACCTGTCTAACTTACAACAAATTGCTTCGTTTTTTCAGACAATCCAATCTTTGAACGACTACGTTACCTGGGTACATCGTGACGAAATAAAATCAACATATTCAACAGTCGGAAAATACTTTGAAGGTAAAACCAACTTTTACAAGAAGGAAGAAACCGTTAAACAATTCAATGAAATTTTCAGCGATTTTGACAACTACATTATTCGATATAACCAAGAATATGTCCATACTCAAAAAGAAATACTTGGTTTATATTTTGATGACATAGAAGGAAAAAAGTTAGATGACCAACAACGAACTGCACTCATAACAGATGAATATTCAAACCTTATTATTGCCGGTGCTGGTTCGGGAAAAACTTTGACTATTATCGGGAAAGTAAAATATCTCATAGAACAGAAAAATGTAAAAGCTGAAAACATTTTGCTTTTATCATTTACTAAAAAAACAGTTGATGAGCTAAACGAAAGATTAAAAAACATCGGACTTGACGCAAGAGCAACGACTTTTCATAAACTCGGCTACGACACCATAAAACAAAACATTGAAAATGTTCCTGTATTGACAAATAAAAACACATTAAGCAATGTAGTTAAAGAGTACTTAGAAAAGGAAATTTTCAACAATGTGGAAGCATTGGAAGCATACATCGTTTATGTTGCGTGTTATATGAATATTCCAGAAGAACACGAATGTTATAACTCACTTGGAGAAAAATTAGACACCGAAAAGGGCGTAGATTTTCAGACTTTAAAATCTAAATGCGAACCGGAATTAAACAAGGTAGCAAAAGCAGAACTTAACACCATTCAAGGCGAACAAGTAAAAAGTGTTGAAGAATTAACCATCGCCAATTTCTTGTATTTAAACGGCATCGAATACGAATACGAAAAAGCATATCCGTTTGGCAATACCGTTTATCGTCCTGACTTTTATTTGAAAGATTACGACATTTATTTAGAGCATTTTGGAGTTGATGAAAATGACAGAACCAAATGGCTAACGCCATTTAATGAGCAAAAATATGTGGAAGAAATGGGGCTAAAACGTGAAGCTCATAAAACATATAACACTAAACTTTTAGAAACATATTCTTACTATAACAGAGACCATATTTTGCTCGACAAACTACGGGAAATGTTGGAAAACGAAAATGTAATTTTTAAGCCAAGAGATACAAAAAGCATCTACACAAAAGTTACGGACAACGACAAGAATTTTGGAAAAGAAATTACAAATCTTATCATAACTTTTGTCAATCTTTCCAAATCAAAACAGTTAGATTACAATTCAATTGTCACTTTGTTTTCAGACAAAAGCAAAGCTGAGAACAGGTTTATGCTCGAAAGACAAGAAATCTTTTTAAAGTTCGCACTTCCAATTTTAAAAAAGTACGACAATAAACTCAAAGAGAAAAGCGAAATTGATTTTAACGATATGATAAATCAGGCAACTGACATTATCAAAACAAACAAACCTGAATACACTTATCAGCACATCATCATAGACGAATATCAAGACATTTCGTATTCTCGTTTCAACCTGATCAAGCAAATTCGGGAATTATCAGGAGCAAGACTAATTTGTGTTGGAGATGATTGGCAGTCTATTTATCGTTTTGCAGGCAGCGACATTTCCTTGTTCAGCAATTTTGAAAAATATGTTGGTAAATATGAGCAATTATTCATTGAGCAAACTTATCGAAACTCGCAATCACTCATTGACATTACTTCAAAATACATTCAAAAAAACACCAAACAAATTTCCAAAAATCCGAAATCTAAAAAAGAACCTTTGGAAAACCCAATAAAGTTTGTCTATTATTCACAAGACAACGCAGAAGCTATTTTCATCAATGAAATCCAAAAACTTATTGACAAAAACGGAAACAAACCTATTTTGGTTTTAGGCCGTCATAGTTTCGACATCAATGAATTTATCAAGCGCACACCAAATAGCAAAATCAAATATGATGAACGTAGCGACAAATTGGAAATAAAAGGTTTTGAAGATATTGTGCTTAAATACATAACAGTTCATAAGTCAAAAGGATTGGAAGCTGATAATGTAATTGTGCTAAACTTAAAGAATCATTTACTCGGCTTTCCCAACAAAATGACAGACGACCCGATGTTATCATTGTTATTAAGTGATGATGAAGAATATCGTTTTGCGGAAGAACGAAGATTATTTTATGTGGCATTGACAAGAACTAAAAACGAAGTTGTGCTACTTATTCCAACCGATGTTTCATTATTTGCAGAGGAATTAGTAACCGACAACGATTTTTTGCTAACTGCAAACAACGAAAAGTTGAGCAAAACAAATTGTCCATATTGTCAAACGGGACATCTTGTTATTAGACAAAATTCAGTAAAACAGAATCAGTTTGTAGGTTGTTCACATTATCCAAGTTGCAATCAGACATTTAATAACATTGAAATTTTAGAGAACACTGTACTTTGTCCGAGTTGCAAAAGTGGTTTTATGACCAAGCGAAGCGGACAATACGGAAAATTTTTAGGTTGCACAAATTATCCGAAATGCAATAAAATAATAAAATTACAATGACACTGCCTGAACAGATAACATTGGTACTGCCAATAGTGAGGCTGGACATTGGAACAATCAGTCACGAAGGCCTTCGGGATAATTCTGCTGTGCTGTGGTTCGGGGCCTGACGAATCCCGGGATGGCCGGGACGGATAAGCCCTTCTTTAGTTCTTAATATTTAATTTTATCAAAAAGCCAGGCAGCAGTTCCGGTGGATGAATATAAAATCCCCCCATCGGCAATACCTGGCCGTTTGCAGCAAGCAGGTGACATCAAAAATAATTTGACAAATGAGTAGAGAGCAAACAAACCACCTATTGAAATTTCTTAAGCCGTTTGGTAATGACATAACAGATTTAGTTATGTGGCTTAGAGATTTTGCTTGGGATTTATGCCCAAAAGCTAACGAATTAATTTACGACAATTATAATGCAGTTGCTTTTGGCTGGAGTCCGACAGATAAAGTTGGACACACCATTTGTTCTATTGCAGTTGGGCGTTCAAGTAAAAACATTCATTTTGGTTTTTATTGGGGCAACGAAATTTCAGACCCCGACCAAATTCTTTTGGGACAAGGTAACCAATACCGCTATATCCTCGTAACAGACAAAAAGAAGTTTCCAAAAGCATACATTAAGAAACTCGTAAAAGAGGCTTATGCAAATTCACTTGCAAAAGTTAAAGACCAAAAACAAATCATTAGTGGGCAGACAATTGTAAAATCGGTTTCAGACAAGAAGCGACCAGACAAAGCAAAGAAGGTGGCTAAGCCTAAAAAGAAATAATATTGACGTTTCGTTTAACGAATGCATACTGCCAACAGGCGGTTTGGAAATATGGCGGGGCGACGAATATGTTCTTCCCGCACATGCTGGATTCGCTATTGGGCTTCAGTTTCAGCCGGCGAATAACGCCGGGCTACAGAACAAACAATGAACTTTTAGTCATAAATTTACCGGTGGTTCCGGTCTGATGATTTTCAAATACAGATACATCGCCAAACCGCTGCCGTTTGCGGCAATACCAGTCTTATGGATAGCAGACAGCGATAACCCTGCTATCTGTTCTTTGTTCCAAACGGGCAAGTTAAAGATGCCTCAGCTTCAATACCCCCCGCTGAAAACTTCGCATCTCTGCCCCGGTATTTATTATTATAACTTTAAAAATACTATTATGAAAAAGGTAATCTTCTATGTAATAGTTTTTCTGCTAACCGGTGTTGTATACTCACAGCGTGTTGGGATCAATACCACTGGCAATGTGCCGAAAGATGCAGCCTTGCTTGAAGTTGGTGAAGGAACTCCTCCTGACACCAAAGGTCTTTTGATTCCCCGGGTCGCATTAACTGACGTTGCTGTGTATGCTCCGCTTACAGGAACTTCCGTTGCAAGTTTAATCGTGTATAGCAGCACTTCGCCTGCCAATGGTAACGGGGTTGGTTATTACTACTGGAGCGGCAGCAAATGGATTAACATTCCTGCCCCCGGTAACGGACCCGGAACCAGCGGACAGATACTCACTTCGCAAGGAGCGGGCAACCCGCCGCAATGGCAAAGCATTGGTGGTGGCGGTGGCAGCTTATGCATGGCCACTGCCATTACAAATGAATTAGATGGATCCGGGACACCTGTTTTATCAGGCACTGGCATATCCAAACAACTTCTCCCCTGCATTAGTGAATGTTATAGTTTAGTGTTTGGAGGTTTTAGTGACTGGCGGGTACCGTCTACTGAAGAACTTCTTAATCTCATTCCTATTGCAACAACCAACACAAACACAAATTATGTGTGGACAGTGTCGCCGGCGGATGCCAGCCAAACCTACTCTTTGGTGCGACTCTCGGACGCTAACCACGTTGCCCAAAGTGCACTTACGGTACTCGGTACCAGCTATTGCCGTTGTGTCCGTTAGGATGCCCGGTCAGACGGAGACCGTCGGACCGGGGCGCACCAGTCGTACCTACGGCACGAGACCGTTCGCATTAATCATTTCGGGCTACTACCTACCAGACGTTCCGCTGGAACGTAGTGGAAACTGAATTCGTATTTACCAGACGTTCCGCTGGAACGTGAGGCGGTTGGGAGATAAAAGATAAGAGTGAAGAGATAATAGTTGGGGGTATCGGTCAGACCGGAGGTTGATGGAGCGGGGTCGTTTATAGTAAGCGGTCAGACCGGGTGAAAAATATTTTTGTCCATCAAAAAACTTTCTATATTCGCTTTCTGCTGCGTGTTTGATCGCAGACAATCATCAACACTTCCGGAAAAAATATTTGTGTACCAGTGTACTTCGTTTTTCTGAAACCGTGGAAAGTTTCTAAGTACAACGTTGTATGGCACTGCGTATGCACCGGAAACGGTGCATCGCTTTGGCTGTTTCAGTTGTACAAGGTGCTTCCACGGACCTCAGAAAGCTGAATATAGTTTTAAGGATGCACCGTTTCTGTTTTTATGATGCTGTGAAAAATAAAGATGGGTTTTTACCCAACCCTTTTCCTCATCTGAACAGTTAGTACCGTTGGAGGCAGTATGTATTGTTTGACAGAAAAAAATGGCTTTTACAAATTATACCTGAAAGTGGTATTCATGATATGAAACCGCTTCTGTTATTTTGCCGGAACATTATCGTCCGCCATATTCACTTTCTCTCTCTTTAAAGGACGATTTCCATTGAGCATGAAAAAAGATTGAGGGGTCCTCATGACCCTGCCTTGGGGGAAAGACCGGCCCCTCCTAACCTCCCCTGGGGGGAGGGACGGGACTCCGATATTGGTGGATTTGCTACTGATATCGGCGAGGAAAGGAAGGGTGTGCCAAAGTGCTTCCGAAAAAAACATTTTTTAAATGTTTTTTTCACCGGGTTATGTGCGATACGGGATGAAGATTTGAGTATGTAAGAAAAGTATTGAGCAGTAAGTCATGTAAAAGTTCCTGTTTTCTGCGTAAGAGAACAGTATTGTTAACGCTAAACCTGATGCCTATGGATTGAGAAAAAGAAAACAACCGATTGAATCAATTTTTTTAAACCCTTTTAAAACGTGAAAATGAAAAACAAACATTTTTTTTTAATTATCATTGTGGCACTCGGCAGCCTTGTATGGACTGCCTGCCAGAAGAATGATATTCCTGACGTCAAAACTGAAGTTGATCTGAAAAAAGAGGCATTTTTCAAAGAACACCAATCAAAAAATCCAATCGTTCAGGCGATTCATGCGTTTGTTATGAGTGAAAATGAGAAGTACCAATTCGTAGGACGTGTTACAGAGAAAATCGGCTTTCCCCAGTGGGATAAATCCCTTATTGCAAAGAAGGATCTGCCTGCGCAGGCAGGGGTGGTTAATACGGAAGCTGCAACGACCGTTTTTATTCCTTTTGTAATGCCCGGAGATCAAACAGTAAATGCATCGCTTGCCATAACCACTACTCCCACCGATACAAGTGTACAGTTTCTGGAAGCATGGCAATATTCAACCAAACCACATGGTTCGATGGACGTGGATACTACTGCTGAACATTATGCGGCATTATTCATGACATTGCAGGCTAATGTAAGTGGCCATATGAGATATAAGATTATTGATCAGCAACTCTTTGGACAAGCTCCGCCGTCAGGAGAACAAAAAGAAGTTGTTTTACAAGAAGCCCCCTCAGCTTCTGGTCGTAATAACAGTACAAATGTGCAAGCATACCTGTATTGCCTGAATCAATTTCATTGTGGCACACAGGCATATTGTCAAGCACAAGGAGGCTGTGATTATTTAAGCTGTCCGACAGGGCAATGCTATCTGGTAACGCAGGACTGTGTTATTATAGACCCGGGCGGTGGTGAAACCGGCACAGGTGGCACAGGTGGTACAGGTGGCACAGGTGGTACAGGTGGCACAGGTGGAACCGGCGGCGGCGGATGGAATGGTGGCCCGACGGGTGGTGGAGGTACAGGCCCGATAGGTTGGGTTCCCTGGGAGGATGATCCTTCCACCTGTTCAATAGAAGAAGCAAATAGTGTGATGGCAGAATTATTGGCCAGTGCTACTGCGACGAACGTTAAACTTAGTAGTGAAACAGTCAGCTCTACTTCCACATCCAGAACGAAGTCGTATAAATGGAAGATTTTTTCAATCCAGAGTGTTTTTGAAGGCATCAGTTTTACCAGCAAAGAAACTGGAGTTCAGCAGTTTGGTACAGATGGCTTTTGGAGATGGACTTCATTTGTGCATAATGATGTTACTTTGTCCGGAAGTGCAACTTTGTGGGATGCTGAATTGAATAGCCTTAGTGCTGCCCCATCAATTGTGAACGTAAATGTAGGGGGAGGTACTTTGCCTACAGTAGTAAGCATAGCAGGTATGCAGCTTGATTATGTAATTAAGATTGACTATGAATGTGGTGTTGTTTTAAGGAGAGAGTATCGTAATGGCCAATCGGTTAATTCGTGGTACACATATGAGTAATATAGGATACACCATAGCCGGAAAGATTGTAGTAGTCTTTTCGGCTATTTTCATACTTAATTGTGGCGGCAGCAAACCTTCTGTAATGAAGGAAACAAGTATGAAAAGGATAAAAATTATTTTAAGCTTTCCAACACTTACTGCAAGTAATAAATTTATTACGATCAGAGATAGCCAGTATATCGACCACTACAGAGATTTTATAGTTTGCAGGTTTCCTTACATTAAAGAGAATTGGAATAATGTCTTTGACAGTTCAGGGAATACTATAAAGCGGGAACTTGTAAATTCAAATCCGGAGTTTCAGCTTTTTGTGTATAAAAAGGGAGAACAATACGGTTTTTATTTTGATTCATTAGCTGACAGGTCAGGCAACAGGTTTAAGGTTGATTCCTTTTTGCGAGACCGGTTGGCTTTTAATGAAACCCTCTTGTTGAAGCCTGACGATAGTTTATTAGAGAAGAAATCTGAAGCAGGTGGCAGTATCCATGAAATATATTTGCGTGTAAAAAAAACCAGTAAATGGGATTGTGACACCAATCATCTTTATTTCTCTGATACTATGAAGGATGTAGGATATTCTTTTTCTGCACGTCTTGACAGTATACGTCAAAGCAAGTTGTTCAAAATACGCCAGGTTAGTAATGGAGATCCTACTCAAACCAATAATTTTTTCAGAGTAAGAAGAGAAACATACTTTGAAATGTTAACTGAGCAGTTAATTCTCTATAAGGAAGATATTGAGTATTACGACTGGTTGTGTGAACAGGCGAGAAACTGAGCTTGAGAAACAATGAGAAAAACTTTTGGCAAACATAGAATTCTCCAAAGGTTTTCTTTTATACATGTAACACGATCGGGCGGGGACAGTTCTGCCGGAAAAAACCACCAGAATGACCCGCGATGCGGCTGTTTGCCGGGTCAGCGATATGCAGCTGATGGGCTGCGCCGCTTAGCCGGATATCCTGCCACGGTACGGATGATGACTGATGACCGGCGGTTGATGGCCGGATGAATGATCAGACGGAGACCGTCAGATCATGGGGCAGATAGGAGGCACAAAGACTATAGCCGCTTTAATAAACCCTATATACATGCATACCTATATACCAAATAATCCAATAACCCAATTATCCCCCGTAGCTCCGCCGCAAACATTCCGTAACTTGTAACCATGAACAAAGAAATAAAATACACCAACGGCGAAGTAACAGTGGTATGGAAACCCGATGTCTGCATCCACTCCACCCTTTGCTGGAAAGGCCTGGGCGAAGTATTCAAGCCAAGAGAAAAACCCTGGGTGCAGATGGATGGCTCCACCAGTGAAAAGATCATAGAGCAGGTGCGCAAATGCCCCAGCGGCGCATTGAGCTACTATATGAATGATGAAAAAGCAGCCACCGCAGCACCCGGTGATGTGGTGGCCGAAGCAGCCACTATCCTCAAGGTGCAGGTTACCGCCAATGGGCCCTACCTCATCAAAACAGAATGTGTCGTAATACACGCCGATGGAAAAGAAGAAACCAAGAGCGGCACCGTAGCCCTTTGCCGCTGTGGCGCATCAGCCAACAAACCTTACTGCGACGGATCGCATAAGAAAATAGATTTCCAGGGATAAACGTGGAGCCTTTCAATCCATAAGGTGGAGACGTTTGGCCATGCCGATACTTAATAATATCACCCCGGCCAGCACCACCAGCAAAGGCCACCTTACTTTTTTATTTTCTTCAAAGGCCGAACGCTGAAAGAGAAAGATACCGGCCAGACAGAAGCCCGTTCCGGTCAGCATATATATCCAGGCGGTACTCATCCTGCTTTCTTTGAGTTGGTAAAACCGTTCTTAAGCAGCCATTGCAGCACTTTATCGCGGTGGTCGCCCTGTACCAGTATCTCTCCGTCTTTCGCCGAGCCGCCGGAGCCGCAGAATGATTTTAATTTTTTACCCAGCTCTTCCAGGTCGGCAGCGCTGCCGGCAAATCCCGTTATCAATGTCACTGCTTTACCGGCCCGCTGTTTGGTATCGAGCCATATACGGAGTTTTTGCAGCGCCGGTGGCGGCGTTTCCACCTCCGCACTTTCTTCTTCAAAAGAAAAACCGGGATCGGTGCTGTACACAAAGCCACGGTTGTCAGGTTTATTCTTTTTAGCCATAATAATAAATGCAATGGTGCAGGTAAAATAATATCCTTAGCTGATCACGGCCTTCAGGCTGAGGTCCACACTGCGGGCCTGGTGTATCAAAGCTCCCACGCTTACATAGTCAACCCCCGCACGGGCATAGTCTGTTATATTTTCCAGGTTGATACCGCCGCTGGCCTCGGTTTCAAATTCTTCTCCGATCATCGCCACGGCTTCTTGCACCAGTTCGGGCGTAAAGTTATCCAGCATAATGCGCAGTACCCTGCCCTTACCCGCTGCCATCACCCGCTTTACATCTGCCAGCGATCTTGTTTCCACTTCTATTGGCAGCCCGGGTTTTACCCGCTGTACATAATCAGCCGCACGATCAATTGCCTTTTCAATACCACCACAATAATCAATATGGTTATCCTTCAGCATGATCATATCATACAGCCCGAAGCGATGGTTTACCCCGCCGCCGATCCGCACCGCTTCCTTTTCCAGCAGCCGGAAATTGGGGGTCGTCTTACGGGTATCCAGCAGCTTCGTCTTATATCCTTCCAGCTTTTCCGTATAGGTGCGGGTAAGGGTGGCAATGCCGCTCATGCGCTGCATACAGTTCAGCACCAATCTTTCGCATTGTAATATGGTATGCACACCTGCTTCCACTTCAAATGCCTTCTCACCGGGCTGCATTGTATCTCCGTCTTTTTTATAGGGGGTAAAAACAATACCCGGCTCTTTATAGCGGAATATTTGCGCTGCCACTTGCATACCTGCCAGCATACCTTCCTGCTTTATCTTCAGTACGGCCATGCCTCTTGCAGCAGCATCAATGCATGAAAGCGTGGAATGATCGCCATCGCCGATATCTTCCCGCAGCGCTTCTTCCACCAGGTGAAGCAATCTTGATTCAAAACTCATAAGCACAAAAATAAGGTAAGAGTATGTCCGTTGGTTGGCGGCCTGCCAGGGTGCAGCCAATAAAAAACCCCGTCTTGTGGAGACGGGGCCGGGTATCACAGGGATAAATATCTTTTCAAAAACGTGTTGTGCTGTTGTATTTCATCATAATCAACCGGCAGCAGGGAAAATCTATGTGATTGTCTATGTTCCTGCTGCTCCTATGTGGCAAACCTGAATCACTAATTACTCAATCGCCTGGAAGCGGATCTCTTTCAGCACTTCCTTCCCGTTCTTTACTTTCATAAATACGTTGGTACGGAAAGTGCCGGAGTTGGTTTGCAGCATACCGATGCAAAAATGCCCGTTCTGCGAGTCGCCTTTATGTTTCAGTTCAAATCCTTTCACACCATTATTGCTGAAGAAATCCCTTACAATGGTCTGGGCCTGGGCCTTGCTGTAATTATCACTTTTATCGGGCAGACTGAGCTCCACATTATCATCAAAATAGCGGGCCAGTTCAGTTGAATTACCGGAGCGAAGGGCGCCGATCACGCCATCAATACTGTTTTGGGTGGTAAACGAAGCCAGCAGTAAAGAAGCTCCAAGCAGCAGGGTTGTCATAATTCGTTTCATACAAATGAGGTTTTCATAAGGGTGTTAATCTAAAAACATGCCATAGTAATATGGCCATCAAAGGATACTAAAGTACTAAAAACCAGCTTTTTTAGGAAGCGTTGGTGGATAAATAGTCTTTTTGGGTGTAGTTTTACAGGGTACGGATTGGGATTGTTACCCCTTGTAGAATGAATTTTTCTCACATTATAAACAGTTGACCGAGAATGCCTGGTAAAAAAGTAATACTCGCCATCATGGACGGATGGGGATTAGGAAAAGTTGCCTCCTCCGATGCCATACAGCATGCCAATGCCCCCTTTACCCGCTCATTATATACCCGTTTCCCGCATACCACGCTGATTACCTGCGGTGAAGCCGTTGGCCTGCCCGACGGACAAATGGGAAACTCCGAAGTGGGGCACCTGAACCTCGGCGCCGGCCGCATTGTGTACCAGGAACTGCAGCGGATCAATGTAGCCATACGCAGCGGCGAACTGGCCGCCAACAAAACCCTGCTGGAAGCCATCCATTTTGCCAAAAACAACCAGAAACCGCTTCACCTGCTCGGATTGGTGAGTAATGGCGGCGTGCATTCCCATATCAATCACCTGAAAGCGATTACAGACATCTGTAAAAATGAAGGACTGACTGATGTATTCATCCATGCCTTTACCGATGGCCGGGATTGCGATCCTAAAAGCGGTCATAGTTTTATGATCGAGCTGCAACAGCACCTCAATACCTCTGTTGGAAAGATCGCATCCGTAAGCGGGCGCTACTATGCCATGGACAGGGACAAACGATGGGAACGTGTAAAGCTGGCCTGGGATGCCTTAGTAAAAGGAGAAGGACAAAAAGCCACCGATGCCATTGCCGCCGTGGAAAATGCCTATGCGGAAAATATCACGGATGAATTTATAAAGCCCACCGTTATTCTCAACGAAGCACAGCAACCACTCGCCACCATTCAGCCCGGTGATGTGGCCATCTGCTTCAACTTCCGAACCGACCGCTGCCGCGAAATAACACAGGCGCTTACGCAAACAGATTTCCCCGATCATGGTATGTACAAAATGCCGCTGCACTACACCACCATGACGGAATACGACAGCACCTACCAGGATGTGCAGGTGATCTTTGAAACCGACAACCTGAACAATACCCTCGGTGAAGTACTGGAAAGGAATGGCCGCAAACAGATAAGGGCAGCGGAGACGGAAAAATATCCGCATGTCACCTTCTTCTTCAGCGGTGGCCGGGAAAAATTATTTGAAGGGGAACAAAGAATCCTTGTTCCTTCACCCAAAGTAGCCACGTACGACCTCCAGCCCGAAATGAGCGCCTTTGAACTCACAGCGAAGCTATTGCCGGAGATAGAAAACCAAACCGCCGACTTCATTTGTGTGAACTATGCCAATGCGGACATGGTGGGCCATACCGGTGTGTGGGAAGCAGCCATCAAAGCCGTGGAAACAGTGGATCAATGCGTGGAAAAAATAGTAACGGCCGCCCTCGCAAATGGTTATACGGTGCTGCTTACCGCCGATCATGGTAATTCAGACTATATGATCAATGAAGATGGCACACCCAACACAGCACATACGCTGAACCCGGTGCCGCTGTTTGTAATTGATAACAACTGGAAAGGAACCGTAAAGCCCGGCAAGCTGGGTGATATTGCCCCGACCATTCTTACACTGATGGAATTGCCCGTACCGCCGGAAATGACGGGAGAAATCTTAATTTCCCGTTCTTAACCACAAACATTTATAAAACAATCATGGTAAAAAAAATACTGCTCGGCCTGCTGGCCATACTGGTCGTTATCCAGTTCATACATCCGAAAAAGAATAAGTCAGAAGGCCCGCAGCCAAACTATATCGGAAATGTATATGCCATCCCTGCCGATGTAAAACCCATACTGGAAAAAGCCTGCAACGATTGTCACTCCAACAATACCCGGTATCCCTGGTACACCATGCTGCAGCCGGTACATTGGTGGATGGAGAAACACATCAAAAGCGGAAAGAAACATATTAATTATGATGAGTACACCAACCGTCCGCTCCGCTACCAGTATCATAAGATGGAAGAAACCATCGAAATGGTGAAAGAAGGAGAAATGCCGTTGAAATCATACACCTGGACACATAAAGATGCCCGTCTTACCGATGCAGAAAAGGCAAAGATCACCGGCTGGGCACAATCAGTAATGGATAGCATGAAGGCCAGGTATCCCATAGACAGCCTTATACGGAAGAAAAATTGATATATTTGTCTCTTCCAATTCCATGAAGTCAAAAAACCATACGTTAATTGCATTCATTTTGCTGGTGATCATACTGGCACCCCTCTCTTACTCCTTTATCTTCCAGGCAAGGCAGCAGCGGATACAACACCGGATGAAAGAAGAACTGGAGCATGCCCGTTTGCACCATATAATAATACCTGCCGCCAAGTTGCACTGGGTCAAAGAAGGCAAGGAGATACTGGTGGAAGGAAAAATGTTTGATGTGAAGAACATTACCTTCAAACAGGATGGCAATGCGTATATCAGCGGTTTGTTTGATGAAGAAGAAACAGCCCTTGTCGGCCAATTAAAGAAAGATTTTGAAAAAGAAAGAAGGACCGGCTCAAAAGAGATCGTCCGCCTGTTTCAACTGGTGCAGTCTTTACCTGAACCCATCGCCACAGCGACTCCTGTTACTGCAATAGTTTCACAACATAAAAGTTCACCCGGCCCGGAAGCCCTTCCGGTGGTTTATACCAACATCCTTACGCCTCCGCCACAGTGCTGATTACAGTAAGTTTTCTGTTTCAACAATTTCTGTAATCAAAAACTTTTTATGAGAAAAGCTTTACTGCTTTGCGCATGCCTGTATGCATATATAACTGGCTTTGCACAAACAGATACTACCGAAGGAAAAGATCTGGACGAAGCCGTGATCTATTCCAACAAATTCACCGAAAGAAAAAAGAATATCGTTCAGCGCATTGATGTGCTGACAGCCAGAACTATCGCCAGGTTCAACAGTCAGAATACCGGCGACCTGCTGATCAACAGCGGGAATGTATTTGTACAAAAAAGTCAGCAGGGCGGCAGCAGCCCCGTGATCCGTGGTTTTGAAGCCAGCCGTGTGCTGATAGTGGTGGACGGTGTCCGGCATAATACGGCAGTGTTCCGGTCAGGCCACCTGCAGAATGTAATCACCATCGACCAGAATATGCTGGAGCAGGCGGAGATCATGTATGGCCCTTCCTCCACCCTGTATGGAAGTGATGCGCTGGGAGGCGTTGTACATCTGCGTACCAAATCACCCAAATTGTCAACCGGCGATAAACTGAAAATAACCGGTTCAGCCTTCTCGAGATTGAGCTCCGCCAATGATGAGAAGACCGTGCATTATGACCTCAGTGTTGGCGGCAAACGGCTGGCCTGGTTATCCGGGTTTACCTTCAGCGATTTTGGTGATATGAAAATGGGAAGTAATTACCCGGATAAATATCCCGCATTCGGCAGAAGGGATTCTGTGATCGCCTTTTTTGGTTTTAAAGATTCCGTGATCGCCAATAAAGACCCGCAGGTGCAAAAGTATTCCGGCTATAAGCAATGGGATGTGCTGCAGAAACTCTTCTTTCAGCAAAATGAAAAGGTTTCGCATACGCTGAACTTCCAGTATTCAAATACCAACGATGTACCACGTTACGACAGGTTCCAGGATAAACGCAATTTTGGCGGCACTATCGGTACCACGCTTCGTTTTGCAGAGTGGTATTATGGCCCGCAAAAAAGAATACTGGGCGCCTATGAACTGAACATAAAGAAACTGGCCTTCTTTGATGAATTCAGGGCCAACATCAGCTACCAGGACCTCGAGGAAAGCAGGCAGCAAAGGGAATACCGCCGCTACGACAGGTTCGACAGCCGCCGGGAACGGGTAAAAGTATGGGGCTTTGTAATAGATGGTAAAAGAAGCTTTGGCAACAACGAACTGGTGACCGGTATCGACGGGCAGTTCAATGATGTAAAGTCGGTGGCCGATCGTACCAACCTCACCACGGGCGCGGTAAGTAAACTGGACACCCGCTATCCCGATGGAAAAAACACCATGAACTATGTAGGCCTGTATGCACAGCACCTGCTCAAGTTTGGTAAAGGCAAATGGGTGCTGAACGATGGCTTCCGTTTACAATCGGTAAGTCTTCGTTCTAATGTGGTGGATAATTCCTTCTTCAACCTTCCCGTTACCAATTTTGAGCAAACCAATTTTGCCCTTACGGGTAATCTCGGACTCATCTTTACTCCAAAGCCTTCCACCCGCATCAATCTCGGACTTTCCAGCGCCTTCCGCTGTCCTAATATTGACGACCTGGTGAAGGTGTTTGATTTCTCTATTGCCAAAAGGGTATTTGTGCCCAATGCAGACGTGGATCCTGAATACACGTACAACGCAGACCTGGGCATCCGCCAGCAGTTGGGAAAGAGCATCCGTGTGGAACTGACTGGCTTTTATACGCTGTTCAGGAATGCGATCGTGGCGGCGCCATTCAAATTGAACGGACAGGACTCCATCGTATATAATGGTGTGAAAAGCGCCGTATATGCCAACCAGAACCTGAACAAAGGACGGACCTATGGTTTCAATGCCAATGTAAAAATTGACCTTGCCAAACAACTGGTGTTTACCAGCACAGCCAGCTTTACCCGCGGAAGGCTGGAAAAGTTTGGCAGCGGCGAAATTCCGCAAGACCATATTCCTCCCTTCTTCGGTAAAACCAGCCTGGCCTACCAGCAGGCTAAGTTTGGACTGGAGCTGTTTGGCCTGTACAATGGCTGGAAGAGGATCAAAGACTATAATCCAGACGGGGAAGACAACCAGCAGTATGCCACCCCCGACGGCATGCCTTCCTGGTTTACCCTCAATTTCAGGGGGAATGTAAACATTGGCCGGAATGTGCAGGTACAGGCTGCGGTGGAAAATATCACCGATCGTAATTACCGGTATTTTGCCTCTGGCTTTTCGGCGCCGGGGCGAAACTTTATTATCGCCCTGCGGGCAAACTTCTAATATTCAGGGTACTAAAAGGGCCCGGATGAACCTGGCCCTTTTAGTATTTCCCATTTAGCAAAGAAGGCAAAGCAACAAACACACGTAGAATCCCGTTACAGCAAAGTAATCACACTTCATTTACGCCTGAATTTTTACACAACTGTGCAGCATTCGTACAGCTTTTTTGTCTAAATTACAGGCAACCAAAGGAACGTATGACCGAGGAAGCCATAATCAGGGGTTGTTTGAAAAACGATACCGCCGCTCAGCGGGAACTGTACAACAGGTACAGTCCTAAGATGCTGGCAGTTTGTTATCGGTTTGCACACAACCGGGAGGATGCGGAGGATATGCTCCAAGAGGGTTTTATCAAGGTCTTTTTACAGATTCATACGTTTGAAAACAGGGGTGCTTTTGAAGGGTGGATCAGGAGGATAGTCGTTCATACCTGCATCAACATCCTCAAAAAGAATAAGAAGTTCAATGAAAGTGTTGATATCATTCATGCCACCGGGGTGCAGATCAGGGAAGACAGTGTGCCGGCCATTATTCAGGCCAAACAGGTGGTGGAATGTATCAGGCTTCTCCCGATAGGCTACAGAACCGTGCTGAACCTGTATGCGGTGGAAGGGTACAGCCACCGGGAGATCGCTAACCTGCTGGATATAGAAGAAAGCACCAGCCGAAGCCAATACACCAGGGCAAAGGCAATGCTGGAAGATATATTGGTAAGAAAAAGAATTTTACAGAAACCAAAACAGGAAACTGAATGGCTGGCTGCAATAAGCCGCCGGTGAAAACAAGAGGCCTGGATACCACAAAATGGAAATACAGGTTAACTGGTTATGGAGAACAGATACAATAACAGGGATTTTGAGCAGTTTGTAAAACAAAATGCTGATCAATACAGGATGTTTCCTTCCGAAAAGGTATGGGACAACATCCACAACACCCTGCATGTTCGCCGCCGCTGGTATGGAATCGGCATCGCCCTCCTGCTTATCACCATCACGGCCGTTACCGTGGTAATGGTAAATCACCCGAATAAGAATCAGCCAATAGCACAGACATTACCCGCCCAGCCGGCAAACCTGACGACTGCTGCATCGTCTGCAGAAGATGATGTATTTATAGGCCCGGCAAAGCAACAGCATAAACGCTCTGCCACAAACCAGGTGAGCAATACAAACAGCAGCACGCAGAGTTATCTGCCCGCATTTTATTCTGATGAATTAGACAGCGATCCTGCACAGACCACACCGGTATTAGCTGAAAACAACGGATTAATGGCTGAACCAGCCACCATAAGAACCGCGGCTGAATTGCCCGCAAATGGTTTTGCAAGGCCAAGGGAGATTGCCCTTCACCATAATAATATAAGACCTTCAGCAACCAAACCGGTTGACCAGGCAGCGCATATTGCAACTTCCATAGTTGATAATACTATAAATGAAACACCTGCACCGCAAAACATTGAATTGAAAAGTGAGACTCCGAAAGATGCAGGCCTGCTCACTATTGAAAGTGTGACCAACTCTTATAAAAACACCCGGAAGGCCAAAAAGTTAAGCCTCATGCTTTCCTTTACACCGGTGATAAGCTACCGCGACCTTCGGGAGAACACCACCTTCCTGCGCCGGGTGCAGGCAGGCAACAGCACTCCCATCGGAAATGTGTATGTGCCGGATATCAACAGCATTGTGACACATAAACCGGATATCGGCTTCCAGTTAGGATTAACAGCCGGTTACCCGCTTTCAAAGAGACTAACCTTAACCGGTGGGCTTCAGTTTTCCGTGAGCAAGTATGATATAAAAGCCTATTCTTACCAGCGTGAGGAGACCACTATTGCCCTGACCAATAACTATGGCGGCACCAATACGGTATCCACCTACACCAGTTACAGGAACATCGGTGGATTCAGGGCCAACTGGCTTCGCAACCTGTATGTATCAGCTTCGCTTCCTGTCGGGCTGGAACTGAAGATCGCTTCCGGCAAAAAAGGTTATGTGGGTATCGGCAGTACAGTACAGCCCACTTATGTGCTGGATAACAGATCATACCTCCTCTCCACCGACTATAAGAACTATGCAGAAATGCCATCCCTTATTCGTAAGTGGAATGTAAACACAAGCTTTGAAGTATTCGCTTCCAATACAACGGGAAAGATAAAGTGGAGATTAGGCCCCCAGGTGCGTTACCAGGCCATGTCCAGCTTTGTAAACAAATACCCTGTAATGGAACATCTTTTTGATTTTGGTTTTAAACTGGGCGTAATGCTCAGGTAATTGCTCACTTACACTAACTGCGGATTT
>JAEUVM010000670.1 GCA_016787125.1 Chitinophagaceae bacterium | reverse complement strand
CTCTGTGGTGTGTCCTATTATATATTACTGCTGGTGATCAAAAAGTGCAACCCGCACAATCATGCCCTGCAGCAGGTACTGCACAAACAAAGCCGGAAAGGAATGTTATCCTGCATTCTGTATACACTGGCCATACCTGCTGCATATGTTCAAACATGGATCGCCGGCCTGCTGATCGTGATCGTGGCTGTATTATGGCTGATGCCCGACAGGAATATTGAAAGAAATATCAGCGGAGAATAAATATAATATGAACATGCTGCTTAAATACTTTCTCTATGTATTCATTTCAATAGTTGTTATTGCCTGCAGTGAAAGCCGCAGGGAGCAACGATATGATAAAGCCGCTGAAGAAATTAAATCAGAACAGGGAGAAGACCTGGTGATTGATCTTCAGCCCGGCAGCGGACCTGATACAGGGCGGGCAGCCCATGCGCTCAAAAAATTCCGGCAACTTTATCTTGACAGTGCATGGATGGAAGCTGCCCTGTTAGCAGACAGTGCCTCCGTTAATTTTTTCAGGAAAACAATACGGCTGGCCAATAAAGCAGATTCCATCAACCTGAGCAAAGAGCCGGTAGCCACCCGGTTTTATACTGTATATGTACGTCACCAGTTTGAACAGAAGGAAATGGCCGTTCTTACACCACAGCGTCTTCTTGCTTATATCCTGGAAAAAGGGGTGATCATTAACCGGGCCATTGAAGATGCCGGTGACGGGTTTGATAATCCCACAACAAGCGATGAAGAAAGGGTTTGCGGATATATGGCTAAAACATTGAATCGTTTTTGCCTCAATAAGGAGAATGGAAAATGGCTTATCAACTTTCCTCAATTTTTTGACAGGCAAATAGAAAGTATGAAGTATGGTGCCGGATACCGCAAACTGCACTTAAACGATCACTTTAAATATGTTTTGGAGGAAATCACGGATTACGCAAAACCCAAAAACCCGCTCTGGCAGATACCCCGTTGATCTTCATCTTACTTCTTCATCTTCGCCAGGTTCATATTTATCACGGCAGCGCCGGTGGGACAATTCGTGTTTCCCTGCATTTCACTCAGCAATTTTTCCGTAAGCGCTTTTTTATCACGGGTGGTCTCTTTGCCGTGTTTCTTATCAAAGGCTTCCAGGCATTTGAAAAGTTCGGTGTTGCGGTCGGCAATAGAAGAAACCTGTTTGGCAAAAGCAGCAGCCTCATCGGGTTTCATTTTAGACATCCCGCTGATCATTTCTTCCTGCGGTGTGGAAGATACGGACACGGCCTTCATCAGATCTTTACCGGCAGGACTCAGGGTTTGCTGAAAGCCTGAAAAACAATCGCACATTTCATTGGCCAGTTCGGGCACTTTTTTATCAGCAGAACCGGAAGCACAACCTGTTACAGTAAGCACACTTATCGCTGCCAGAATAAAGGATACGGGGTGGTGGAGTAAATATTTCATATTGGGTTAAAATTTTGCTGAAGGTAAAAGGAGGCGGGATGCGGTAGCAGCCGGACTGCCATCCGCCATGAACGGATAAACAACTGCCCGCATCCGCCTCACAGGTGTAATGGTTATTTAATATTGTCGCAGAATATTTCCCCGCGGTCACCACGGGAATACTCACTGAAGGAACCATAGGAATTACCCATATAATCCTGCTTTATCTGGTAGATATAGTATCTGCATACCCCATCTTTTTCTTTGGTGCCAATAGCTGCAGCCTGCTTGCGTGCAAGTAATATACCGCTGATATCATGGCGGACAGTGGTCCAGTCTTCCGTAATGATATTTACTTTCAGGATGGTTACACCCGGGAAGTTGGCAG
>JAEUVM010000668.1 GCA_016787125.1 Chitinophagaceae bacterium | reverse complement strand
CGGGCAAAATTTGAACTCGGACTTTTTGAAAGACCATACGTATCAGAAGATATCAAACCCCTTTTTTCACATAAACAAATTGCAAAGCAGGCCGCACTCGAGTCATTTGTTTTATTGAAAAACACATCACGGCCGGGACAGAACAACAAACTGCTTCCTTTTGGTAAAAACATCCGCAGCATTACCCTGATCGGCACCGATGCCGCAGAAGCAAGGACCGGCGGCTACAGCGGCCCCGGCAATAACCCCGTAAGCATACTGGATGGATTGCGGGCAGCCGCAACAAAAAACAATTGTAAGATAACGTACCAGCCAGGCTGTGGCAGAAGCAGCCATGAATATGTTGTTATTCCATCTTCTTTGTTCAGTACGGAGGGCGCCGCTGGTTTGAAGGGTGAATATTTCAACAACGTTTCCCTCAGTGGCACACCATTCATTACACGTACAGATCAAAACATTGATTTCCGGTGGACACTCTTCGGTCCCGGTCCCGGGATGGAGGCAGATTTCTATGCAGTACGGTGGACGGGTACATTAACCCCTGCACTCAGCGGCACATTCCATATCGGCCTCGAAGGAAACGACGGCTACCGTTTATACCTCGACAATAAATTAGTGATTGACAATTGGCAAAAACAATCTTATCACACACTCACCACCGCTTACCGCTTTGAAAAAGGAAAAGCGGTCAGCATCCGGGTGGAGTTTTATGAACCTAAAGGCAATGCCACTATCAGACTTATCTGGAACGCCGGCGTGAAGAACGATTGGCAGAAAAAGATAAACGATGCTGTTGCAGCGGCCAGGCAATCAGATATAGCAGTCATCGTTGCCGGCATCACCGAAGGCGAATTCCAGGACAGGGCCCTCCTCTCACTTCCCGGCCACCAGGAAGAAATGATAAAAGCAGTGGCCGCCACCGGCAAACCGGTCGTTGTATTACTCACGGGCGGCAGCGCTATTACCATGAGCAACTGGATCAATAAAGTAAATGCTGTTGGTTTGCTTTGGTACCCCGGTGAAGAAGGCGGCCATGCAGTGGCAGATATCTTGGTTGGTAAGTATAACCCCGCCGGCCGTTTGCCCATCACTTTCCCGCAGCATGAAGCACAACTACCGTTGGTATATAATCATAAACCCACCGGCCGCGGCGATGATTATAACAATCTTTCCGGTTTACCATTATTCCCATTCGGCTTCGGACTCAGCTACACCCGATTTGAATACAGCGACATACGTTTCAGCAAGAGTAAGATTGATAAAAGTGAATCAACACAGGTTGTGGCAACGATCAAAAATACCGGCACCATGGATGGTGATGAAGTGGTGCAACTCTACATCCGAGATGTGCTTGCTTCTGTGGCCAGGCCGGTAATGGAACTCAAAGGCTTTCAGCGCATCCATCTGAAAGCTGGTGAATCAAAGACGATTTCTTTTGAAATAACACCCGACATGCTCTCCATGCTGGATGTGAATATGAAAAACATCGTAGAGCCCGGCGACTTCAATATCATGATCGGCGCATCTTCAACAGATATCAGGCTGAAGGGCACGCTGACAGTGTTGAAATAAGTTGCTGCCGCATAAAACTTTTTCAACACAGGGCTACGGGGTAACAGAGACACACAGAGTACTGTTTCACATCAGGCACATCTCTGTGCAACTCAAACCCCCTGCCACCCCGTGTTGAGACCGCTCCCAACTTGTTACTTTATATACTTATCTACTTATATACTTCACCCATACCTCACAATCTCCACCCAGCCTTTTTCAAATGCGCCTTACATCCCGCACAAAATTCCTTCTCCTCACCCGTTACATCTTTTCCTTCCGCATCACGCATAAAGCAGAATGGCTGCGGACAATGTGGCAAGCCCGCTGTATGCCCCAGCTCATGTATCACCACTTTATAATAATTCTTTTTATCCCGCACCCGGAAGTTTGATGCGATACAGGCATTGCCCGGCTGATAACCCAAACCCATTATCCCATGATCAGGGTTCGGAAGCTTCGTGGTGCTGATATCATCCATTGTGATGCCGAGATACACCTCACCATCAGCAGCCCTCTTTCTCATCCACGCTATCAGCGAATCTGCCCGGTACCTGTTTCTTGGTTTATAATAAGCAAAAGAAGGCATCGCTTCTTTCGGCAGCAACTGCACATTGGGAACGATCTTCTTCAGATCACTGAAAGTGTTTTGAATAAACACGGGAGTTGTTTTTCCCAACGGAAGGATCTTTATAGTAACCGCCTTCCTGTTTTTCTTTTCAACCTGTTTGTTTCCCTGTTGTTTTTCACTGCGTTCATTTTGTTTACAGGAAAGCAGCAACAGGCTAAATAAGATTAAACAAAAGTATTTCATCAGTTGATTGGTCATTAAACGCTTGTACAAAGTAAACAATTGTTTCTCCCCCTATTGTTAAAATGGTTAACACTTAAAAGGTGAAAATTGATTCATCACCCGAAAACAATGCCTCCGGGATCTTGTTCGCATTTATCCGGCGCCGGCACCTGCAGTACCCGGTTGTACCGGAAACATCGTTAACCCACAAAAAACACCAAAATGAAAAAGCAAATTTTATCTCTGCTGGGCATCTCCTGTCTGCTCTTTTCTGCTGCTCTCCATGCACAGGTACAAACCAAAGCTCCAACCACACTCAACGTTCTTCCCGCCGCATCCATTGATGCACTTCGTGTGGGCAACGGACTTATTTCAAACGTGGTAAGCGGTACCGTTGGTGCCTTCGGTGCCACCGACCAATGGATCGGTATCGGCTCACCACTCAGCACCAATGTACTGTACGGCGAAAGAACACAATGGAACCAGCAGGCTTTTATCAAAGCATTGCGCAGCCAGAATCCTTCAGTACCCACCGCCATCAAAGATGCCATCATTGAATGGGGCAACCAGGGAGGCGAAATGCAATTCAGGTACATAACCAACCCCGCACTGCCCACCGGTTTTATTAAAATTCATACACTCACCAGCGTCGGCAATGCCTATTACGGTGCCACAGCAACCCCATTGTTTTTCGGCACACCCAAAGTGGGAGTGAATACCGCCAACCAGCCCGGTTTTAATTCCACCTCTGTAAACACCAGCAGCACTGTCAATGGTATCTTCCGTACCACACCAACGGCTGCCGGCACCTATGGCGTTAGTACTTATGCATACACCAACTCCACCAGCACCAGCAACCTGAACTATGGCGTGCTGTCCATCGCACAAGGTACCGGCGCAGGCACCACCAACTACGGCGTGTACGGTTCTGCTTCCGGCTTATCCACCGGAAACAACTACGCCATCTTCGGTACCGCTGTGGTGGGCGCCAACTCATGGGCCGGTTATTTTCAGGGTAATGTGTTCTCTACCGGTTTATACATCGGCTCAGATGCACAACTTAAACTGAACGTTACAAACGAAACAAATGCACTGGCTTCCATTATGCGTGTTCGCCCCGTTACCTATTCCTATGCCGTTGATCAGAACAAAGAGCTGAACCTTTCTCCCGAAAAGCAGCACGGCTTTATTGCACAGGAATTACAGGCCGTATTTCCCGAACTGGTAAAAGGTTCCCGCTATTCTATCCCCGATGCCAACGGCGTGGAAGCCAGTTCTAAAACATTCCTGTCTGTAAACTACCTCGGCCTTATCTCCATTCTTTACAAAGGCATCCAGGAACAGCAGGCAGAAATACAGCAACTGAGAGAAGCAGTAGGCGTGCTCACCGCAGCTCCTGCAGGTAACACCGTTCTTACCGGAAGGGGAACTGAAGAAACAGGCCGCATCGTTACCCGTGAAGGCACTTTTGAAACCAGCCGTTTTTCGCTTTCACAAAATACACCCAACCCTTTCAGTTCCACCACCACCATCCGCTATACACTGCCCGCCGGATTGCGTAATGCCACCATCGCCGTATTCGACCTTTCCGGAAAAATGCTGCTGCAGTTCAACGGACTGACCGGCAAAACACAGGTAGA
>JAEUVM010000598.1 GCA_016787125.1 Chitinophagaceae bacterium | reverse complement strand
GAATTGCCGCAGCCAGGCCCAGTGGGCCCGCGGTGCATCAAACCAGTGATTTTCTCCATTGGGGTATAAATGCGACAGCCCGCTTACAAAAACGTAATGAAAAACATTGAGTGTGTCTCCGGATGGTGAGTGATAAGTAGCCACCATCACCGAATCAGGATTGCCGGATAGCACATAATTGGAATCCAGGCCAAAGTGATCAATATGTCTTCGGGCAATGCGGTAATGCTTTCCGTTCAGGATTGGAATACCCGGCGTGCTTATCAGCGAATCAAAATAAATTAATGGTATCTCAGGACCGCCAGCCACACCCGGACCGTAATCTTTATTACCCAATTGGAACAATACCGGGATCTTCCTCACCGGCACATACACAGTATCTTTTTGAAATGAAGCAGCACTATGCGCCACCGCCGCCAATACATCGCCCATATCCACCGCACACTTTGCTGCCATACTTCCACCGTTGGAAAAACCGTTTACATATATTCTTGTTGTATCCAGTGTCAGTTTACCTCTCAGCTCTGCAATGATTTGCCGCAGAAATTTAATATCATCCTCCCCAGTTACCCCGGGCATAAAAACCCAGCCTGCTGCATCTGGCTTTGTATTCCACTTTGTTGTATTTTTTTCCCTGTTTTCTTCCAGGTCAAAAATCCTGTACCGCATGGAAGAAGGGAATACTGATATAAATCCTTCCTCTTCTCCCAGTTCCTTCCATCCGCTGTGGTCGTAAAACTTCTCACCATTGCCACCGGTGCCATGCAGCATGAACACAAGCGGCACGGCTGTGCTGCTGTCATAACTTTCCGGCACATGCACCCAATACTCACGGGTAATACTGTCAACCACCGTGGTATACCGGTTCTTTCCTTTTACAAATACATTACCCGCACTGAAAATAACATCCCAGTTGCTCCCATTCCATACATAATAACCGGCGCCTTTCGACAGTTGCTTGTTGGTATTATACACGAGAAGCGATACGGCCGGTTTGGCAATGGTTACCGTATCAACAATCGAATTCAAATGCACACGGGGCAATAGCACTCCTTTACTGTTGCTTTTAATATCAAGAATAGCGCTGCTGTCGGCAGCAGCACCGGTGTTGTTAATGGCTACTGATTGTGCAAGGGTAATACAAGAGGCGGCCAGGAAAAGGAAGAGCAGTTGAATCTTTTTCATAAAGACTTTCATTAAATGGTTTACACCAAAAATGAAAAGATCCTGCTTCAACCAGCTAATACCAGGGGGTGATTTATGTTACTTCAGCATCAGTTCCCGCAACCTTGCCAGAGCCGTGCTGCGGCTGCTGGCATCCAGTTTGAAATACGCATTATTAATATGCTTCTTTAATGTGTTGATGGCAATAAAGAGTGTTTCTGCAATCTGCTGATTGGTTTTACCATCATATAATAATTGCAGCACATCAAATTCCCGTTCGGTGAGCGGCGTTACCAGCTGGCCGTTTATTTTATCCAAACCTAAAACCGGTACATGCCGGTTGCTGTTGGCCGCATGATTTGCCAGCGCAATCTCGATGGTGGCATAAAGCGTCTTCTCATTAAATGGTTTTACAATAAAGCCGGCCGGGTTTGTTTTCTTGGCCCGCTCTATCGTTTCCTTATCTGAATAAGAAGTGAGAAAGACAAATGGAATAAAATTGTTCTTATTGATATACTCGGCGATATCAATTCCATCCTGTTCACTTTCCAGGTTAATATCCAGTATGGCAAAATCCGGCTGCAGTCTTTTAAGCTGGTGCAGCGCCTCCTCCGCATCATAGGCAATGGCTGCCACCTCGTAATCATTATTATTAAGGTACATACCGATGTTCTTTGCGATCAGCGGCTCATCTTCTGCTATCAATACCCTGATACCCGACATCAGCCTGTGGTTTTAAATTTTGAAACAATGATCTGCACATCTGTACCGTCTGACCCGTCCACATTCAGCCGGGCTTTCATCTTCTGACAAAAAGCATTGATGATCTCGTACCCAAAACTGCCGCTCTTTTCCGGGTTAAAATCAGCCGGCAATCCTTCACCATTATCCTTTACCTGCAGCAGCAATTCATTACCATGCCGGCGCATGTTTACCCATATATCACCTTCTTCACGATGGCGGAATGCATACTTCAGCGAGTTGCTTACCAGTTCATTCATGATCATACCCAGTGGTATGGCCGTATCGGTATGCAGGTTGAGCTCTTCGATGGCTGTATGAAACCGGATCTTATCCATCCGTATATTATAGGTTTGAAATAAATGCAGGCTGAGGGTCCTGATATACTCATTCATATTCACTCCATTGGCGGCGGAGCCCTGGTACAGGTTCTGGTGTATAAAAGCCATACTCTGCACCCGCTGCATGCCTTCCCTGATGATGGCCGTGGCCTTTTCATCCTGCAGGGTTTGCGATTGCAGGTCGAGCATACTGCTGATCACCTGCAGGTTGTTCTTTACCCGGTGATGTATTTCCTTGTTCAGCACCTGCAATTCGCCCGATTGCTTACGTATAATATTATTCTTGGTCTTCTGCCGGCGGTATTGAAAAAAGATAATACCTGCCAGGGCCAGCAGCAATCCAATTCCGGTCAGCAGCATCCCTTTGTTTCTTTTCTCATTCAGCAGCATCGTGGCCTTGAGTTCATTTTCGCGGCTGAGTGACTGGCTCAGCTCCTGTTCCCGCTCCAGTTGTTTTTGCCGCAGGGCCGATTCAGATTCGAGTGCCTCCATAAGCAATTGCTGGTTGGCCAATGAAGAATCTTTCAGTATGTTTTCCCGCAGCAATGACAAGCGTTGCAGTTCTTCCTTGCTCAGTTGTTCCGCTTTCAGCTTATTCACCAGGTTCAGGTATTCGATCTGTTTTTCCTGCAACACAATTTCTGATGCATTGGAGGCTTCTGCACTCATGCGGCTGACGGTTTCATTCCTCAGCACATCTTTGTAGATGCCGGCCATGCGCAGGGCTGCAAATGCTTCTTTGTAGTGGCCTTTATTACTGTGCAGTTCGGCAAGGTAACCCAGCCCGGTAAAGGCCGATTCAATATTCCGGGAGCCGGACAATACCCTTGAAGCAGAATCCATGTACATCCTCGACCGGAGGGTGTCATTCATGGCAGTATAATAGATCAGGGTTGCCACATAATAATCAGCTTTATCTGCTGGGTCCTTCAACTGATTCACCATTGCCGTGGCCAAACGAAAAGTTTGCCCGGCATTATCCATGTGCCCGAGCAGGCTGTATATAATGATCTGCTTCAACACGGCTTCATTGTAATACGAAGATCCTGTGAGCGACATTTCTTTTACCTGGTCATTGTAATATAGCGCCGAATCATACAGTTTGGCGCCAAGGCATGCATCTGCCAGTTTGGCGGTGATGGCCATGATGCCTTTTGTGTCGTTCAGCATTTTCTTTACCTGCAGCGAACGCTGATAGATATTAATGGCGCCGCGGTAGCGGCCAAAATCGAGGCTGATCTTTGCAAACGCATCCTGGCATTCAGTCATCAGTTGCAACTGGTTTGTTTTACGCAGCAATGCAACTGCTTCCCGGTAATTTTCTGTTGCCAGCCGGAAAATATTTCTCCTTGCGTACACATCAGCGATATACTTATATACCTGGCCGAGATGAAACTCATCGCCTGCCTGCTGGTACAGGACTTTTGATTTTTCAAAATGCTCTAGTGCAGCAGTGTAAGATTTTTGCAGGAAAAGGACCTGGCCGAGCAACATATTTGCTGCTGATTGTCCGCGGGTATAACCGATTTTTTCAGAACGCCTGAGTGCATCATCTGCCACAGCGGCGGCCTTTTCATGTTGCGAAGCCATAAGGGCATGGCCCTGTTCTAGCAGTTGCCGGATACTGGCGGTATCATCACCTGTACCAAAAGAAACGGCGTTGCCTGTTTGCGCACCAGCAAAATGGCAGGAAATACAAAACAGCAAAAGTGTTACCGCAGCTTTCACCCACTTAATTTACAGATTCCGGCAATATATCTGCAAATATTGCGAAGCAGTCATCAAAATGAATAGAACCAGGGGGTGATTCTCTGGTACCGGCTCAGCTTCGCTTCCGGTAACTTATCACCGCCCAGGCATTGAAGCCAATGGCAAAACCGCTCATGATGAGTAAGTGAGATTTAATATCTGCCAGGGTGCTGCCTTTTAATATCACCATCCGCATCACTTCGATAAAATAAGACACGGGATTGAAACGGGTGATCCATTTGGCCCATTCCGGCATACTGTCGATGGAAGTGTACAGGCCACCGAGCAAAATGAAGATCATCATCAGGAAAAAAGATAACAGCATGGCCTGCTGCTGGTTGGTGGAATAAGTTGACAACAGCAACCCCAGCCCCAACACCGCCAGCAGGTACACTGCTGCAAATACATAAATGGTGAGAAAACTGCCGGCAGGTAAAATTCCGTAAAACAAACGGGAGATGATAAGGCCTATCGTAAGCACCAGCAGTCCCAGTATCCAGAAGGGTATCAGTTTGCCCAGGATAAAATGATATTTCTTTACCGGTGTTACGTTGATCTGTTCAATCGTGCCAATCTCTTTTTCTTTTACTATATTGATTGCGGCCAGGTTAGTGCCCACCATCGTAAGCAGGATCACCAATATGCCCGGCACCATAAAGTATTTATAATTCATCAGCGGGTTAAACCAGTTGGAGGAAGTAATGGCCACCTGTGTTTCCGTGCTGAACCGCGGCATCTGTATCCATTCCAGCCGCACCTCCCTGTTGTAATCCTGGATAATGCTGCGCAGGTAGGCACTGCCAATACCGGCCTTTACACCATTGATGGCATTCACCGCCATAAACAAAGCAGCTTCATCTTCTTTTACCAGTTTCTTTTCAAACTGAACCGGAATTTGCAATACCACATCCGCATTGTCTTTTTCCACCTCCCGCAATACCTCATCATAAGAAGCAGTGTAGGCTGTCAGCTCAAAATATCCCGAGGATGTTATTTTATTTACCAGCTGCCGTGCATATTCCGAACCATCCTGGTTCACCACGGCCAGTTTGATATTCTTCATTTCATAATCAGCGGCCCATGGCAAAATCAGCAATTGTATCACCGGCATGATGAGTATGATGCGCAGGATAGACGGATCACGGAAGATCTGCCTGAATTCTTTTTGGAGTAAAAAACGAAGTGTTCTCATGCCAGCCTGATTTTAAATTTCCGGATCGCCATTCCCAGGAAGAATATCATCATACCGGCCAGTATGATTGTTTCCTTCCATACACCGGCAATGCCCATTCCCTTTATCATCACCGATTTTACGATGCTGTAATACCATTTTGCCGGAACAATATTCGATATCACCCGCAGCGGCAGCGGCATATTCTCTATGGGAAACATAAAACCGCTCAACATTACGGTGGGCAGAAAAAGCGCCACCAGTGAAATGAACATTGCTGTTTGCTGCGATTGTGCTCCGGCTGATATGAGCAAGCCCAGCGACAACGATACCAGTGTGAAAAGTATGCTCTCTCCCACCAGTAACAACAGATTGCCATTGATCGGCATTTCCAGCACATACACACTGAGCAAAAGGATAGTGGCAATATTGACAATAGATAACAACAGGTATGGCACCGCCTTGGCTAATACCACCAGCTGCGGCCGCATCGGCGATACCAGCATGATCTCCATCGTGCCGGTTTCCTTTTCTTTTACAATTGTAATGGCCGTCATCATCGTACACACCAGCAGCAGCACCATCGCCATCACACCAGGCACAAAATTGAATACCCCCTTCAACTGCGGGTTGTACAGCATCCTTACTTCGGTATTTATGGTATAAGGCATCTTACGGCCATTGGTGATGCGCTCCTGGTAGTCCATAATAATGGCCGAAGCATAATTGGCAAGTGTATTGGCCACATTCGGATCAGAAGCATCAGCGATCAGTTGTACCTGCACCTTATTCTCATGCTTCAGGTCTTCACTGAAATGCCGGGGCAGCACCACCGCCATTTTGATCTTTCCTTTTTTAAACTCTTCTTCCACCTGGCCGTAGGTAACCAGGTTTTTCTCCAGGTCGAAGTAGCGGCTCGCATCCAGCTGGGTAATGAGTGACTGGGTGGCATCATCTTTGGAAAAATCCAGCACCGCTATCTTTGAATTCTTCACCTCGTTGGTAAGCGCAAACCCGAAGATCACGATCTGTACCACGGGCATCCCCAGCAGGATAAACATCGTACGCTTATCCCGCCAGATGTGATAGAATTCTTTTTTTATAAATGCAAAAAATTGTTTCATGTAAGGTTGAACAGTTTAATAACCGGGCCAATCGTTGATAGACACTACTTACTACTTATGAGTTACGACTTATGACTTATCACTTACAACTCACTCCCCTCTCACCGCTTTCCTCGCCAGCTTCAGAAATACTTCATCCATTGACGCTGCAGCATACGTTCTTTTCAATTGTGCCGGTGTATCAAGCGCTTCCACTTTGCCATCCACCATAATGCTCACCCGGTTGCAATACTCCGCTTCATCCATATAGTGGGTGGTTACAAAAATGGTGATACCCAGCTCCGCCGCCTGGTAGATCATACTCCAGAATTCACGCCTCGTTACCGGGTCCACACCTCCCGTCGGTTCATCAAGAAATACAATTTGCGGTTCATGAAAGATCGCCACCGAAAAGGCCAGCTTCTGCTTCCATCCCAGGGGCAGCGACTTCACCAGAACATCTCCTTCCTTTTCCAGGTGCAGGTGATGCAGTATAAAAGCCGTTTTCTTCCGGATAAAATCATTCGTCATCCCATAAATACCACCATAGAAGCGCATGTTCTCTTTTACCGTGAGGTCATCATACAGGGAGAACTTCTGGCTCATGTACCCGATATTTTGTTTGATCTTTTCGTTGTCCTTATAAATATCAAAGCCTGCCACTGTTCCCTTACCGGAAGTGGGCAGCGAAAGCCCGCAGAGCATCCGCATCGCTGTTGTTTTACCGGCACCATTGGCGCCGAGAAAACCGAATATTTCTCCTTTGTTTACTTCAAAGCTGATATGGTCCACCGCCACAAAATCACCAAAGCGCTTGGTCAGGTTTTCCGCAGTAATCATGCTGTTGCTCATTGGCAAATAGTTTAAGTGTCTGTTTTCATCAGGGCAATAAAACAATCTTCTATATCCGGCGTCACCACTGTTATCTCTGCACCTTCATCCTTCCTTGTACGGATAAAATCCAACAACGGCGCCACGGCATCATCTTCTTTCAATACCACATGATGATATTCGCCGAAAGGATAGGCATCCTGCACTCCCGGCAATTCTTTCACCTGTTGAAGCAACTGCAGCATCCTTGATGAACGTACCGCCATCAGCGGCCGGCCAAACTTTTCTGTAATACCGACGGGTGTGTCGATGGATAATATTTTTCCCTTCTGTATCAATGCCACCTTATCACATAGCGCCGCCTCATCCATATAGGGCGTGGATACCAGCATCGTTATACCCTGCTGCTTCAGCCCTTTCAGCATTTCCCAGAATTCCTTTCGTGATACCGCATCCACTCCCGTGGTGGGCTCATCGAGGAATAATACCGATGGCCGGTGTATCAATGCACAACTGAGCGCCAGCTTCTGCTTCATGCCACCCGACAGCTTACCCGCCTTTCTTTTCCGGAAAGGTTCTATCTGTACATATATATCTTTGATGAGGTCGTAATTCTCGTCAATACTTGTATTGAAAATGGTGGCAAAAAACTCCAGGTTCTCTTCCACCGACAGATCCTGGTATAATGAAAACCGTCCCGGCATATAGCCCACCCGCTTTCGTATGGCTTTGAAATCTTTTACCACATCCAGGCTATCCACTTTCGCTGTACCACTATCGGCCAGCAATAAAGTAGTGAGAATGCGAAACAGCGATGTTTTACCGGCGCCATCCGGACCGATCAGGCCAAACAGTTCTCCTTTGTTTACCTCAAATGAAATATCGTCCAGCGCCTGCACTTCCTTTTTCTTACCGTAGGTCTTGATTATATTTTCTACTACAACTGCGTTCATTACTTTATTTTGTTACCATTCCCGTGGTTAACACCACGGCTATTAACATTGCACCCCGATGGGGTTTGTGGAATCATTTCCTCTCTTTTGATTCCCGTGGTTAACACCACGCTATTAATATTGCACCCCGATGGAGTTTGTGGAATCAAACCGGGAAATATTAACCTCTCCCTTTCGTTGAGCTTTTTCGAATTATCAACTGTTATCTCTTATCTATTCTCTATTCTCTAATTTCACTTCTCCATACATCCCGATCTTCAAATAGCCATCGTTCTTCACTTTTACCTTGATCGCATACACCAGGTTGGCCCGCTCTTCTTTTGTCTGTATCGTTTTCGGCGTAAACTCTGCCTTGTCTGCTATCCAGGTGATGGTGCCGGTATATTCTTTATACTTCTTTGTACCTTCATCAATAAATACTTTTACCGGCTGGTTCAGTTTTACCTGCGGCAACTGGCTGCCCGTGATATAGGCCCGCAGGTGCAGGAAGCTGAGGTCCGCAATCTTATACAATGCCTTGCCTGCCGATGTTATTTCACCAGTTTCTGCGTACTTTGTAATCACCGTGCCGCTAACCGGGTTGATGATGCTGGCCTTCTGTGCCTGGTCTTTCAGTTGCGCCACCCGCTTGCGCAGCGGATCTGCTTCACTGAGTATCGAACGGTTTTGTGTGGCCACATTGTTCCGCTGCACTGCTATCTGCTGGCGGGTTACATTCATCTGCCTCCTTGCCACTTCCACCTGCGAGCTGATGTCGTCCAGTTGTTTGGTTGTGGCCGCATCTGCTTTTACCAGGTTCTCAATCCTTGTTTTTTCATGCAGCAGGTTATTAAATTGCGATTCCTGTACGGCGAGCTGGTTTTGCAAAAGTTGTACCTGTGGCCCTGCATCTGCTGTTTTTTCATTCAACGCCCTGATGCTGGCCTCCACCTGTTCTTCCTGCAGTGACACACTGCTGGCATCCACCTGGCCCACCACACTGTCTTTCTTCAGCAGGCTTCCTTCCTCTGCAGTAAGGGAGAGGATGCGGCCCGGCATTTCGGCCGATACGATCGTTTCTTCTGCTTCAAAAGTGCCCGAAGCATCAAATTGTTTTCCATTACTGTTACAGGCTGTGGCTGCTGTGAGCAACAGCAATGCGGCTGCAATTACACTGTTTTTCATTCGTTGTCTGGTTTATTGTTTTCCTGCAAGTGTGTTATAATTGATACGGGCCTGGAGCAACTGCAACTGGTGAGTGATCTTTGCCTGCCGGGCCTGATCTTCTGCATTTACTTCTTTAAGAAAATCATTCGCAGTTATCACCCCGTTTTCCAGTTGTGCCTGCGCTGCTTCTTTTACACTCACCCGTAAACCGATAATTTCCTCATCGGTGGCAACCAGTTTTTCCAATTTTGTGATCTCTGCTGCCTGCTGTGCCAGTTGGGTTTGGGTATTCAGCAAAAATGTTTCCTGCTGAACTGCCACCATCTTTCTGTTTACCGAAGCGATTTCCTTTTCTCTCTTTTTGGTGTACAGACTTCCCAGCGACCAGCTTAGCCGGATACCTGTTATGTAATACAGGTCAAATTCATTCTTCAGCATATTCAAACCGGGTCTTCCATAGCCGCCCTGCAAAAAGAGGCTGGCTTTTGGCTGGTTCTTCGCATTGATCAGCTGCTCCTGTGCCGAGATCAGACTGGTTTGCGCTGAAAATAATTTTATCTCCGGCCGGCTGATCTCCGCCGTTGCCCGGTTTTCGGCCACCGGTTTTTCCAATACCACATTGGCGTTGAGCGGCTGGCCAAGCAGCAGCCCCAGCGCATCGGTAAATCCTTTCCGCGATGATTGTATCTCTGTAACCCGCTGATCTGTTTTCAGCAGTTCGGCCTTCAGCATATTCAGGCTGGAGCGGAATGACACACCATTGGCCACCTGCGCTTCCACTTTCTTTATCCCATTGCTGATATCAGCTTTTATCAGCCCGGCCTGCTTCAATTGTTCATCAAGGTATAATACACCGAGGTACAACTGGTTCACCCTTTCTTTCAGCTTGTACAATTCCACTTCTGTTTTCTGTTCTTCCACTTCACCTGCCTGTAGTTGTATTTTTTTCTGCTCTCTTGTTACACCACCATCGTAAATAAGCTGGTTCACATCGGCCACCAGTTTGTACTGGTCTTTGGACGGAGGCTCTATACTGAGGCCGGGAAGTGTGAGGGGAACACTTGTCACATCCGACTGGTAACTGGCCTGTCCGCTGATGGTAACCTGCGGCAAAAAATTCTTTTGCAGGTTTTCCACTGTCAATGCGGTGGTTTGACGCACCAGGTCTTTTTGCCGGATAACCGGGTAATTTTTTTGCGCCAGGTCGTATGCCTGTTGCAAAGACAACCTGGTATTTTCCTGTGCCACACCTGTCAGCGACAGGATAAACAGTAAAATAAAAAAAAACATTCGCTGCATATACTGGGATGATTTATTTTTTGATCGCATTGATAATAAACTCCGGTATCTCCTTCTTGCGTTGTTCCATTATTTCACGAAACTGTTTTTCGGAGATACGCAGGTTATATAAAAACATAGGTTTGCCCACAAACGGGAAAATGGTGAGAGAGATCATATTCATCAGCAGGTGTACCGGACTGATGGGCTTTATGATGCCTGCCTTAACTTCCTGTTCTACCTGTGCCAGCAATTTAGCGGGCTTTGGCAGGTTCTCCTTTCCCCATACTTTGAAAAGGAATTGTTCGGGATCGCGGTTCATTTCATTTAAAACAAACCAGGGCAGGTCGGGATTTGAAAGGATTTCATCAATGTATTCGGAAACAAAATTCCGGATCTTATCAAAAAGTGTTTCTTCTGAATTGAAGATGGCGTTGATCTTCGGAAAAAACTTTTGTGCTTCGGCCAGAAATACGTTTTCAAACAACTTGTCTTTATCCTTAAAGTAATAATGTAACAGCGCCTTATTCATACCGGCCTCATCGGCAATATCCTGCATCCGGGCGCCTGTCATGCCTTTGGTGGTAAATACCTTCCTGGCAGCTGCCAGTATCTTTTCTTCGGTTGTCTTACTTTTATTTTTGTTAACCATACGGTTTAACCATTTGGTTAACAAAAGTAAACCTAATATCCATTCCGCCAAATATTTTTTCAAATCTGCGGAGCGTAATACTGCTGTATTCAGAAAGAATGGCTTAAACCAAATACCCGGCTGACTACACAACAACAGAACTTGCAACCAGTTACTGTAATGAAAATCAGCGTTGTGACGGCTTAAAAAAGGTTTCAGGAGAAACTTCCGAAGGGCAATTTTATCCGCGGAAAAAATTCGTATACAAGAAAATACGCCATAACCAGAACTGAAAAAATAATTACGGCTCTTGTTTCTCTTCTTGGTGAGTATTTAGATAATCCTTGTGATGAAAAATACTGGTAGTGAAAAAAACTGATTATGCCTAATGCAAGCAGTTTCGTTATCCACCTGGCTGTTTCAGAATCCTTAAAAATCAACTCAATCATTTTGAAAGTCGCCACCTGATTAAGCAGTAAGACCAAAAACAAACAGACAAATGCTATAGCAAACTGTGCTTTCCCCTGTCTTGTCTTTGGCTTACGTGTTAGCTGATCGAATAAGGTAAAGGAAGTAAGCGCTATTCTGTATTCCTCCATTACCGTACCTAAATCCTTTTTTGCAGGAAGCTTCCCTTTCTCTCCCACATATTTGGTGAGCACCCTATCTGTCATTTCCGTGTATAATGCAGAAATGTGAAAAAACTGTCCAATAGCATACCCAAATTCGATAAATAGGAATACCAGCATTACTGGAATTATCGACTGAATCAATACAGGCTCGATCAAAAGCTTGTCTTCGAGTACTTTGTTTATTCCCTTGCTAAACTTAAATAGAAAGTTCAGCGTCACTATAATAGCAAGGGCCTGAAATAACACGTTGCGGATAAGCTTTCGCTCAATAGAGTGTTTTTGTTCGGTAAGCAACTGAAACACCTTGTCTTCGGGAGTGGTGGCGTCTGAACTCATATATTAGCTTTGGCTTTTCTAAATATAAATGTTTACCTGCATAAATAAAAAAACCGGGCGCTATCACCCGGTTTTTTATTTTAGGTTTTGGGTTTTAGATTTTCGATTACCACTCCCGCATTTTCACATTTCCACATTTTCACTCCGCCCAGCTCATCACATAATCCCTGTTTTCAATTTCCAGCGCCTGTTTGGTCAGCATCAATGGCCGGAAGGTATCCACCATTACGGCGAGTTCTTTGGTTTCCTTTGCCCCGATGCTTTTCTCCACCGCTCCGGGATGCGGCCCGTGTGGTATGCCGGCCGGATGCAACGTTATCATTCCCCTGGTCACATGCTTACGGCTCATAAAGTCACCATCCACATAATAGAGCACTTCATCGCTGTCGATATTACTGTGATTGTACGGTGCCGGTATTGCCTGCGGATGATAATCGTACAGGCGGGGTACAAACGAACATACCACAAAGGAATTGGTCTCAAATGTCTGGTGAATGGGCGGCGGCATGTGCACCCTTCCGGTGATGGGTTCAAAATCGTGGATGGAGAAAATATAGGGATAGCAGCAGCCATCCCAGCCGATCACATCAAAGGGATGGGTGCCATAGTGAAGTCCGTATAGCATGCCCTTCTTTTTAGCTTTAATGAGGTAATCGCCTTTCTCATCAAAGGTCTGCAGATCCTGCGGCGGGCGGATATCTCTTTCACAGTAAGGCGAATGTTCCATCAGCTGCCCGAAGCGGCTCATGTAGCGCTTGGGAAAACGGAGGGGTGAAAATGATTCAACAATAAAAAGGCGGTTATTCTCTCCGGCAAATTCAATCTGATAGATGGAGCCTCTTGGCAGCACGATATAATCACCGTAGCTGAACGGAAGCTGTCCGTATTGCGTTTTTACCACGCCACTGCCTTCGTGTACAAAGATCATTTCGTCGGCATCGGCATTTTTATAATAATAATCACCCGTGCCGCTTTGCGGGACTGCCAGTACAATATGGCAATCACTGTTTACCAATACCGGGACGCGGCTTTGGAGGTAATCGCCGCCGGGTTTGATATGAAACCCTTCAAAGCAGCGGTGACTGAGCATCTTTTCTTCGGCCACCTGCGGACTTACATCCACCTGCGCTTCTGCCCTGATGATCTGTGTGGGCGGGTGACAATGGTAAAGCAATGCATAATCATCGCTGAAGCCTTCGGTGCTGAACAATTGTTCACTGTACAATGAACCATCCGGCTTGCGGAATTGCGTATGCCGTTTGTGCGGAATGGAGCCGAGTTTATAATAATGAGGCATGGAGATAATTTGAAAATGAGAAAATGTGAAAATATGAAAACCCCGGATGGCCGGGACAGGTGTGGAAATGAAAGTTCCCGGTTTTCAGCGTTTCCTTACCGTTTATATACACAGGCTGGTGCTAAAGGTTACCTGCTTCAGCGCCGAGAGAGTTCGAGGGTGGCCAGCAGGAAAATATATTTCCACTTGCGCTTGTCAATGTAGTATGTGAAGTTTCGGTGAAAAGGCATTACTACCGGATTGATTAATCAAACTTACACCTTTTATAAATACAAAAGAGGCTGTCTTTAAAAGCAATTCAACACGGAGATACAGGGTAACAGAGATACACAGCGTTTTGATTTGCAGGATGTTCATCCCTGTGTAACTCAAATCCTCAGTTGCCCTGTGTTGAAATAGCTTTTAAAGACAGCCTCCTTATGCCTTGATTAGCATTTCATCAAAGCACTGTAATCTTTCGTCTGTCAATCACCAATCCATCTTTTCTTATTGTAAAGAGATAAAGTCCGGGGGCAAAACGGCTCACATCGATATTATGGCGCTGGTTGCCGGTTACCTGCACCGTTCGTTCAGATCGCCCTGTCAAATTAGTAATGTCAACGGTGAAGGTACCCTCTCCTTTCAGGTACACAGTCACCTGGTCTGTGGCCGGATTGGGAAACACATTCACGTCTTTCGTCAGCAACGGGTTTTTATCAACTGCATCTTCTTCACCCGGATCAGACACACCCCGATAGCCTCCGCACCAGGATACCCTGGGTATCGTAATTGTTGAGCAACGG
Organism: Chitinophagaceae bacterium; assembly: GCA_016787125.1. Taxonomy (GTDB): domain Bacteria; phylum Bacteroidota; class Bacteroidia; order Chitinophagales; family Chitinophagaceae; genus JJ008. The sequence continues at coordinate 8,952 of JAEUVM010000598.1, read as the reverse complement.
GGTGCTGATGAACCGCAGGCATTACTGGCAAATACACAAACATAAGCCGGTGAATAGCTGTCGCTGATAAAAGGCCCCACTACTGAATAAAATGTTCCGGATACGGCGCCACTCCATGTATAGCTGGTGGCACCGGGTGAAGCCTGGTTACCCAGCAGCCAGCCTCTCGGATAACATTTGGGGGAAGATAAAAATATACTGGCCGGCATGGCTGGCGCAGTAAGCCAGGTAAACGTTGTTTCATTACATCCGTAGCTTACAATTGCATCCGGAAGACCTGACTCTGCATTATTCGTTCTGACGTATCCGTACACCTCGATCTTATTCGGGCCGGTTGTGGGCCATCGTATCTGCAGGGTAACGGAGGTGATGTTGTTGGAGTTTGCGGTAAGGTTCACCTGGTCTGTAAACTGCGGGTGTGTGCAGGGATCATACGTGGAAGGCACACCATTTACCGTACGTGATAAAATAAAACCACCTGGAAACTCGATCCAGAAAGCCCGCACCGGTGTGCTGAAGCTGATGCTGTACTCGCTTACCGGGCCTGTACTGCAGGACGCAGTACCGGAATAACATACCGTCGAAGAACCCATGAGTTGCACATTGGCCGTTTGCAAACCGCAAACAGAACTCATACCTCCGCCGGGGAATCCTGCGGGTGGCGGATGATTGCAATCGCAACCCGCCCTTGCCATACCTGTTGAGCCAATAACCAAACAGGCACCTGAAAGAAACTTCAATAAATACTTGTTGATCATAACTACTGGTTTTGGAGTTGATAAATAGGTTAACTCTTTTAAGTTACAACATTAAAATGCGGAGGCCGTTTGCCAGAGAGTGTTTTTATTTGCACATTATTATGCACAGTATTTGTACCAATTAACAAGCGCTTGTATGATTAATGTGGGAATACTATCTGATACACATGGCTATCTTGATGAGGCCGTCTTCCGCCACTTTGAAAAGTGCGATGAGATATGGCATGCCGGCGATTTTGGCCCGGGCGTTGCCGAGAGACTGCAGACGTTCAAACCACTGAAAGGTGTTTATGGAAATATTGATGACCGGCAAACACTAAGTGCTTACCCTGAGCAACTCCTGTTTCAGTGTGAAGGGATAAAAGTAATGATGCGTCATATTGGTGGCGCTCCTCCCCGCTACAATCCTGAAACAAGGAAAGAACTGGCCCTGCATGAGCCACAACTTTTCATCAGCGGCCACTCGCATATTCTCAAAGTAATATTTGACAATACAATCAATTGCCTTCATATTAACCCCGGTGCTGCCGGCAAACAGGGCTGGCATAAAGTGAGAACTCTGGTGCGGATGGTGATCGACGGCAGTAATATGAAAGACTGCGAAGTGATTGAATTGGGGAAACGATAGCATTTTTTACCTGGTCACTTTCGGGAATCAATATCTTTAATCATGCTGCTGCAAAACATACCCATCCTCCGCATATTTGATGTGGAGAAAGCCAAAGAATTTTATATCAACTGGCTTGGCTTTTCCATTACTTTCGAACACCAGTTTGAGCCCGATGCGCCTTATTATATCGGAATCAAAAGAGATACTATTGAACTGCACCTGAGCGAACACCATGGCGACAGTGTACCCGGCGTTCGGGTGTTTATTATGTGTGACCAATTGACGGAGTTTCATGCAGAACTGCAAAGCCGTCCTTACAAATATTACCGGCCCTCCATTCAGGAAACATTCTATGGATGTCTTGAAATGACCGTTCAGGACCCATTCGGAAACAAACTCTCCTTCAACGAGTATATCAAAAAGGAATGACCGTTCAAATAAAATAGCGTACGGCTTCTGTTCCTGCAAAGTATCTTTCAAAAAAAATACCATGAGAATAAACTTCTTTCTTTTAGCGGCAGGTTTGTTTTTTTCTCAGCTTTCTTTCGGCCAAACCCTGGAAGAAGAAAAAGCAGCCATCCGCACCGTTTGCAATTACTACCTCGATGGCGGCACCAATGGCGATAGTGTGATGTTCTCCAAAGCCTTCTTTCCCGGCGGGCAGATGCAGTATATGCGCAGGGATACTGTGATCGTGGTGTCGTTAAAAGATTTCATGGCCCGGATGCCTAACACCGGTAAGAAGACAGATCGCACCACCAAAATAGAAAGTGTGGAAGTGTATGGCAATGCCGCTGTGGCCAAGCTGACCATTGAATACCCGACCTTCTTTTTTCATGACATTATGAGCCTGCTGAAGACAAAAGAGGGATGGAAGATAGTGGGCAAAATATTTTACCGGCAGGACAAACCTAAAACTTCGCAATAGTGAAAGAGGTTGTCCCGAAGAAAAGTTTCCAACACAGAGCAACTGAGGATTTGAGTTACACAGAGAGAAGAAGTTTCTAAATCATTACTCCATGATTCTCTGTCACGCTGCTTCTCTGTGTTGAATGATAAATGAGATAGCCTTTTAACTGTTACATACCAGGAAACCAGGCCCGGCCTTCACCCACAGCCCTGAACGGCCACGGTATGGCTACCAGTAAAAAGATCAATGCCACCAGCAGGAGCCATGAAGCTGCTTTATAATTAAGCACTTTGGCTTTACCCCTGGCTACGGTAATCACGGCTATGGCCAGCACCATGAGTGCCGGATGCTCCACCCAGAAAAAGCGGTAAAAAGAATCCTTCATCAGTTCCACACCCTGTGGCAATCCTTTGCTGATACCAAAGCGGCCCCATACCAGTTGGTAAATACCGATCACCAGCATCACATGCGAGGCGATCATCAGCCATAAACCTGATTTCTTCAGCCCTTCCTTTTTGGTAAACGCCTGGTAAATGGCTACCACCAGCAGGATGAGTATTACCCAGCGGAGAAAATTGTGTAAGTGAAGCATTCCTTTTTCCATCGCAGTTGATTTTGTGGTGGTCAAAGCTACGATAGGCCCGCCGCAACGTCAAATATTATCGGGAATTGGGAATTGTGAATGGAGAATTGTGAATGGGAAATTCTGAGATATCAGGCCTTTGCCTTGCAGACATCCCTAAACCACTGGCATATGATCAATGTTCGCAAATTGCAATGAACCATGAACTATCCGCCATGAACCATTACCCATTATCCTTTATCTGCCTGCTCATTCTTCCCAGTCTGCTATAAAAACATTGGTATCACGGGTGCCGCCATTATTACGGTTGCTGCAGAAAACGATACGCTTGCCATCAGGTGAAAACATCGGGAAAGCATCAAAGCCCTTATCACGGCTTATCTTTTGGAGGTTGGTGCCATCTTCATTGATCGTATAAAGATTGAACGGAAAGCCTCTCTTATACTCATGGTTGGAAGCAAAGATGATACGCTTGCTGTCGGGCATAAAGGCTGGTGCCCAGTTGGCCTGCCCATACGTGGTTACCTGGTGTGCATTGCTGCCATCGGCATTGGCCACCCACACCTCCATATTGGTGGGAGCTACCAGGTTTTCTGCCAGCAGACTTTTATACTCGGTTATTTCGGATTCGGTCTTAGGCCGTGATGCACGCCAGATGAGTTTGGTACCATCAGGACTGAACCAGGCGCCGCCATCATAACCCATCATGTTGGTCACCCTTTTTTCTGATCCTGATTCCAGGTCCATAATGTAGAGGTCGATATCGCCATCCTTGTCACTGGTGTACAGCATTTTTTTCCCGTCGGGTGAAAGGGTGGCTTCTGCATCGTATCCTTTACTGGTGGTCAGTTGCTTTACGATTTTACCATCCAGGTCGGCCATGAATATATCGTAGCTGTCGTAAAGTGGCCATATATATTTGTTGCCATATTTTGCCCGGTCGGGTGTGGGAGGGCATTCCTTTCCGCCCAGGTGTGTGGAAGCATAAATGATATGTTTACCATCTTTGGTAAAGAAAGGACAGGTGGTGCGGCCGGTACCAGTGCTGATAAGTTTGTAGTTAAATGCTTCTCCCCTTTTTACCGGCACTTTGCCCATATAGATCTGGTCGCAGGGAATACCATCTTTCAAACTGGTGCGCTGGAAAACGAGGTACTTGCCATCATAGCTCCAATAGGCTTCAGCATTATCGCCACCGAAAGTAAGCTGCCGTATATTTTTCAGGTGCGTTTCTTCCGGGTACCTGAGCGTATCGGCCGCAGCATTGCCGCTATCGCTGATGCGGGAACTATTGCTGCAGGAAAAAAATACAGGAGAAGATACCAGGAGCAGAAAGACAAGTTTTTTCATATTTGTTCGTTTTAGCACCGCAGGGTGCTTTCAGGCGGCAAAGGTATTTTCATGCAACAGTGCTATTGTCAGCCGATTGTCATACCTCTGCCTGGAAAATCTGTTAGTTTTGCTTCATGAATAAAGCAGCAAATATACTTTTCGTCTTTTCCGCTGTACTGATATTGCTCAGTGCCTGCAATGACAATGATTCATCTGCTTCACCTTATGATGAAATTCTGGAGCATTCACCCTTCAAATCACTAACTGATAGTATCCGTCTGGAACCACAAAACGATGACCTCTATTTCCGCAGGGCTGTATTGCTGAACAGTAATAATTTTCCCGAACCGGCCCTGCTTGATTTTGAAAAAGCCTGGTCGCTGAAAAAGAATGAGGAATATGCCCTGGGCGTAAGCACCCTGTTGCTGGAGAAAAAACCTGATTCTGCTGTATTGTTTCTGAATGACGCAGTGAAATTATTACCCAACAGCCTCTTGTTGCAACTGAACCTGGCCCATGCCTACGACCAGCTGCAAAAAACCGATGAAGCACTGGCTATTTGTGAAACTATTTTACAGCAACATCCAAAGCAGGTGGATGTAATGAAGATGAAAGCTGACCTTTTTATCAAAAAAGGAAAGAACAACGAGGCTACCGCCATACTGCAAAACGCCTATGCCCTTACCCCTTTTGATGTGGAACTGAACTATCAGCTGGCCCTGCAGCTCGCCGAAACCAAAAACCCGAAAGTGCTGGCCTTATGCGACTCGCTGATAAAAGCTGATTCGGCCGAGGCACACGCCTATCCTTATTATTATAAAGGCATTTACTACGCCAATACAGGTGAAAATGCGAAAGCGCTGGCCCAATTCGATGAAGCCATTAAAACGGAGTATAATTTTATTGATGCCTATACAGAAAAAGGCAGCCTGTTGTATGAAATGAAAAAATACAATGAAGCACTGAACGTACTCAACCTGTCGCTGAACGTAAAGGCCGACAATGCCAATAACTTTTACTGGATAGCCCGATGCCAGGAAGCCCTGGGCAATAAAGCGGAAGCCAGGCTGAATTACCTGCGTGCCTGGGAACTGGATAAGACTTTTGCCGAAGCCAAGCAGGCGGCTGAAAAAATTATTAATGAAAAATAACTGCCCTGACTAACTTGCAACGCAAATCACCACTATGCCAATCATCGCACCTTCACTTCTTGCTGCCGACTTTCTCAACCTCCAGTCCGAATGCACCATGCTGAACGAAAGTGAGGCCGACTGGTATCACCTGGATGTGATGGATGGCCGCTTTGTTCCCAATATCAGTTTTGGCCCCATGGTGATTGAATTCATGCGCAAAGCCAGTACGAAAACTTTTGATGTGCACCTGATGATACTGGAACCGGAAAAGTATGCAGAACAGTTTAAGAATGCCGGCGCCGACATCCTTACCGTACACATAGAAGCCTGTACACACCTGCACCGCAACATTCAGCAGATCCGTTCGCTCGGTATGCGGCCGGGTGTGGCCATCAACCCCCACACACCTGTTTCAGCCCTCAGTGATATACTGCATGATATAGACCTGGTATGCCTGATGAGTGTGAACCCGGGCTTTGGCGGGCAGAAATTCATTCCTTTTACCCTGGAAAAAATAAAACAGCTCCGCAAAATGATTGATGAAAAAGGACTGCAGGTGCATATCGAGATTGATGGCGGCGTAACGGTGGAAAATGCGCCGTCAATCCTCGCCGCCGGTGCTGATGTGCTGGTGGCAGGTAATACTGTATTTAAATCAGCCGATCCGATAGGCACGATAGCGCAACTTAAACGCTGCGGCTAACGTTTACAAAGAATGCGACAGTGTATTTACTTCCTTGTGTTCATTACCCTTCTTGTCGGTTGTGGTGAAACTCCTTGCGAACAAGCCGAACTTCGCTTCCGACTTATCGGCTTCAGTGATGCGGATAGCGATAGCCTTATTCTGCGCAGGCTGAAGAAAAACAGTGCTGAGGTGATCGATTCATTTACATCGTATAATTCGACCCGGTTCGACCGGTTTGGCGATACACTGATCCCTGTCAGCTATTCGATCAACCTTATCATGCAGAGTAAATACGACTACCAGCTTTATTTCCCCGGCCCCGGCAGACAATTCCACATTACCGAACTTACCGAGGTGATCAGCACATACAAGAAATCTGGTTTCAGCGATAAGACGGGCTGCATCAATCCGATGAACAGTTGCCGGGTTGATGGTAACCTCGTCAGCACCATCCAGTTTCCAAATACAATTTACCTGAAAAAGTAAGGTTCCTTTATTGCCAACACCTGCCTGAACTGATTTATTTGATTTATATTGTTGCCAAATTCGGATGCTATCGCATGAACCGCCAACTGAATCTGCTGCTGATCCTTTTATTGCTACCCGTTGCGGCCGTTTTTGCCCAAAAAAAATCAGCCTGGGTTTCCGGTAAGGTGGTGGATGAAAATGAAAACCCGCTGTCAAGGGTATCGGTGGTCATCCTCGGCCAGTCGAAAGGAATCACCACCAATGATTCTGGTTATTTCCGCATCAAAGTGGCTGCCGATAAGGCCTTTGCCATCGTATTCAGCTACGCAGGCCGTAATACCACACAAAAGAATTTTTTACTCAGTGAAGGAGAAGAGGAAACCATCACCATCCGGATGGAGAAAGGCGAAAAGCTGCTGCAGGAAGTGGTGGTCAGCGATCAGCGTGACCGGCGGGAGGCCGGGCTTATCCGTCCAAATCCAAAATCCATCATCAACCTTCCCTCTGCCGTTACTGGTGTGGAAAGCCTTATAAAAATATTTGTTGGCTCCAACAATGAACTTACTTCTCAATATTCCGTCCGCGGTGGCAGCTATGATGAAAACCTGATCTATGTAAACGACTTTGAAGTGTTTCGTCCCTACCTGGTACGCAGCGGCCAGCAGGAAGGGCTCAGTTTTATCAACCCGGAAATGGTGCGGAACATAAGTTTTTATAATGGCGGCTTCCAGGCCAAATACGGCGACAAACTGAGCAGTGTGCTCGACATCCAGTACAAGAAACCAAAGCGCTTCGGTGGCTCGGCATATATCGGCATATTGGAGCAGGGCTTGCAGGTGGAAGGCGCCAGCCGCAATAATAAATTCACCTACCTGATGGGTATCCGCAACCGCTCGAACAGGAACCTGCTCAGCAGCCAGGAAACAAAAGGTAATTATGTACCCTCTTCTGCCGACTTCCAAGCGTTGCTCAGTTACCAACTCAGTCCTAAATGGAGCGCCGAACTGCTGAGCAATATTTCGCAAACGAAATTCACCCTGGTGCCACAGGAAAGCCAGTTGACCACTTCCGTTTTCTCACCCATATTCAGTGCCACCATCGGAGTGGATATATTTTTTGAAGGCCGGGAGAAAGATCAATACCAGACCAATATGCTCGGTCTCTCCCTCATCAACCAGGTGAATAAAAAACTGCGGTTGAAATGGATGGTGTCAAGATTTGAAAATGATGAAGCTGAAAATATAGATATCACCGGTGCTTACCTTTTTGGTGAAAGGGATTTTGACCGGCGCAATCCCACCTTCGGACTTATTGTGAACCCGCTCGGTGCAGGTGTGTATCAAACCTGGGCCCGCAATCAACTGAACATTCAGAACTGGAATGTATCGCACAAAGGTTTTTATGATATGGGCAAACATGCGCTGCAATGGGGCGTTGGCTTTGACAAAACAGCTATTGACGACAGGCTGAATGAATGGGAATTCCAGGACTCGGCCGGCTACTCCCTACCCTATCAGCCCAATATGCTGCAACTGAGCCGCTCGGTAAAATCAACTGCCACAATTGATGTAAATAAATTCTCCGGTTACCTGCAGGATAATATACTGCTGGGCAGCGATTCCACCCACTCCACCACGCTGACGGCAGGTGTTCGTTTCAACTACAATTCACTCAACCAGGAAATGCTGATTTCGCCCCGCATCGGCGCCAGCTGGAAGCCCCGCTGGAAAAAAGACATTGTATTCCGCATTGCCGCAGGCGCCTATCATCAGCCTCCCTTCTACCGGGAACTGAGAAGATATAATGGTACTGTCAATACAAACCTGAAAGCACAAAAAAGCTGGCAAGGAGTGGCCGGGTTCGACTACAACTTTATCGGTATCGGCGGACGGCCCATGCGCTGGACGGCTGAAGCCTATTATAAAAACATGACCAACGTGGTGCCGTATGATGTGGACAATGTGCGCCTTCGTTATTTTGGTGAAAACATTGCCAAAGCCTATGCCGCTGGTGTGGAAATGCGGCTGCATGGTGAACTGGTACCTGATGCCGAAAGCTGGATCAGTGTGGGCTTTATGAAAACGGCTGAAGATATTGCCGGCGATCATTATTATCGCTATAAGAATGCCGCAGGTGAATTCATTACTGCACAAAGTGATGACCAAGTGGTGGCAGACAGTGTTCGCTTTGATGTGGGATGGCTTCGCCGGCCCAATGACAGGCGTCTTACATTCGGTATGTATTTTTCCGACTACCTTCCTACCAACAAAAACTTTAAGGTTTACCTCAATTTGCTTTATGGCAGTAATATGCCTTACAATATTCCCGGGGCGGTGCGCTACCGCAATGCTGCGGTGATAGAACCGTATATCCGTTGCGATATCGGCTTCAGTGCATTGCTGATGGATGACGACCGGAGCAAACGCCGCAGTCATTCGCCTTTCCGCAATTTTGATAATATCTGGGCCAGTCT
>JAEUVM010000585.1 GCA_016787125.1 Chitinophagaceae bacterium | reverse complement strand
ATAGAGAGTTACCTTATATCCCGCTTTGCATTGGGTGCAAAAATCACGGTCTTTCAATTCGCCGATCGTTTGGGGAAGTATCTCATTGATCGCCTTCAGCACTTTGGGTCGCTTCATCCATTCGTCGGGCAACACGAGCTGGTATCGTTCGGGATAATAGGGTGTGGGCTTGCGGTCCTGTGAGAACAGGGATGCACTGATAAGGAAGGAAATGGCCAGTATTACCAGGGATCTTTTTGATAAAAATATTCCCATACCACACTGTTTAATGATACAAACATAACAGGTTATGTGGTAATACCGGCCTGCATTCTTCTTTTTATTGCTTTTTTAGCTTCTCCTTAAACACTTTGCGGAATTTATCCAGCTTGGGCTGTATCACAATACGGCAATAAGGGTTGGAGTTTCCATTCAGTTCAAAATACTGCTGGTGATAATCCTCTGCCGGATAAAACTTACTGAAAGCAGTTATCTCCGTCACAATGCGGTTGGGAAATGCACCACTGCTGTCAAGCGCTGCCTTATACTTTTCAGCTTTTTCCCGCTGCTCATCATTATGGTAAAAGATGGCACTGCGGTACTGTGTGCCCACATCGGCTCCCTGGCGGTTCAGCGTGGTGGGGTCATGTGTTTGCCAGAATACTTCCAGCAGTTCATCAAAGCTTATTTTGGCAGGGTCGTACACGATCTGCAGGCATTCGGCATGGCCGGTATTGCCATTGCTTACTTCTTTGTAATTGGGATTTTCTGTTTGCCCCCCGCTATAGCCGGAGGTAGCGCTGATCACCCCGTCCAGCTCTTCAAATACCGCTTCGGTGCACCAGAAGCAGCCATTGGCAAAAGTGGCAAGCTCGGTCGCCGTCAGGGTGGGGTTGTTCTTGGGTAATGTGTCTTTTGTATCCATAGTAACTGTTGTGTTGTGTTGCCGGGTTGATTGTTGTGCACAGGACAGCAATGCGCTGAGACCTGCAAATGCAATAGCAAAAACTGATTTCATAAATACCTGTTTATTGAGCGGACGCATAAATTTCGTGCAATTTAGCCGCATTGGAGCAGCCGATTTTGTAAGTTGCATGACAGTTGCCGGTTTTTTCAATACTATTAACAACCGGTAATAACAGTATTAGTTACGAATAGTTGACCAAATAAGATGTATCACAGTCATTCTTTCAGCCGCCCCTTTATAGGAATACGGGCTTAATTATTAATTCTTCATTTAACCCTGAATACTCCTTTACCTTTGCGCCTCATTATTGCGTACAGCAGGTTTTTTATGAAACTATACCCCGAATCGGCTATCATTCAACTCGAGTTCAACAAGATCAGGGAACTCCTGGCCAACTATTGCCAGACCGACCATGCCCGTACCAAAAGCAATGAACTCCGGATACATACACGTAAAGAGTTTGTCGAAACGGATTTACGCCAAAGTCATGAATACCGCCAGTTGCTGGCAAATGGTATCTATTTCCCCAACGATCATGCCCTGAACCTGGCCCGTGAATTAAAACTCCTTGCCATACCCGGCGCTGTGCTGGGCGGTGAAGATTTTTTACAGCTTCGCAAACTGGCCGAAAGCATGGAAAAAATATTCCGCTGGTTTGATGCCGAACGCCGGGTGGCATACAGCGGATTGCTGAAGGTGATCAGCCATACG
>JAEUVM010000577.1 GCA_016787125.1 Chitinophagaceae bacterium | reverse complement strand
CCCCGTGGAAAAATACGACACCACCTGCCCCTTTGTGGAAAAAGTATGGAACCGGAGTGAGGTGATCGCAAAAAAGAATTATACCATCGTAATTCACGGCAAACCCAACCACGAAGAAACCAGGGCTACTTTTTCCCATGCAGCAGCCAACGGGCCCGCTGTTGTGGTAAAAGATATGGCCGAAGCCATCGAACTGGGCAAATATATCAGTGGGGAAAAAGCCACAACAGGCTTCTATGAAGAATTTGCAAACCAGTACAGCACCGGCTTTGATCCCGGAAAAGACCTGCAGCGCATAGGTGTGGTAAATCAAACCACCATGCTGGCAAGCGACACACAGGCGATAGCGGAGTACCTTAAAAAAATAATAACCGGTAAATATAATTCCGGCGACAGCTTTGCAGATACCCGTGATACACTTTGCTACGCCACCAACGATAATCAGTCGGCTGTAAGCGGTATGCTGGAACAGGAGGCCGACCTCGCCATGGTGGTGGGCGGGTATAATTCATCCAACACTTCACACCTCGTGGAATTATGTGAAGAGAAACTGCCCACTTATTTTATCAACAATGAATCGAAGATCATCTCAGGTGCTGAGATAGTGCATTATAATTTTCATACCAGGCAGGAAATAACCACCAGCCACTGGCTTCCATCTCATCAGCCTGTAAGGGTATTGATCACCAGCGGCGCCTCCTGCCCCGATGCATTGGTGGAAGGTGTGATAAAAAAACTGGCAGGCTTCTATCCCGGCGCCGCCACAATGGAGGCAGTGGCACAGCAATTCATCAGTCAGTAAAACGTATTATATGGCCGGCAATCAAAGAGAGTTGAAGTAGGTCACCAGTTTCTTCAGGTCGTCTGTTTTGGTACCCCGTATGCCATTGGCAGAGATATATTTTTCAACCGCATCTTTCTTATCACCCAGGGCTTCAGCAGGAAGTTCACATTTTTTGCCGGGCTTGTACAATGAACTGACTGTAGCCGTGCCAATAGCCAGGAAATACTCCTCTTCGTATTCAAAAGAACGTTTATCTTCTTCACCCATCGCCCTTGCCTGCCATACTTTCAGCATTACTTTTTTCAGCAGTTGCATACCGTCGCCATCCTGTAATACCTGGTAAAAGGCATCGGGGTCGCCGCTAAAGCCACAGCGGTATTCCAACCCGTTCCACGAGGGGTTGGCATCCAATATCTTCACATGCTTAACCCGGAGGGTGGCCTGCAGTTCTTCCCCGTTGTCATCAATAAAGTGCAGTTTGTTTTCATAAGCGTTGAGCTTGATCAGCACACTGTCGGCCTTTCTGCCGTCGGCAAATACCACAGATGCGAGCAGCCAGTTATCATTCAGAAATGGCGACCCGCTGATACCGGCATGAGGCCGCGGCTTGATGATCATATCCTGCAATACGTTGCGCAGCGTGGTGGGCGAACGGGCAGCACCGGCAGCCACTGAGTTAGTTTGTGCCGGCAACTCAACAGCTATTCCCGCTAAAAGAAATAGGAAGAAAACATATTTCATGGCAGGGGTTTTCTTAAAGGTACGAATTATTGCAGAACGGTTTTTAACAATACTGCCTATCTCACAACCCGGTATAACAGGAGTTCTGCCGTATCAAGAATGAGTATCACCAGGAATATGAACATTCCTTTCAGTAAGGTTTGAAAAGCCTGGTTAGCGCCGTCCTCATCATTACGCTCAAGACACCTGTTCAATTGCCGGGGAAATTTTGCATAATAGAAATTCGAAACAAGCACCAGGATACTTGTGAACAGATTTATCCAGGGAGTGATGCGGAAATAAAATGGCAGTTCAAAGGGGCCAGAAACATGCTGGTCCGTCAGTCTAATTATGTATTTTATTTGAAGGTAGATGCTGCCAAGTTGGGTAAATGCAACCAGCCCCATAATGAGCAGGCCCAGATTAGCCATCCGCTTCACCACCTGCTTACCCTTTTCCGTAAACCGTATATGAAATAACCCTGTTTCTTCCGTCATAAAAAATACCTTTCCCGGAAGATAATATAAAAAAATGCAGGAGCAACAGCCCCTGCACTAGCCAAAAATCGTTTAACTCAACTATTATCTATTCACTGTTATCTATTATCTTCTCATTTATACAACAAATCATAATACTCATGCGCCATCCTGTTACTATCGAACTGGAATCGTACATCCTGCATGCCGTTCTTCATTACCTGGCGCCAGGTATTATAATTAGTATAATACAATGGTAGTATTTCATCCTCCAGTATCTCGTACAGTTTGTTCAGGTCATACTGGTCCTGCTCATGTGTGGCCATGCCGGCATAGTCAGCTTTCGGCACCACAAATCCATTGTGACCGTGATTGATAAATTCAGGTATCCATCCATCATCAGTGGAGAAGTTAACAGCGCCGCTCATGGCAGCCGTCATACCACTGGTACCCGAAGCCTCTCGGGGCACACGGGGATTGTTGAGCCAGCAGTCGGCTGCTTGTTTGAGGCGTTTGGAAAGTCCCAGTTCATACCCGATCAGCACGGCCACATTCTTGTAGCGCTTACTCAGGTGAACAAGCTGGTTGAATTCGCTGATAGCTGGATGGTCAACAGGGTAAGGTTTACCAGCCCAGATGATCTGTACCGGGTGCTGCAGGTTGGAAAGGAGTTTTTCAAAACGTTCCTCATCTGTTGTCAGCAATCCTGCACGTTTATATCCGGCAAAGCGGCGTGCCCATACA
>JAEUVM010000573.1 GCA_016787125.1 Chitinophagaceae bacterium | reverse complement strand
TGTTCAACACAACGTGGACACTCTGTGCCACACCTTCGCAATGCTGCGAAACAGGATATCAAAACTTCAAATGAAAAAATATTTTGAAAAGAACTGTCACTTTTGTTTGTGGTATTATAATATGCAGTACATTTATAGTCTTACGACTTCTTCCTTCCTATACATCTTCCGGATTAATTATTAACCGCGACAGGTGGCGTATGCCTGTATATGGCGCAATGCGCTGTATCTCTGAAAATAATGTCTATGACACTACAATGCCCGGCTCTTGCCGTGCCGGTTGTGCTATGGCCTCTTGCCCATGCACCACCCGCACTTATTAATTAATCAGATGACCGTACCCGTACACTACAGGCAACGGTCCGTATTATTACTATTACGTGAAGACTTTTTTTAAAATTATAAATTATACTTTATGAAAAAGAGAATACAGGCACGGCTGGATATGAACTATGCTGTGCTGCTTACGCTTGCTAAATACGCTGCTACGATCAGCAAAATACCTGCATTGGAAACATTAGTGGAAGAATTGAAAGTAAATGTACAGAAGATGGAAGACGGTATGGCGCTGCTGGCCGGCAACAAGGAAGGTGTAACAGATAATAAGAAGATAACAAGGCTGGAGCTCGCCGCACAGGCAGGAATTTACGGTGGTATATTAAAATCATACGCTGCGGATAAGAAGCTGCACGAATTGAAAAAGAAGATAGGTGTGGGGCCGTCCTTGCTGAGAGCGATGGGAGCGGGCAAGCTTATCAACTATTCACACCTTGTGCTGCAGGAGATGAAGCTGAACCTGGCCGCATTAGCTGTTTATAATGTAAGCGTTACCGATGTGAATGAATTTGAAGCGCAGATCGGCGGCCTGGTGGATGCCACGGCGGCACCCAAGCAGGTAACGGCCTCACACAATGCGGCAAAGGAAAAGCTGAGCGAACTGGCGAGAGAAAACAATTTGCTGCACAAGGAAAAGATGGCGCCGCTGGTGCTGAAGTTTCGCAAAACAGATCCTGACTTCCTGGCTGAGTACAAGGTGGTGCGTAAGATCCGTTCACCGTACACCAGTCATACCCGGGTACAAGGTGTTGTCACCGACAACAACACCGGCAATCCGGTAGGCGAAGTGGTGGTGAAGGTGGAGGGTGCGGCATACTTTGCCGTGTC
>JAEUVM010000555.1 GCA_016787125.1 Chitinophagaceae bacterium | reverse complement strand
TTTGGGAATATCTTCTTTTGATCTCAGCAACTGAACACCCTTTCCGTCATATCCACCTTCTCCCACTTTGTGCACCGCGGGCAGAAAACTTTCCTGTGCCTTCAGCTCCTCCAGTGACTGTGTGATGATAAATGCTGCCGTAGGCACCTGGTGCTGCCGGTAATATTCTTTTTGTAAAATTTTATTCTTGATGGTGCGCAGTACAGAAGGTTTGGGATAAACTCTCACTCCTTCGGCTTCCAGTTTTTCCAATGCCTCCACATTCACATTCTCGATCTCGATGGTGATGGCATCCAGGTTTTTGCCAAATTGGTACACGGCATCAAAATCTTTAATATCCCCCCGGATGAAATGATGACAGAGATGGGCCGCCGGGCATTCGCTGTCATTCTCCAATACCCATGTCTCCACGGGGTAATTAGCTGCAGCCTGCAACAACATTCTGCCTAATTGTCCGCCACCCAGTATGCCGATCCGCTGCATAGGTTGTAAGTTTTAAGTTGTAAGTTATAAGTATATAGGTAAATAGGTATATAAAGTATATAGGTATATAAATACAAAATACAGGGCGGTCAAAAATAGGAAAAGACGGGAAGACATATAGCTGGAAAGACGGGAAGATATATAGCCGGAAAGAAGGGAAGTCGGAAAGTCAGAAACTCAGAAAGAAGGAAAGTCGGAATGCCAAGGGCCACTACCAATAACACGCCATTCCCAATTACCCAATTCCCAATTGCCCAGTAGCCCAATTGCCAATTCCCCAATTCACTATCTTTACCTCGTGAAGCCCGACTATCCCCATAAATTATTTGCCGACCACCGGTGCCATTTCTCCCTGCTGATGGAGACATTGGCCATGGATTCCCGCCTGTACACCTGAGCGGGAAGTATCACTGCTTCCCTGTATGTCATTTTCACTACAAACTTTTAAAACATGAGTACAGCAACAGCAACTAAAGAAACGCAAACAACCATCACTGATTTTCTTCCCCTGCAGGGAACTGACTACGTGGAATTTTATGTAGGCAATGCCAAACAGGCCGCCCATTTTTATAAAACAGCTTTCGGCTTCCAGTCGCTCGCCTATGCCGGTCCGGAAACGGGCATACGGGATAGGGTGAGCTATGTGATACGCCAGAATAAGCTCACTTTCGTTCTCACCACACCACTGAAATCAGATACACCCATAGCTGAGCATATTCACAAGCATGGTGACGGGGTGAAAGTGCTGGCCCTGAAAGTGGAGGATGCCCGCAGTGCTTTTGAAGAAACCACCAAACGTGGCGGCAAGCCTTACCTGGAACCCGTTGTCCTCAACGACGACAACGGTGAAGTGATCCTCAGCGGCATACATACTTATGGCGATACCGTGCATGTGTTTGTGGAAAGAAAGAATTACAGCGGCATCTTTATGCCCGGATTCAGGGAATGGAAATCGGCTTACAATCCAACCGAGACAGGCCTGCTTTATGTGGATCATTGTGTGGGTAATGTAGGCTGGAACCAGATGAATGTGTGGGTGAAATTCTATGAAGAAGTGATGGGCTTCCGCAATATTCTCAGTTTTGATGATAA
>JAEUVM010000528.1 GCA_016787125.1 Chitinophagaceae bacterium | reverse complement strand
CCTGCTTACTGCAGGGAAGTTAGGCTAAATTCTCAACGCATAGAGTTCAAAGCCCTGGCTCTTGCCTTTCAGGTCCACCACGCCAATATTTTCGGTGATCACATTTTCCATTCCGAGCAATTCAGCCATCTCTTTTGACACTATAAATTTCTGGTTCATTTCCGTGCAGGCACTGCGGATACGGGCGGCCGTATTGATCGTATCTCCGCTCATTACCAGGTCCTTCTTGGTAATGCCCACCTGGCCCACCGTTACATTACCGGCATGTATGCCTGCCTTATACTCGGGGATGACCCCATACCACCGGCGAAATACATCGGCATTCTTATTCAGTATTTTCCTGCTTTCTATCAATGCATTGATACATTTACGTGCATTTGCTTTGCTGTATGGCCACCAGGCCACAATTTCATCACCTACATACTGGTACACACGGCCCTCATGCTGTGCAATACCGGCCGACAAACAATAGATCACATCCCTGATGAATTTGAAATAATCTTTATGTCCAAGTTTTTCGGCGATGGGGGTGGAATTTTTCAGGTCAATAAACATAATGATCCTCTTTTCTTCACGAGGCTGCAGGTATTTGCCAATAATAATATTGAAAAATACACCCTGTGAGTAGTTGTTATTTATTTCCAGGGCCAGCAAAGTGAGGATAAAAAGCAACACCCATTCGGGCATTTTTTGCAACACCCACTTTTGCTGGAACGTGCTTTCTATAAAACGCTGAAACGCCTCGGAGGCCGGGCGCTGTTCGATGAGCAGGCTGTAAGTGATGTAAATAAAGAAATTCATCAGGATAGCAACACTTATCAGCACCACGGTTTTGATCACCAGGTTGAGCCAGGGCGAAGTATTCCGGAGAAAGTTTCGCAGCACCGTTACCAGGAAATAACCAACAAGCAGGCTGAAAAGGAACACATTAAGTTCCCTCAGCATGATGGCGTTGGCAGAGCCGGCACTAGTGCTTTCATATTTGGGAACATAACTATCGGAGGCCATCCTTACTATGAAAACCAGAAAGTCAATGACTGTCCAGGATAAGGCAATGAGCAGAATGACGGTAAGTTCTTTTTTTCTTACAGCCGATCTTTTGGGCAACAGTATCTCGGTGGGCTTCATGGTAGTGCCTGGTGGTTAAATAGTATGCAGTATTTATCGAAGAATCATGCCATAGGGCATCAGAAGGTCAGGTTGATTCTTTTGCCCAGTGTAATACTGTAAAATCTCTCCTTATCTATAAACCCGGCGCTGGCGGTAAGAGAAAACAGGTTGAGCGGGTAGTAATAGATACCAAAGCCATAGGCTCCGTGCCAGCTTCCGCCGCCGTCGCCGGCGTACCAAACCCGGCCGGTATTATAAAAGCCGGTAATGCCCAGCGCACCCGGCAATGCATAGGAGTTCAAATCGGCCAGCTTCACCTTCATCTCAATACCTGTATAAAGTGTGGATGTGCCGGCAAACCTGTTTTTACTGAATCCCATCAGGCCATTATTGGCCCCGAAATTCATGGCCTGGAAAAACTCATAGTTGCGGTTGAATAAACGGCCTCCCCCGAATTTGAGTACGGCCACCACTTTGGCAGGGTCGCTCAGGCTGGCATATACCATCATATCAGATGTAAATGTGGCATAGCTTTTTGCACCACTGCCAAGTCCGGAAGCAGCAATAAGTTCGTTATTCCATAAAATTCCTCTCGTGGGAAACACATCATTATTACGGTTGTCTATCCGCATGGCTGCTTTACCTCCGAAATAGGATTTTGTACTAAACACCCGCTGCGGATCAAGTCCGGAGAGATTTCTGTCGGCCAGGATGTTGTCTTTGTTATCATTCTGGTTTGCCTGGTAATGAAAATAATAAGGGCCCACCATTACCGACAGCTTTTCAAAAAAACGTTTACGCAGTAATATTTCAGCTTCAAATGTGGTGTAACGGGTTTGGTAAAAATCACGGCTTTTTCCTTCAGCCAGTTTTGTATTGTTGCCAAGTCCATAGAAGTTTCTTAATGCCGGGGCAGCATAAGCAGCATTTACCAGCAGGTCTGCCTTGCGGGTAACGTGGTTAAACTCGCCACGGTATCTTACCTGGATAGCTTTATGCGCCGGGGCATACAAGGCCGACAACCGCTGATCTGAAGCATAGGGCAGGTTGCGAAAACCATAGGTGCGGTGTGCAAGTCCGGCACCAATCATAAAACCGTCGTCAGAATTGTAGCCAAACAATAATTGCGGAAAGCGGGTGGTGTTGTATTCAAAGCCGGTGATGCTTTTGTCGGTGGATGGCTCATCCAGGGAAAAACGGTTTTTGGCACTCTTTGCATTTATGATCACGTTGCCACCCTCTTTCTGATCATACAACAGGGCTTCGGTTTTTCCTTTCAGGTTAAAAGTATCGAGCCCTTTTCCGCCGATGATGCGGATCTTGATCCGGGAGTTTGCATTTTGGTCTATTTCAAACACATCATCATCGTGCAATCCATACAGCCGTATTTCTTTGGTAATGGCAGGATCAAATACCCGGTTGTACATGGTAAAGGTGGTATCGTTACCTTTTTTGCGGGCCAGCACTTTTACCTG
>JAEUVM010000493.1 GCA_016787125.1 Chitinophagaceae bacterium | reverse complement strand
TGGAGAAAATGGACCGGAACATTGGCCATTGATCTTTTAATACAAGTTATGTATGAATAAAATACTTTGTATAGGTGAAGCGCTGATAGATATGATCTGTACCGACAAGGGGAAGCCATTATCAGCAGGGGAGAATTTTTTAAAAAAACCCGGCGGTGCTCCCACCAATGTTGCCGCTGCTATCGCTGCATTGGGCGGAGAGGTGGAACTGGCTGCCAAAGTCGGTGCCGATCCCTTTGGTCAGCACCTGGTGGAAGTGATGCAATCATTTGGTGTATCTACCAAATGGATGCTGAAAGATGAAACTCATTTCACCACCTTTGCTTTTGTATCGCTGATGGAAAACGGCGAGCGGGACTTCTATTTTAACCGTGGTGCTGATGGTCAATTAAGCCGCGAAGAAGTGGATACTATAGACCTCAACGAATTTTCAGTCATTCATTTTGGTTCGGCTACCGGCTTCCTGCCCGGTCCGTTGCAGGCGGCATACCAGGGCTTGCTGCAAAAGGTGCTACAACATGAATTGCTGATAAGCTTTGATCCCAATTACCGGCATTTATTATTCCGTCATGATCAGCAAACGTTTATTGACCAGAGCTGGAATTTTTTGCAGTGCTGTCATTTCTTTAAGGTAAGTGATGAAGAAGCAATGATGCTGACTGGTAAAATGAGTGTACAGGATGCGGCGTCTGTATTCCTGGAAAAATTACCACAGGCTGTATTTGCCATTACCCTGGGCAAAGAAGGCACCCTGCTCGGATTTAATGGTTCATTGCATACGTTTGGCAGTATTGCCGTAAAAGCAGTGGACACCACCGGCGCCGGTGATGCATTTGTAGGAGCGGTATTGTACCAGTTATCCGCAATGTCAATGACAGAAATAAAGGCATTGCCTGTCTCCGACTGGGGCATCATTATCTCCAATGCCAACAAAGCCGGTGCCCGCACCTGCGAGTATATGGGCGCCATGGAGGCCTTTAAACATTTGAGTAACGACATCTTTAAATAGCCATGTACAATTACGCTTTGCACCAGCATATAAACGAAGCCGTACAGGAAGCCGGGATGGATATCAGCGGGAGCGATAATCTTTTTTATACAAGATTGATGGCTAACACGGCAGATATTTTCGATCTGTACATGCAGTTGTATGAACATCACCCCGGTGCCGAAAGAGAATTTAACCGGCTGATACAACTGATCATTTCAGCCAACACCCACCGCCCGGCGCCACTGAAGCAACGGGATACAGATAAAAGGGAAAAAGGAAACTGGTTCCTGAGCAATGAACTTGCCGGGATGAGTTTATATGTTGATCGTTTTTGCGGTACAATTAAAGACCTGCAGGGCAAACTTGACTATTTCGACAACCTGGGCGTCAACTTTCTGCATCTGATGCCCCTATTTGAAAGTCCACCCGGCGAAAGCGACGGAGGCTATGCAGTATCTGATTTTCGGAAAGTAGATAAACGTTTTGGCACTCTTGATGATCTGCTGCTGCTTCAGCAGCAAATGCAGAAGCGTAACATGTACCTGATGCTTGACATAGTGCTCAATCACACATCGCATCACCACGAGTGGGCAAGAAAAGCGAAGGAAGGCGATAAAGACTACCAGGATTATTATTATTTCTACAACGACAGAAGCCTGCCGGATGAATATGATAAAACGATGCCTGAAGTTTTTCCTGAAACGGCACCGGGCAGTTTTACTTACATACCAGAATGCAGAAAATGGGTGATGACGGTATTTCATAATTACCAGTGGGACCTGAACTACAATAACCCCCGTGTGCTGGTGGAGATGATGGATACTATTTTCTTTTATGCCAATATGGGTGTTGATGTATTGCGTATAGATGCACCTGCCTTTATCTGGAAGCAGCTTGGCACCACCTGCCAGAATCTTCCGCAGGCACATACCATCCTGCGACTGATAAAGCAATGTGTGGAAGTGGCCTCACCCGGGATGGCGCTGCTTGGTGAAGCGATAGTGGCGCCCAAAGAGATCATGAATTATTTCGGTACCGGTAAATACCAGGCAAGGGAATGTGATTTTGCTTATAATGCCACACATATGGCGTTGCAATGGGATATGCTGGCCACCGGTGATACGAGGGTGATGCTGGCAGCGCAAAGTGAATTACTGAAAAAACCATTCGGCACCTCGTGGATCACCTACACCCGCTGCCACGATGATATTGGCCTGGGCTATGATGATTATATGATACAGCAGGCAGGCTTTAATCCGTATGAGCACCGGAAATTTCTGAAAGAGTATTATTCCGGCGAATATGCAGGCTCACCGGCAAAGGGCGCTTTATTTTCCAGCAATCCCCGCACCGGTGATGCACGGATCAGCGGCTCGCTTGCCTCACTATGCGGATTGGAAAATGCGATAAGACAAAATAATTCAGCACTGGTGGATATTGCTGTGCAAAAGATCATCCTGATGCAGGCGCATAGTTTCTTTATCGGCGGCTTGCCTATGTTGTTTTACGGTGATGAAGCCGCTTATATAAATGATTACAGCTACCTGCTTGACGAAGGAAAGAGCTATGACAACCGCTGGATGCACCGCCCGGTAATAGACTGGGAAAAGAACCGGCGTATTGAAGAAGAAGGAACGACAGAACAAAGAGTATTCAGCGCCACACAGCAACTGATTGACATACGGAAAAAACTGCCGGTAGTGGCCGATCATAGTAATATAACCTGGATGACGCCGCACAATATTCATGTGGCTGG
>JAEUVM010000437.1 GCA_016787125.1 Chitinophagaceae bacterium | reverse complement strand
TTCCAGGTGGCTGTGTGCGACTGGATGAATAAATGGATGCACGCCCCCGATGTGATCCACTGTCACGACCACCACACCGGCCTCATTCCTTTCATGGTAAAGTACTGCTTTGAATTTCGCCAGAAACTGGCTGATATTCCCACCGTGGTTACCATTCACAACGCACAGTACCAGGGCTGGATGGGCTGGGATAAGTATTACCTGCTTCCGCCCTTCGACTCGTGGAAATGGGGCCTGCTGGATTGGGACAATACCATCAACCCGCTCGCCTCCGCCGTAAAATGTGCCTGGAAAGTAACTACCGTGAGTCATAGTTACCTCGATGAATTGCGGGAAACCGCCAATGGACTCGAAAACCTGTTTGAATACGAGCGGGGCAAAAGCGCAGGTGTGCTGAACGGTATCGATACCCATGTGTGGGATCCCGTAACCGACTCCATGATCATCAAAAACTATGACAAGGAACTGGTGGAAAAAGGCAAACGCAAGAATAAGAAGGAACTGGCCGGCCAGTTTGGCCTCGACCCCGACAAACCGCTGATCTCCTTCATCGGCCGCCTGGTGGGAGAGAAGGCCGCCGACCTGCTGCCCGAAGCCATCAGCCAGTCTATCTACCAGCATCATGGTCATGCCAACTTCCTCGTACTCGGCTCCGGTGATCCCAACCTGGAAGACCGGCTCGACCAGATGAAGCACCAGTTTAACGGCTATTATAATTCTTATATCGGCTACAGCGAACCGCTCAGTCATTTAATATATGCCGGGTCCGACTTTCTCCTTATGCCCAGCCGTGTGGAGCCCTGCGGTCTGAACCAGATGTATGCCCTCCGCTACGGAACGGTGCCGATGGTACGTAATATCGGTGGCCTGCGTGATACAGTAACGGATATGGGCGACTGGCAGGGCTTCGGTATCCGATTCGACCAGGCTTCCGTGTGGGACATCACCTATTCCGTTGGCCGGGCTATTGACCTGTATCAGAATAAACCAGACCTTTACAACTGGATGCGTGGCCACATGATGGAGATAGACCACTCGTGGGACAGCAGTGCGCAGCAGTATATTGATATCTATAAA
>JAEUVM010000431.1 GCA_016787125.1 Chitinophagaceae bacterium | reverse complement strand
GCAGCCAGCGCTTTGATCTTACCGGTTTGCCCGGCTATATATTCAATAAGTTCAGGGGATTGTTTGACAGAACTGTTGGTTTCAAAGCTGACGCCTTCCAGTTGCACAGGCCGGTTTTGTTTAGCGTTCTCAATTTCGATGGTCGTTGCGGGATCCAGCATAAAACTTCCGATACCGGGAAGGTCAAGCCGCTTATGCTCATAGAGGAACTGTGCGAGGTAGGAAGCGAATTTCAAAGCCTTACAAAATTAGATGCGAAAGATAGCTATTTTGTCCGGCGCTTGCAAGGGGTGCGATGAATACTGCTTTAACTTTGCATGAATTATGCTTACAGAAGAAGAAAAGAATTTCATTACCTATTGGGAAAAGAACCGCAACCGGAAGAAAAGACTGATCTGGCAATTCGCAGCAGGTCTGCCGCTCGGGGTAGCCATGTCCGTGGCAATAGTGTTCAACTACCTGTCTGGCTGGTATAAACGGGCCACCATGCAGTTGAATGTAAGTTCCTCAGGAATCCTGGTGGTATTACTGGGCATCATCCTGATAATCGTCTTTATGGTGGTGTTTTCCTCCCGTCATCGTTGGGAGATGAATGAACAGCGCTATCGTGAACTGAAGTCCCGGAAGGATATTTGATAAAAATTCTCTTTTTTTGCAGCGAAAACCCCAAAGGCGGGGTCTATTATCGGATTAAACCCATAAACAACAGATGAAGAAGGTTTTATTGGCCTCTCTTGTGGTAAGTATGCTGGCCGGCTCTCCCTCCTGTATCAAGGATGAGACCTGCCGAAATAAGACTGTAGAAAGTGAGCAGGCAGCCATCCAGACGTTTGCAACAAACAATGGCATCACCGGGGCCTTTCACAGCAGCGGTATATATTACCAGGTAATGAATCCCGGAAGCGGCTTTACCCCAAGCACCTCATCAAAGGTATTTGTTACTTATACAGGCAAATTCATGAACGGAGACCAGTTTGACACCGGCACCACCCCCGCTGAAGGATGGGTGCTGGGCACATTGATCCCGGGCTGGCAAATAGGCCTGCCCCTGATTCAAAAAGGCGGAACTATCAAACTTATCATTCCTTCCTCACTGGCTTATGGATGTACAGGAAGGATCGGTATACCCGGTAATTCCATCCTTTATTTTGAAATTACTCTAAACGATGTTCAATAATAGCTGAAACTATCTGCTTCTGCTTGAACGCCCCCGCACCGAAAGGCCGGGGGTTTCTTTTTCTATTTATTACCGCTTCCGGAAGGTATTGCGGCAACAGCAGTGTAAATTTGTTTGAAACAATAACCCTTGTCTTACGAAGCCATCTCCGTTTTTGATATTTTCAAACCAGGTATCGGGCCATCCAGTTCTCATACCCTGGGCCCCTGGCGTGCCGCCCAACGATTTGTGGAAACGCTTTTTCAGCAAAATACATTACAGCAGGTCACCTCGGTCCGGGTGCTGCTTTACGGCTCATTGGCCAAAACAGGCAAAGGCCACGGTACGGATGTGGCTGTAATGCTCGGTCTTTGCGGCGAAGATCCGGTTACCTTCCCCACAGAACAGGTGAATGCCCGCATCCACGATATCTCCAGCATGAAAAAACTGGTTCTGCATGGCCGCCACGAA
>JAEUVM010000570.1 GCA_016787125.1 Chitinophagaceae bacterium | reverse complement strand
ACACCTGATGAAGGGCTTTGTAAAAAAATACCCCATGCTGTTTACCGGTGGCGCCGGCAGCATCACCCACATGCATTTTGATATCGACCTCTCGCATATCCTGCACACACAGTTTGCCGGCCGCAAGCGGGTGCTGATGTTTCCTTTCAGTGAACAATATAAACTATACCGCAAACCGTGGGAAGTATTGAGCCTTGCTGATTTCTCCAACTATTACGAAGAAGGCAAATTAGATTATGAAAAATACCCGGCGCTTAAATTAGCGCAGGGGCTCGACTTCATACTTGAACCCGGCGACACCCTCTTTATGCCCAGTGGCTATTGGCACCACATGGAATACCTCGACAGTGGCTTTGCCATGAGCCTTCGTGCCCTGCAGCCTACCCTTGGCGGCAAACTGAAAGGCGCCTGGAACCTGCTCGGTATGCGCAACATCGATTCACTGATGAAGCGGACCGCACCGAAGTGGTGGTACCACCGGAAGGAGCGGAAGATTTATAGGATGGCGGAGAAGGAGCTTTCTTTAGCGGTGAGGTAGGGGTGTGTGTTTGGATTACTGATTATTAATTATTGATTATTTGCTACTGCCTTGGCCGCTCATTATTTCCTGTAAAATTGTTTTGATTTCTTCTTCTGTTTTGCCCATTGTTTGGAGCAATGAGATGTAGTTGTCCTGCACGATTTTAGTATGCGGGTGCTCTGGGCCATAGCTTTTCAGGAAAATGACAAGTGAACGCTTAATCAAGGGTTCGGCTTCGGCGAGCCGGTTGCTGTCTTGAAGTAATAAGGCCAGATTGTTTAAATCCCTTGCCACGCTTGTATGATATGGGCCATAACTTTTCTCATCTATTTCCAGCACCCTGTGCATCAGCGGTTCGACTTCTTCTATCCGGTTTGTCATCTTGAGCAATTGAGCCAGGTTGTTTAGGCTGACCGCCACATTCGGATGATCGGAACCATAATGCTTCTCAAATATTTCTACTACCCGGCTCATCAGTGGTTTGGCTTCGACGAGGCGGTTTGTATCCTTAAGTAATTGGGCTAGGTTGTTTAAACGGATGGCAACACTTGGATGATTGGAGCCATAGTTTTTTTCATCTATTTCTAATGCACGGCGCATCAGCGGTTCGGCCTCTGCCAATCGATTAGTGTCATGGAGCAATCTGGCAAGGTTGTTTAAATCAATCGCTACATTTGGATGATCAGGCCCTAATTTTTTTTCATCTATTGCCAAGGCTATTTTATATAGTGGTTCAGCTTCTTCTAAGCGGTTGGTATCTTTGAGTAACCGGGCAAGGTTGTTTAAATCTCTTGCCACACTCGGATGATCGGAGCCAAGAATTTTTTGATCTATTTTCAATGCACGGCGCATCATAAGTTCGGCTTCGTCGAACCTGTTGGTAGCTTGTAGAAATTGAGCCAGGTTGTTTAAGCGTATAGCAATTAGTGAATGCTCAGAACCAAGGTTTTGCTCGTCTATTTCTAACGCCCTTTGACAAATGCGTTCTGCTCTTGCATACTGGGCTTTGGTACCAAACAACAAAGCAACCTGGTTCATCAGCCGGGTAAAATCTTTCTCTGCTTCTTTATCTTTTACAGATTCCAACAGTATAATCACATGCGGCACGAGGGGCTCCAGCACTGGCCAGCTTCGTACATCATTTGGCTCACCGATAAATGCTTCGTTTATCCAGCGCAGGCTTTCGGTTAAGGTTTGTTCTACCAAAACCGGCTCCATCCGGTTACGGGTAATGTTTTGCACCAGCCGGTGTACGGTAAATGATCTTTTATCTGCGGCGCTGGTGGCAAGAGAGTATTTCTTCAGTTCTTCCCTGGCGGCTACGGCATCAATGGGTTCGGTATCCGGTATTGCCACTTCCAGCAGTTTTTTCGGTATGGGGTCAGGCGCCAACCAGGCCAACCGGTTCAGCAGGGTGGTAGCGGCTGGTGAGAGCTGGTCAAAAGATGTTTGCCAGGTAATGGCCACACTGCGGGGGTATTGCATCTGTTGCTCATCATACCAGGTGAGTACTTCCGCACGGCTGGCTTCCCATCGTTTACGATATGTTGCAAGACTTATTTCCTTGGTGGCAATATAGGCACGGGCCTGCTCCAAGGCGAGGGCGAGGCAGCCGAGATCATCTGCAATACCTGCTGCCATTTCTTTATCATCGTCTCTTTTCTCCCTTTCTTCTGCCGTGGTTTCCAGTATAAAATCAATCGCTGCTGCTTTGCTGATCAGTTCGAGTTGTTTCTTCTTCAGTTGCGGGCTCCATGTATCAAACCGGGCGGTAATGAGTACATGGCCCTGTTGTAATTGGGCAAATAATTGTTCTGCTGCTTTCGAGGCTTCCTCCGTATCCGCATTGTCCATTATCAGCAGCCAGCCTTTGTTTGCATTCAACCAGTGCATCACCGCGGCGAAGCGTACCGCTTCATCACTCGCTGCCTGCTCGGGCAGGTCGAGAATGGTGCTTGCTGCTAAAGCTGCGATATTGGTCTTCAGCAATCCCGCCTCTGCTGCGGTTACAAAGAGCAGGGCGCTGTAATCTTCAGCGTGCTTCAGTGCATATTCCACGGCGAGTCTTGTTTTACCCATTCCACCGAGACCGTAGAGTGCAATGCCTTTGCAGCGGCCGGTGATGTTTGCAAACATATCTTTCAATGCCACCATATCGGCCTCTCTTCCTTTGAAGTGGGTACCGATGGTGTGGTATGGGAGGTTGGAGGGGTGCGTAGGTGAGGCGCTGTTGATCACATCACCCAACTTAGAGTGTTGAAGTTTGGCAGCGAGATCTGCCTCACTGTCAAACCTGGTTCCCACATAATATCCTTCTGCGGCCAGTTTATCCAGGTGTGCCTGCTGGTGAGCTGCCTGTGTTGCGTCAAACACATATTTACTGTCACGGTTTACGCCGGCATTAGGCACAACAATAAAAAGGCGTTTCTTAAAATATACAGCCAGCCAGGCTTCCCATTGGGTGTAGCTGAGTTGCTCAGTACCATCTAATACCGGCTGCAATGATCTAATACGGGTGCCAAAATCAGGATAGCTATCTTTTATATATTGTACAGAAGGAGCGTTGGCCATGCTGCCGGTCATATCACCGGCGATATGGATCACGGCATCACAGTTTTTAATGTAGTCATCCAGTTTTTCAAGTGTGGGTCCGCCGTTGTCATAAAAATCCTCCTGGATCTTTACTTCAATATTGGGCCTCGTGAAATACTTTCTCAACGCCCCCCTGTAAGAAGCAAACTCACTACTTACACATGATATAAATAAATTAATACTGGCCATGGCTCAAGGATGGTGTGGCTGGTTCAGGAGGTGTGTGACAAATCTACTGATAAAGGAAAGACGGTTTTCACGGATACTATTTCCCGGTGATCTTCTTTCTTTTCCTTTTACCTGCTGAAAATAAGCCGTGGCGGCGGGGCGGGCAATACCAAAAACAGGGTAGCGGCGGAGTTTCTACCAAAGCCTGTCATCGTGAATATCCCATGACTTGGGTACATAGCCGATCTGGTTTTTGTGAACGATCACGTCCACTTCGGTTACAATGCTGTTTACATGGCGCCAGATGCGGTCGTTTAGTTTGGTGAAGCCCTTGCTTTCCATCGTCATCAGCTCGGCTTCATAAATTTCCGCTATCTGCTTCTTTACATATTTGGTGATGCGGTCTTCCAGCAGATTCATCTTTGCTTCTTCCTGCTCTACAACCACCAGCATACGGTCCATTTCATCGAGCCATTCGTTTAGTGACATAGTGTAAGGTTTTATGTATTCTAAATTTAAGACTGTTTGCCGAAATACCATTCAGCACAAAGCCGGATGTTTTACGCTGATAAAACAGTAATTCAATAACCGTTTTTCACGGAACAATCTTATCGAACCGGCTGATCGTTTCAACCATCCGCAACATCCGGCTTTCTGTCTCCGATACCGGATGCCGGATCTCCGACACAAAACCATCCTCTCTCTGAGGCCGGATGCCGGATCAAAAACTGAGCACTTTTCCACCTCCTGGATCGGATACCGGACCATTTCGATGCGACATGCTGCCCCGGAGGCCGGATTTTTAACTAAAACCAGTGCATTCTTTTCACCCGCAAGCCTGTTGATCGGCCAAAAACATAGAAAAACTGCTAACGAGGGTCAGTCGCCGGATATAAAATACCGGATTTTCTATCTTTTAGATACAATACTTGTATCTAAAAGATAGAAGCATTGTATGTTTTTGATAGAAATTTCTCCCTTTTATATACAACACAGGTATCTAAAACATAAAAGTATTGTATGTTTTACATAGAAATTTCTCCCTTTTACATACAACACAGGTATCTGAAACATACAAGCATTGTATCTTTTTTATAGAAATTTCTCCCTTTTACATACAAGCATCGACTATTTTACATCCGAGCTCCGATGTTTTACATACAAAACACCATCCCCGGGCTGATTGCAACGGGGGCAGGGGCTGTTTCATTGATCCCGGAGGTGGTTGAACTGAGAGGCTGATTTTCGTAAAGGATTGTTTTTCAATGGGCTTAACCGCTAAGACGCCAGGGCGCAAGGATTTCTTTGCGGCTTAGCGCCCTTGCAGAAAAGAGAACGCCCATCAGCACATGACAAGCTTATCTCTTCTCTCTTCTCTATTCTCTTTTATCTGTTCTCTTAGAGGCCTGTTTCCTATCTTCGCCTTTCTTTACGCATTGAATATGAAAATCTCCTAAGGTTCGCCCCACTATAAGCCCGTACAACGGGTGAGAGCCTGCCCCTTTATTGTGTTTTTCTATCAAGGAGACAAGGCATGCCTTGTCTCTACGCTTATTTTCAAAAATCTGTCAATCATGTCGCAAACGACTACCAATAATAAATTGTCTCATTTCTTTTCCCTTGTATGGCAATCACTGAAGGGAAAGGAATACGATTATACACAAGGCAGCATCCGCAAAGCCATACTGCTGCTGTCCGTTCCCATGATACTGGAGCTGAGTCTCG
>JAEUVM010000372.1 GCA_016787125.1 Chitinophagaceae bacterium | reverse complement strand
AAGAAGGGCTACTCCCTGCCACTGCCTCACTGGCTGCGCTCTGTTATTGCTTAATAAACAGGCGGCTTAATTTTCTGCGGCCATCTTCCTGCCATATCAATGTATAATTACCCGGAGGAATACTGCTTATATCTACTGAATAAGAATTATTTCCCTGCCGCAGTAGTACCGGCCATTGTTTTACCTGTCTGCCCGTGGCATCATATATAATGTACTGTCCGGCTCTCAGCCTGTTTGCCGTCTGACTTACCTGTAAATTGGCCATGGCGGGGTTGGGAAATACCTGCAACAGATCAGCAGCAGATACGTCTGTCATTTTCAAAACCTGGCTGTAGGTATAGCGGCCATCACGGTCAGCCATCCTCAACCGGTAATACACCGTGCCTGTTGTTGGCAGATCGCTGTACGTGTACTGCACCCTGCTATCAGCCGGCACAGCACCGATGGGAATAAAATGATTACCGTCTGAACTTCTTTCTACGTCAAAAGAAGCAGCGTCTGCAGCATCTGTGATCTGCCAGTTAAGTTTTACCTCTCCGCTGTTATTTTTTACTGCCGTAAATGATACAAGTTTTACCGGCAAGGTAGATACTCCGGAAACCTGGATATGATCAATGGCCAGTTCTTCCGTTCCGCCCTGCTGGTCAAAATCAAGACGGATATACAGGTTGGTGCCGGTACCCGGTATTGAGAAAGTGTAGCGGGTAAAATTAGCCACATCGCAATCTGTGGCGGGATCAACACCAACATCATACGACCCATTCAGGTTGCCATCAATACCAAGCCTTGCACCAACAACGGGTGTTCCTTTTCCCATAAACCTGCCAACGGTGAAATAATTCACCCCGTTGAAGCTGGCCTGTATATTCAATGAATCGGCTGATTCCCATCTCACATTGTTATTATTAGAAGTGGCGAGGTAAAGGGACACCGTAAGGTTGTTGAAGTTGCTTACATTGATCGCCTGTGTGGTAATACTGCCGGGCGGTCTTGAGCCGGGTGTGGGTGTGCTGCTGCGGATATCTTCACTGGCCCAGAAGAATGAACCCTGCAGGTTGGTCAATGCAGTACCAAACAGGGCAGCACAGGCAGGTGGAGTAACCGGGTTGGTATTGGTTCGGAAAAAGAAATCGGAATTGGTACAGTCAACAAAGGTGTTGGAAGTGTACCGGGTGCCTTCACCGTCCGTTTCAAATGATTCGGTATGCAGGATGGTTTGTGCCTGTAATACAGAAATGAATGAACAGGCCACTATAATTAATACACTAAAGTGTTTCATGCTGTTGGTTTTGTTTGCTGAAAAGAAATTGTTCACTGCTTCAGGACAGTGAAATGGCAGTCCCTGTTATATCACCGCTGAATACAGGTGATATAACAGGGATACGGCCGGTTGAATAAAAAGTTCAATTGGAGAACCACACGTCTCCTTTAGGTGTATCGGTTTCGTTGAAGCCGCCGGTCACACACATCTTATTATTAAAAACGGTGACCTGGTGGCTACCCCTTTTTCCAAAGGCAGCATCAGGCTCACGGGTCCAGTCTTT
>JAEUVM010000362.1 GCA_016787125.1 Chitinophagaceae bacterium | reverse complement strand
TTTCCCAATACCATAAAAGAAAAGATCGCTGCCACGGCAACGATCGCTGCGATAATGTAATTTTTCATGTGTGTACCTGTAAAGGTTGTTTAGTGATATAAAAGTAGAAAGCCAATTCAATACAATACGTTAAAGTAAGTGGCAAAAAGAACCGGGACGGCCCGGCTGATCATCAGCCTGCCGCCCCGGCTATCACCTGCACCAACCTGCGGGAGTTATTCTTCGCCCAGCACTTCAAAGATGATCACCTGTTTCTTATAGGCTTTTACCTGGTAGCCGTTCTGGTAGGCGGGATCCCATTTCGTGGCTTTGCGCAGCACCCGTACCGCTTCATCTTCCATACCATAGCCATGTTCTGTCAGGGGTTGAATATCACTTACATTCCCTTCCAGGTCTACCACAAAGCGTACCACTACAGAATACCTGCCGGGAGGCGCATCATGGCGTACAGGCACTTCCGCATTCAGGTTCTTTTCCAGAAAAGCTTTCCAGTTGCCTTTGAATTTGGCATCCACTTCAACCGACGTAAAGATTGGTTCGGGTTCGGATTTTTTCGGTGCTTCGATGATTCCACTACCATCACCGGGAGGTGTGGGACCGTCGGTAGGAATGCCATCATCCTGACGTCCTTTTCTAAATTCATCACCGATCACAGCATCTTTCATATCATCCTGCGAAGGTGGTGGCTGCGGCACATCTTCATCTGGTTTTATTTCAGGCACCAGCGACTTCACCATCTTTACTTCTTCTACTTCCTTTGGCTTTTCCGGCTCCACGATCTTTTCCGGTTCCTTTTCTTTTTCTTTTACTTCAGTGATCAGCATTTCTTCCCGCATCCGGTACTGATCGTTGTGTTTGCCGGCAGAGCTGGCCAGCACCACCCCACCCATCGCAAGGGCAGTAATGATAAACACGGCGAACAGGGATTTCTTGATTCGTTCCGGATAAGTGATCCGCAGATCATAAGCGCCGTAATCTTTGTTACGGCCATCAAATACCAGGTCGAGCAACGACGCTGAAAGGATTTTGTTAGTTTGCATGGTTTACACTTTTGCTAATCAGATGTGCAGGGCAGGCGTTTCCATAAACTTTTATTTTTATGGAAAATGCGGAGAGCGGAATCGGCAATGGCAGATAAGAGAGAATAGATAATGGATAATAGTTTTTCGGCCCCTGCTGTTTCACAAGCAATGAAAACCGGTCTTCATAAAACCATCAATTGAATCCCGTAATTTCACCTGGCAAAAAATTGCTTTTAAAAAATAAGTGAAATGCGAACAGTGACGCACTTTTATCTATCATCATTTATCTCTTATCTGGCTTCCATGATCTATTTGCCATGAACCATCAGCTATGACCCATTCACCATTCACCATTCACCCCTCCCTATACGCCCTGTTATCCGGCTTGCTTCTCTTTGCCGCATGGCCGGTATTACCTTTTACCCTTCTCATTTTTGTGGCCTGGCTGCCGTTGCTTTTCCTGGAAGAAAAAATTAAAAGGAAAAGAACCTTCTTTGGTCTCACCTACATCACCATGCTCGTGTGGAATGTGGCTACCACCTGGTGGATCTGGAATGCTTCCATCCCCGGTGCACTTGCTGCCTTCCTGGCCAACAGTTTCCTCATGTGTTTTCCGTGGATGGGTTATAAGATCATCAAAAAGAAATGGGGGCAACACATCGGCCTCGCCGCACTCATCGCCTTCTGGATGTGCTTTGAATTTATTCACCTGCAAGACTGGGGCCTCAGCTGGCCCTGGCTCACCCTTGGTAATGCTTTTGCCACTCATCCCGAATGGGTGCAGTGGTATGAATACACCGGCACCAGTGGCGGCAGCTTATGGATATTACTCGTCAACGCCCTGCTGTTTATTTATATTAAAAAACAACTGCAGGAAGGCACCCGTTCATGGCAGTTGCTTTCCGGTACTGTTGCTGCCTTGTTTATACCGATTGGTTTATCGCTGCTTATTGGTAATATGCGGGTGGTAAAGAAAGGCAACGAGGCCACTCCCAATATCGTGGTGGTGCAGCCCAATATTGACCCGTATGTAAAAGTGAGCACCGGCACATTTGAATCGCAACTGATGACACTCATCAGCACCACTGAAAAAGCCATTGACAATAACACCGCCCTTGTGGTATGGCCGGAAACAGCGCTGTATATGGATAATGGCGGCATCAATGAAGATGAACTGGCAAAGAAGAATAATTTCCTGTTGAACCCGCTCTATGGCTTCCTGCAGCGGCATTCGCAGGTATCGCTTTTCACCGGCGTGGAAAGCTACCGGGAAGTAAGCGGCCCCACCAAATACGCCAAAGAATTTTCCGGTCACTTCTTTGAATCCTATAATGGCTCTGCCCTGCTCGACAGCAACGGCGCTTCCGCCTTTTACCATAAATCAATGCTGGTACCCGGTGTGGAAACATTGCCCTGGTTTCTCGGCTTTATTGATAAATGGTTTGAAAAATTCGGCGGCACCACAGCCGGTTATGCCAAACAAAAAGAGAGAACAGTGCTGAATGAAAAAAACGGATATAAGATTGCCCCATCTATTTGCTATGAAAGCGTGTATGGCGACTTCATGCGCAAGTATGTAAAGAACGGCGCCAACCTTATCTGCATCATCACCAACGATGGCTGGTGGAAGAAAACGCCGGGACACAAACAGCACATGAATTATGCACGCCTCCGTGCCATTGAAACACGCACCTGGGTGGCACGCAGCGCCAATACCGGCATCAGTTGCTTTATTGACCCCTACGGTAAAGTGTACAATGCCCGGCCCTACAATACCAACGCCGCCATCAAAATGGAAATACCCGTATTGGCATCCTCCCGCACTTTTTATGCCCGTCATGGCGACTGGCTTTCCGTGCTGATGGCAGCAGCCAGCATCATCTTCGTATTGTCTTTCCTCGGTGTGAGGATGGCTGCTCGTTTCTCTAAAAGTTGATTGGTGGTTGGTGGTTATTCATTATTACTGGTCTTTCTG
>JAEUVM010000341.1 GCA_016787125.1 Chitinophagaceae bacterium | reverse complement strand
TATGTGATCAAACTGCATCACATGGTGGATGATAAAATGCATGCCCGTTCAATCGGACCATACAGTCTCATCACGCAGCAGCCGCTCGGTGGTAAAGCCCAGTTTGGTGGTCAGCGTTTTGGTGAGATGGAGGTTTGGGCCCTTGAAGCCTACGGTGCATCCAGCATTTTGCAGGAACTGCTCACCATCAAATCAGATGATATTATCGGTCGTGCCAAGACATATGAGGCGATTGTAAAAGGTGAGAACGTACCGAGAGCAGGTGTGCCAGAATCATTCAACGTACTGGTGCATGAATTGCGTGGACTGGGACTTGACCTGAGGTTTGATTAGTGAATGGGGAATTGGGCAATTGGGAATGGGCAATGGGTACCCGGAATAGAAATCTAAAATCAAAAATCTAAAATCGTCAATACGATTATGGCTATCAGAAAAGAAAATCGTCCTAAAGCGGCTTTTTCACAGATCACCATCGGACTTGCTTCCCCGGATACCATCCTGGAGAGGAGCTATGGTGAAATTTTAAAGCCGGAAACGATCAACTACCGTACTTACAAGCCTGAAAGAGATGGTTTGTTTTGCGAAAGGATATTCGGTCCGGTTAAGGATTACGAATGTGCCTGCGGCAAGTACAAGCGTATCCGTTACAAAGGCATCGTGTGCGACCGCTGCGGTGTGGAAGTAACAGAAAAGAAAGTACGTCGCGAAAGAATGGGCCATATCAAACTGGTGGTGCCGGTTGTGCATATCTGGTATTTCAAATCATTGCCTAATAAGATCGGTTACCTGCTGGGCGTAAGCTCCAAGAAACTGGAGACCATCGTATACTACGAACGCTTTGTAGTGATCCAGTCCGGTATCAGGGCAGATAAAGGCCAGAACCCTGGCGACCTGCTGACAGAAGAAGAATACCTCGACATACTGGAAACATTGCCGAAGGATAACCAATACCTGCCGGACGATGATCCCAATAAATTCATTGCCAAGATGGGTGCAGAAGCTGTGCATGATATGCTGCAGCGCATTGATCTTGACCAATTGTCATTCGACCTGCGTAATGCAGCCGCCACCGAAACTTCACAGCAGCGTAAAGCTGATGCACTGAAGCGTCTGAGTGTGGTGGAAGCGTTCCGTGATGCCAATACCCGTATCACCAACCGCCCCGAGTGGATGGTAATGCAGTATATCCCGGTTATTCCGCCGGAACTGCGTCCGCTGGTGCCGCTGGATGGTGGCCGTTTCGCCTCATCCGACCTGAATGACCTTTACCGTCGTGTAATCATCCGTAACAACCGTTTGAAGCGTCTGCTGGAGATCAAAGCTCCCGAGGTGATCCTGCGTAACGAAAAACGTATGCTGCAGGAAGCGGTTGACTCTTTATTCGATAACAGCCGTAAATCAAATGCCGTTAAAGCAGAAGGTGGCCGTGCCCTGAAATCACTTTCGGATGTACTGAAAGGAAAGCAAGGCCGTTTCCGCCAGAACCTGCTTGGTAAAAGGGTTGACTACTCCGGTCGTTCGGTGATCGTGGTAGGTCCTGAACTGAAACTGCATGAGTGCGGTCTGCCAAAAGATATGGCGGCTGAATTGTTCAAGCCATTTATCATTCGTAAACTCATTGAAAGGGGTATTGTAAAAACCGTGAAATCTGCCCGTAAACTGGTAGACAAAAAAGAAGCGGTGGTTTGGGATATCCTTGAAAATATATTGAAAGGTCACCCGGTAATGCTGAACCGTGCCCCGACACTGCACCGTTTGTCTATCCAGGCCTTCCAGCCTAAACTGATCGAAGGAAAGGCGATCCAGCTTCACCCGCTGGTAACCACGGCCTTCAACGCCGACTTTGATGGTGACCAGATGGCGGTACACGTACCGTTGAGTCACCAGTCAATTTTGGAAGCACAACTGCTGATGCTGGCTTCTCACAACATACTTAACCCGCAGAATGGTACACCGATCACCCTGCCTTCACAGGACATGGTGCTTGGTCTGTATTACATTACCAAAGGCAAGAAGAGCACTCCTGCAGAAGTAGTGAGGGGAGAAGGCAAGGCATTTTACTCCAATGAAGAAGTGATCATTGCTTATAATGAAGGCAAAGTAGACCTGCATGCCTGGATAAAAGTGAAAGCCAATATCCGCAATGCAGATGGTTTGCTGGAGCATAAACTGATCGAAACAACCGTGGGTCGTGTACTGTTCAACCAGTTCGTACCTGCTGAAGTGGGTTTTGTAAATGCCCTGCTCACTAAAAAGAATCTCCGGGAGATCATTGGTGATATTATCAAGATCACCAACGTACCGAAGACCGCTAAATTCCTGGATGATATCAAAACACTCGGATTCCGTACGGCCTTCCAGGGTGGTTTGTCATTCAGCATTAACGACCTGATCATACCTGATACCAAGCAGGAACTGCTGGAGAATGCCAAAGTGGAAGTAGATGAAGTGTGGGATAGCTACAATATGGGTCTGATCACCAACAACGAACGTTATAACCAGATCGTTGACATCTGGAGCCGTGTGGATACACGTATCACAGAAACACTGATCCGTGAACTGGCCAACGACAAACAGGGCTTCAACTCTGTTTACATGATGCTGGATTCCGGAGCCCGTGGTTCCAAGCAGCAGATCAAACAGCTGGCAGGTATCAGGGGACTGATGGCCAAGCCACGTAAATCTGGTTCTACCGGTTCAGAGATCATTGAAAACCCGATCCTGTCCAACTTTAAAGGCGGACTGAACGTATTGGATTACTTTATCTCCACACACGGTGCCCGTAAAGGTCTGGCCGATACGGCCCTTAAAACAGCCGATGCCGGTTACCTTACCCGCCGCCTGGTGGATGTGGCCCAGGATGTTGTTATTACAGAAGAAGATTGCGGTACACTGCGTGGTATTGCCACCACCGCCCTGAAAGATAATGAAGATGTGATCGAGCCATTGAGCGACAGGATCGCCGGACGTACTTCATTGCATGATGTGTACGATCCCGTAAGCGATACGTTGATCGTGGCTGGTACCGACGAGATCACGATAGACCTGGCCAGGAAGATCGAAGAAGCCGGAATAGAAACGGTGGAGATCCGTTCTGTATTGACCTGCGAAAGCAAGAGAGGTGTTTGTGTAAAATGTTATGGTAAAAACCTTGCTTCAGGTAATATCGCTCAGAATGGAGATGCGGTGGGTATCATCGCTGCCCAGTCGATCGGTGAACCGGGTACACAGCTTACCCTGCGTACCTTCCACGTGGGTGGTGTGGCAGGTTCAGCATCAGTTGAATCTACCTTGCTGGCCAAATTCGACGGTACAATCCAGTTTGATGGTCTGCGTACCGTATCTATCGAAAATAACGAAGGAGAGAAAACACAGGTGGTTATCGGTCGTACCGGCGAGGTGCGTATCATTGATACCAAGAACGACCGCCTGATGATCACCAACAATATCCCTTATGGCGCTACGCTGAATGTGAAAGACGGCCAGAAAGTGACCAAGGGTGATGTTATCTGTACATGGGATCCGTTCAACAACGTAATCATGGCAGAGATCAACGGTACGGTGAAGTTTGAGAACGTTATCGATGGTGTCACTTACCGTGAAGAAGCAGATGAGCAAACCGGCCACCGTGAAAAAGTGGTGATCGAGACAAGGGATAAGACCAAGATACCTTCGATCGTGGTGGAAGGAAAGGATAAAAAATCATACAACCTGCCCACCGGAAGCCATATCATCATGGAAGAAGGTGATGAGGTAAAAGCCGGACAGGTAATTGTAAAGATCCCCCGTATACTGGGTAAGCTGCGTGATATCACCGGTGGTCTGCCCCGTGTAACAGAACTGTTTGAAGCCAGGAACCCCGGCAACCCTGCCGTGGTATCTGAAATAGACGGTGTGGTGGCTATGGGCGCCATCAAGCGTGGTAACCGTGAGATCATCATCGAAGCAAAAGATGGTGTGCAGAAGAAATACCTGGTACCGCTGACAAGACAGATCCTTGCACAGGATGGCGACTTTGTAAAAGCCGGCGCTTCCCTGTCAGACGGACAGATAGCACCATTCGATATTCTTTCTATCAAAGGACCGTTTGCTGTACAGGAATATGTGGTAAATGAGATACAGGAAGTATATCGTTTGCAGGGTGTGAAGATCAACGACAAGCACATTGAAGTGATCGTTCGCCAGATGATGCGCAAGGTAACCATCGTGGATCCGGGAGATACACGCTTCCTTGAAGATGACCTGGTGGATAAGTTTGAATTTGTGGAAGAGAATGATTTCATCTTTGATAAAAAAGTGGTGACAGAGATCGGCGACAGCACCAAGCTGCGTGCCGGCCAGATCGTAAGCCTGCGTGAGGTGAGAGAGGAAAACTCCATCCTTCGCCGCAGTGATAAGAAACTGGTGGAATACCGCGATGCAAAGCCTGCCACTTCATCACCCACACTGCTGGGTATCACCAAGGCATCACTGGGTGTGCAAAGCTGGATTTCAGCAGCCTCATTCCAGGAAACAACCAAGGTGTTGTCATCAGCCGCTATCAACGGCAAGACAGATGAAATGCTCGGTCTGAAGGAGAATGTGATCACAGGTCACCCGATACCTGCCGGTACCGGACTCAGGGAGTTTGAAAATATGATCGTGGGCAGCAAGGAAGAATATGAACTGCTGCAAACCACCCGTGAGGCAATGGCATTCGACGAAGAAGAGTAATAATAAAGTATTTTCTATAATACAGGAGCAGCCTCAAAACTGCTCCTTTTTTCTTCGGAGGCGGGGCTGTTAAGTGTTTCATAAAGTAACCCGAATGCTTATATTTGCCCGCCTGTAACAGGCTAATTTTGTTTAAAAGTGATTGAATGAAAAATGGTTTACTTATCTGGAATGTGATCCTGACCCTTGTGGCCGGTTACCTGCTCATCAGTCATTTCGGCTCTGGCAAAAAAGGTAATGGAACCGGCAAGCTGGCAAACACAAAGGACAGTGTGACCACGAATTTCAAACTGGCCTATTTCGAAATGGATTCTGTGGCTAATAATTTCGAACTTGTGAAGGATGTAAAAGCAGAACTGAGCCGTAAAGAAACAGCCATCACTTCTGAGATTGAAAGAAGGGCCCGTGCACTGCAGGACCGATACACCTATTTCCAGAATAAGGAAGAAAGTGGCAGCCTTAGCCAGGCGGAAAGAGAATCGGCCGCAGTGGAACTGAAGAAAATGGATGATGATATCAAAATGCGCAAGCAGGAACTCGACCAGGAGTATTTCGAACTGAAAACAAGGAAGGAAAACGAGGTGAAGAAGAGTATTGAGAGTTTTATCAAAGACTATAATAAAGACAAGAAGTTCAGCTACATAATGTCTTATGAGCCGGGTATCTTCTTTTACAAGGATACCACCATGAACATCACCGCAGATGTGATCAAGGGCCTGAACCAGGCATTTCCCCCGGCTAAAAAAGCCAATAAATAAGATACCCCCGCTTTCCGCTTCAATGAAGGGAATACCGGGAGTTACATGGCTGAGAAATAATTCCTTATTTTGAGGTATGGAAGATTTTAAAGCATTGTTCCATTCATTTTCTTCACTCAGGGTGGCAGTGGTGGGCGACATCATGCTTGATACCTATATGTGGGGGCATGTAGAGCGGATATCACCAGAAGCGCCTGTGCCCGTGGTACTCGTCGATAGGAAAGAATACCGTATCGGCGGCGCCGGGAATGTGGCGCTGAATTGCCGGGCGCTGGGCAGCGAGGTTACTGTGTTTTCAGTAACAGGCGATGATGAAGATGGAAAACAACTGGAACAATTGCTCAACAGCAATGGCATCAGCACAGAAGGCCTGGTACGGCGAAGTGAACG
>JAEUVM010000332.1 GCA_016787125.1 Chitinophagaceae bacterium | reverse complement strand
GACTGAGGAGGATATGATTCCGGCCAACATCAGTGTGAGTCAGCAAAGCTATGTGAAGCTGGCGGAGACACTGGGGTTGCTGCGGGACCTGGTGGCGATGCACCCCGGGTACCAGCCGAATGAGGCGGAACTGAATGTGGCGGGGCTGACCAAATTTGTGGATGAACTTACAGGATTGAATGCGAAGGTGGCAACGGAATATGCAGAGGTGACGGCGAGGCGAAATGAGCGGGATGAAACGTTTTACAAAGAGACTACCGGGCTTAAGGAAGTGTTTGACGCGGTGAAAAAGTATGTGTTGGGAAAGTATAAGAGTAATAGCCCGGAGTATAAGCAACTGACGAAGCTGCAAATGAAGAACCTGAAGAAAAAGCCACGGACGAAAAAGAGCAGTAAGGCAGCCAAAAAGAGTGCAGCGCAGGTGAAGAAGTAAGTGATGCGAGAGCAGGAAGGCTGCCGATGGGTGGCCTTCCTTTTAAAGCAGGCGGGAAAAACAGCCTTACCATCATGAGGGGTGAAGCCTTCTGTTGACAATTGCCCGTGCCGGTACGCCGGCCGGGCATTTTTATTGTATCTGCTTATTTATCAGCCGGATCTGTGTGTTTCGCGGTCGCTCCCCCACGTTTTGCGAGCAGGCGCCCAAACTTTGCAGTCGCTCCCCCACGTTTTGCGGTCAGACGCCCAACTTTTGCGGTCGCTCGCCCAGGTTTTGCGGTCAGGAGACCAACTTCTGCGGTCGCTCCCCAATGTTTTGCGGGCAGGAGACCAAACTTTGCGGTCTCTCCCCCAGGTTTTGCGGGCAGGAGACCAACTTCTGCGGTCGCTCCCCCACGTTTTGCGGACAGGAGACCAACTTTTGCGGTCGCTCCCCCACGTTTTGCGGGCAGGAGACCAAACTTTGCGGTCGGGAGACCACGTTTTGCGGTCGGGAGACCGCAGTTTGCGTGCAGGCTAACGCTTTTTTCAATTGCTCAAACAGTTTCTGAGATGACTGAAGGTTTGCCGGCATTCGAGGTAAGGTTTGTAGAAGGTGGTCGGGTATTTTTTGTGGGAGGTCAGCCCCCGCCTTCGCTTTGCTATGGCGGACGAGGAGGGGCTTAGACCCGAAAGTAGATTGCGGTAGAAAGAGTAGAATGAAAAAACCTGACTGGTGAGGATCAGGTTCTTGTTTGTTTAGTAGCCTCGACAGGGCGAAATAAACTATTGAGAACTAATCAATCTATGAAAAACCGTAAATTGGTGTTTTTAGCTTGTCTTACTGTCAAATACTCTGTAATAGAGTTACAGTTTTTCAATATTACAGCTAGATCATTTTCCTGAATTTTGTGCAACAAAATATCTTGGAAAATGGCCACAGGACGAGATGATTTCTCTAACCAGTTATCGGATTTAAACGTTGAGAAATTTGCTGTTGTTTTTGACACTAACAGTTACCGGAATCTAATTCGGGACACAGCCATTGAAGATATTGAAGATAGTATTGCTCAACTTAAAGAAAAAGAAGCTCGCAAGAATATTATGGCGAAAGCTACGCCGGTTGTTGCTTCGGAAATGCTTGCTAATTTGGCGGGACCAGGAAAAAGTCCACATTATGATGAGTGTCTTAAAGGTTTGATAGCAATGGCCAATCATTGTTGTGAAGAGGCTGAGAATACAATGCACATTATACCTCTGCCTTATTTACACCTGGCGATCAATTTTTTCGAAGTCTCACCACCTTATGCGGAATTGTTAACAAAAAATATGGCAGGTGTGATTGGGGATTTCAAAATTGATTATTTAAAAGCGGTTGAAGGTCATCAGCTTAAAGAAACATTTACTAAGTATAGAGAGTATATTGATGGTGAAGAACCAAGATGGGTTGGAGAGGTGGAAAGCTTTGTTGAATTAACACGCCGTGAAGTACTCAAAATGAACCCGTCAATAAACGGGAAACACCTGAGAGACAAAATGCTGGAGTTCATTGACAGCGGGCTTTTTGTGCCAAGGATTTCTATGGCCATCATCTTCTCTCTTGCAAAGTCTTTGCAAATTAAAATGACCGGAGAAGAACATGCTACTAAAGGATGGATATTACCCCAGATGTTTCCCCTATCTGTTGCATTTTACCAATGGATTTGTCGTCGAGTTGTTGAAGCCAATATTGATTTGCGAAGTAAAAAATCACAACAAACACGTTGGAATTGGAGATGGGATTATGAAGTGTCATTTTTAATGAATGATCATCGGCTAAATGGGCGGATAGTGCTACTGGTTACATCGGATAAGGATATGACCAGAATGTTGCAGAAATATGAGTATGGTGGAAGGGTTATGGATCTTTATAAATATTTAAAGTTCCTGGATATTTAGCCTTTGATACTCTGAGGTAAAGGCGCAACTACATACGTTAAGTTCTATTATGTAAGCATCGGTTTCTACACTAAAATATAAACGGCGACTCCACATATATTTTATAAATTTATTTTCACCATGTTTGTAAAACAACTTCGTCTCATCAACTTACGATCCTTTACCGATACCAGTATCCAATTTTCGACAGGAATCAATCTGCTGGTCGGTAATAATAATTCAGGAAAATCAACCATCATCAAGTCACTATACAAGCTACAGGACCTACAAACATTCAAATGGGAAGATGTACGAAAAGGCAAAGAGGCGGGACGTATTCAGATTGACTTGGATGAGGTCAGCGAAAAAGATGCATTTCTTTTTGCTATCAATCACAAAGGCCTCATTTTTCCAACTGCAAGATCAATTAAGGTATGTCTTAACCTTTACTACAACCTTATTGAGACAAAGCGGGGTGTTGAAAATTTGTATTTTGATAATAGTATCCCATATACAGAGGACTCAACCGGAAGAATTACTTTAAAGAAGCAAGACGATCCTTCTTATTCGTTTACAGAATTTACCGGCTTTCCTAAAACTGAAATCCAAAACAATTTTATTTACCCTTTCTTCGCGAAGCGAAAAACACATTACTACAGTAATCAAAGTTTTGGCGAACGGGAGTCCTTCGGCGTTTCAGAAGACCTTCGCAACATCACTTCCAAAATGCAGAACATCTGCAATCCTTCTCATACACACAATAAACAGTTTGTACGGCTGGTCAAAGAAATACTTGGATTTGAAATCGGCGTGGTACCTCACGGCGAGAATCAACAAAATACCGGCATTTTCGTCCGCAACTCCGTTATTATTCCCATCGAAAGTATGGGCGAGGGTGTTGTAAATATTCTGGGATTACTTGTACTGCTGTTGACCGAGAACAGTAAGCTTTATTTGATTGAGGAACTGGAAAACGATATACATCCGACGGCTCTTAAAAAATTACTTGACTTGATTATCAGCAAATCAAAAAACAACCAGTTTATTATTTCCACTCATTCTAATATAGTGGTTAAATACCTGGGCATTGCAGGTACAACTATTTTCCAGATAGCGTGGCAGCCTTATGAAAAGAAGATAGCCGACAAGCTCCCTACATCATTTGTTACTCAGATTCCCAATGAGCCACTGCATAAACTGGCCTTGCTGGAATCACTTGGGTATGACTTGATGGATTTCGACATGTACAGCGCTTACCTGATCTTTGAAGAATCATCTGCGGAATCCATTGTGAAAAATTACCTGATTCCAACTTTTTCACCGCAGCTTAGTCACCGGATCAAAACAGTTGCCGCATCAGGAGCGTCTGATGTAGAGAACCGCTTTCACAGCTTATTAAGCCTGTTCGTATACGTTCACCAGAATCCCGTTTATTACAAACGCGCATGGGCGATTGCTGATGGCGACGAGGCGGGAAAGCGAGCTATTTCATCGATCCGAAAACGATTCAAAACCTGGCCGAAGGAACAGTTCATCACTTTACAAAAGAAAAACTTCGAGGAGTATTATCCGCCTGAATTTAAGAAGCAATTTGACCAGATTAGGACCGGTACCGATAAGGCTGTCATTAAGGAACAAAAAGCAGTGCTCACAAAATCGTTACTCGAATGGACGCATGCCAACCCTCGTGCCGCCCGAACAGCTTTTCAAAAAAGTGCCAAAGAAGTGCTGCAATTGCTGAAGAAAATCGAGTCAGCATTGAAATAAGATTATTCAGCGGGCGATGGTCCAAACACTGATGACATATTGATATAGGGTTTCATCATGATTGAACTGTACTGTTTGTTTTTTTTCTGCATGTCCATCACTGAGTCAATCATTTCTAGTATGGATGATTCCAACTGAAGATGATTTGTGATGAGCCAGATCATCGAGTCGAAATACTGGATATTGGGTTTGCCCTGAACACGGGGAGCCGTATTGTATTTAGATTGTACATTGTAGCCACGCTCTTTGAGGTCATGGAGTATGTGAGCAGGATTGAAAATGGTAACGACCAAAAAATCAGAAAAATACAGATCCTTCAATAATGCAGCGCTTAGCGGATACCAAAATAAAGGAGCTGTGCCCGCTGCGCTCTTATCCTGGTATTCCGAATAATACAGTATGCTACCCAGAATCAGACTGTTATCAGCCGAGCCTTTCTTTAACAATGTGGTCGCATACGTTATGCATTCATCTCCAATCGAAGATGTTATTCGTTTTGTTTTACGGTTGAATATCCTGGTATATATCTTTGCTTTCGTAAACCGGACTCCGACATATAGCAGGCCGGGGCTTACCTGCAAATAATTATTCCGGTTCGTTTTTGAAGCTTCATATAGTTTTTGCAGATCGGCTGCGAAAGATGTGCCCTTTATGGAATTTTTTAAATCCACTGTTCTTTTATCGGGCGATAGGATATCGATGATCCCATCTACTTGTCGTTTTAAGCGGGAAGCAACTGGTGTATTTCCTTTTCCATTTTGTGAAGGTTTTACGGGTGCCGGACTTTCTTCAGGGATTTTGTCAGTGACCGCAGTAGTAATCATCGTCAGCTGTAATTCGAATTTATCACCTTCGATATGTCTTGTTTTCAGCTCACCAATGCCAGCGATTCTGTGTTGCTGAAGATCATAAAAGCTAAAGTCACCATACCGGAGAATATTGGAAAGGCCGTGATAGATCGCTAGCTTTCCTTCTACCTGTTTGAAATTTTTCACAAAATGCCTTTCGCCACTCAGCCCGATCCTGCCAAGAGTCGTATCGATCCGCTGATGCCGAAAATGTTTTTCGAGTAAGGGAAGATCATTGCGGTAAAAAAAG
Organism: Chitinophagaceae bacterium; assembly: GCA_016787125.1. Classification (GTDB taxonomy): domain Bacteria; phylum Bacteroidota; class Bacteroidia; order Chitinophagales; family Chitinophagaceae; genus JJ008. The sequence goes on along the minus strand of JAEUVM010000332.1, from coordinate 1,794 downwards.
TATACAAAGGCGTCGCCAATGCCTTTTCCAATGTTGCGTACCTGATCAATTCCCTGCTTATAATCGGATAGACAGGCCATTTGTTTTATGAACCACTCAATTTTGTATTTCTTTTTTGCTGTAATTAATTCTTTTTCCCAGGCGGTAATCTTATTCCGTAATTCTTGTAATTCAAAAAGAGGCATGGCTAACCGCTCTTGAAACAATACTAATTCAGCTGCCAGGCCATCCTTTTCCTCATTGATATTTTTTAGTTTCAAAAGTGTATTCCAGCATTCGTCGAATGCGGATTCGCAATGCTGAAAAGTGGACTGAATATTTTTCCTGCTTATTCTCATAATTATCCTTAATCTAGGGCGAACAATGATACTAGTTCATTGTAAGAAAAAATATGCACTTTGAATGAATCGGTGTATTCCATATTATCCACGCGTACTTCGTACGTCATGGTTTCTTCCTTGCTATCCAAATTGAGGGGCGCATGAGCCTGATTGAATCGCCAAGTACGACCAATCCAGAACGTCCCTTCCTCAATCTTTCTCCGTTCATAGAATTCCAGTTCACCTGAATTTCCATTGTCAATTCCATAGATCCGGTAAAGGTCTTCTACGACTTTTATTTTGAGATCGGGGTCAGCCGGACCTGCCGTGAATAATGTGACATGCGTCTGTACAAATTTATTGAAGGCCCGTTTGTCGCTGAAGATGCGAAGTTCGATGGCATTGAATAATCCCCATTCCTTAGGCTCCAACGCGTATGTATAATCAATGAATTTGATCGTCCCGCCACTATATTCCTCCTGCTGGTGAACAGGTTCATCCTGCAACAAGGTTTCCGGGTTAAACCGGAGCATATCTAAGATCGTTCCTTTTTTCCTGACCGAGGTATCTGCTACTTCGGGTGCTTTTACTGAAATAGAAAACGTGAATTGCCGCAGGGGTGTAATCCGGTAGTATAAACAAAACGATATGTTCTCATGCGACCAGATATGCATAGGCGCATCGGTAGGCTCATTATAATTTCCTTTCGCAAGACTCCAGATCTTATCGTGTTCCCGGAAGGATGAAAATTGGTAGTTATCATAGATCCCAATACCCAGTTCCTCAAACATCACGTCGGACATTTCAATGATACGTGTGGCATCACTGGTCGTAGTAACAAAAATGTATTCTATATCGCCCGCATCATTGTGCTTCACCAGGCAGACATCGAATAAATCAAAAAACCGATCGTTGGTATTTACCTGTACCCGGTTGATATGTGCCAGTACATCATCTTCGTTGGACATAATCTCTTCAAAACTGGCTTCACGGAATCGTTCGGGGCGTGTACCCAGCAAAGAAAAAAAATCGCGTTCACCATTTTTGACAGCTGCGACGAATTTTTTCAAAGCTGCATTTTTCTTTTTACCAAATAAGTTAAATGCCATGATGGCTAATTTAGGTATTATTTATAACTTCCGATCAACGATTGGTTCGGGCTCAATTTAATTAGTTACACGAACATCTTCTTTCGCCTTTGCTGGTGTTGCGTGCAGTAATAACAGCAGGGCGAAGGCACCAGCAACAGGACTATAGGAAATTCTAATCCTGAAATCATTACTGGAAAGACCGCAAATCAGGAGGCTGACTTTTCGCAGACTGGGTTTACATGGTACCGGTCAGACCGGAGGTTGATGGAGCGGGGGTCGTTTATAGTAAGCGGTCAGACCGGGGTTCCCGCAATGGCGCAAAGCAGAGACGTGACGCATCACGTCTATACCACAAACCATCCCCCAAAAACATTATCTTTAAA
>JAEUVM010000278.1 GCA_016787125.1 Chitinophagaceae bacterium | reverse complement strand
GCCGCCGGTGGTTTTACCGATGTGCTGGTGATTCCCAATACCAACCCCGTGATCCATAATAAGGCCGGCGTGGAATATATTAAGCAGAAAAGCAGCACCCTGCCTGTTTCCATCCACCCGATCGGGGCCATCACAAAAAATACAGACGGGAAAGAACTGGCTGAAATGTACGACATGCAGCAAAGCGGCGCCCTGGCCTTCAGCGATGGCACCCGTGCAGTACAGGAATCCGGTTTACTGGTAAAAGCCCTCCAATATGTAAAGGCTTTTGACGGCACCATCATACAAATACCCGATGATAAAAGCATCAATCCGCACGGGCTGATGAATGAAGGCATCATCTCCACCCAGCTCGGACTGCCCGGTAAGCCGGCCATGGCCGAAGAACTGATGGTGGCAAGGGATATTAAACTGGCCCGCTATGCAGAATCAAAACTGCACTTCACCGCCGTAAGCACAACAAAATCGCTGGAGTATATCAAAAGAGGTAAAGAAGGCGGCAGTGGCATCACCTGCTCCGTCACCCCTTACCATCTTTTCTTTTCGGATGAGGATATGACGGGCTACAATACCAACCTGAAAGTAAATCCGCCGCTGCGCACCACCGGTGACAGAGAGGCGCTACGTGATGCCATTCGCAACGGCACCGTGGATTGTATAGCCACACACCACCTGCCACATGAGTTTGACAGCAAAGTGTGTGAATTTGAATATGCCCGTTTCGGCATGACAGGTCTTGAAACTGCCTTCGGTGTGCTCGGTGCAGCCTTGCCAGATGTATCACCAGAAAAATGGGTGGAATTGCTGGCCACCAACCCCAGGAAGATATTCGGCCTGCCCGATGCAACGATAGAAGAAGGAAAGGAAGCCCGGCTTACCTTATTCATTCCGGGTGAGAAATGGACCTTTACCGAAACAGCTATCCGGTCAAAATCGAAGAATACTGCTTTTACCGGTAAAGAACTGACAGGCAAAGTGGCCGGCATCATCAACGGAAACAATGTTGTTCTCGCTTAAATAAATGCATGAAACTTTCTCCCTTAGTTAAAGGTCTCATCACCGGCGGTTTGCTCATCATCACTTCGCTGGCTACTTATAAATACCTGCCGCCCGAATCGCCGCTGCACTATATTGTATTTGCCGTTTACGCCATCGGCATCGTATGGACCCTGTTGGCCTGGCGTTATTCCGAAAAATACAGCGGCCGCTTTGCCGATGGTTTCAATACCGGCTTCCGTTGTTTCGTGGTGGCCACTCTCATAATGGCGGCGTTTGTTTATAATTTCAATAAATCACACCCGGAGTTTGCAGAAGAAAGCGCCAAATACTACCGCGAACAACTGGTAAAGGAAAACAACAAGAACCCGCAGGAAATAGATGAGGCCATTGCCACTTACAAAAAACAATACACCCTGAAACTCGTTTCAGGTGCAATTTTCGGATATTTGTTAATTGGAGCAGCCGTAACGGCCCTCACCGCTTTCAGTATAACCCGCAGAAAATAGCACATGGATCTGTCCATCGTCATACCATTGATCAACGAAGCCGAATCACTCCCGGAACTCACCGCATGGATAGAAAAAGTGATGCAGGAAAACCACTACACCTACGAAGTGATCTTTGTGGATGATGGCAGCACCGACAACTCATGGGATGTAATTGAACAACTGAGGGCAAAAAACTCCAACATCAAAGGCATCAAATTCCAGCGTAACTATGGCAAATCTGCCGGGCTCAACGAAGCCTTCCGTGCCTCTTCCGGCGATGTGGTGATCACCATGGATGCCGACCTGCAGGACAGCCCCGATGAAATTCCCGAACTCCGCCGCATGATCATAGAAGACGGGTACGACCTGGTAAGTGGCTGGAAAAAGAAACGCTACGACAACACGCTGACCAAAAACATACCTTCCAAATTCTTCAACGCCGTAACACGGAAAGTATCAAAGATCAAACTGCATGATTTCAACTGTGGCCTGAAAGCCTACCGCAGCCGGGTGGTGAAAGGCATTGAAGTATATGGAGAAATGCACCGCTATATTCCCGTGCTCGCCAAATGGGCCGGCTTCCGCAAGATCGGCGAAAAGGAAGTGGAGCACAGGGCCCGTAAATACGGCAAATCAAAATTCGGGTGGCGCCGGTTTGTCAACGGTTTTCTCGACCTGCTCTCCATCACCTTCGTGGGTAAGTTTGCCAAGCGGCCGATGCACTTCTTCGGCCTCTGGGGTTCCTTATTCTTCTTGCTGGGACTCGGCATTTCCATTTACCTGATCGTAATGAAGATACTCGACAGCAGTTTTGCATTGACCAACCGTCCGGGGTTTTACCTGGCCCTCACCACTATCATTATTGGTATGCAATTATTCCTCGCAGGTTTTATCGGTGAATTGATCTCCCGCAATGCCCCCGGCCGCAATCACTACCTGATCGAAACAAAAGCCGGTCTGTAATGGCAAGGATCGTTATCATCGGTTCAGCTCACCCTTTCAGAGGCGGTGGTATCACTACATTCAATCACCGGCTCTGCAAAGAACTGAACCGCCTGGGACATGATTGTGAGATATATTCCTTCTCCCTCCAATATCCTTCCTTCATGTTTCCCGGCACCAGCCAGTATACCGATGAACCGGCACCGGAAAACATCACCATACATTCTGTTATCAATTCCGTCAATCCGTTCAACTGGATAAAGATCGGCCGACGGCTGAAGAAACTAAAGCCCGATATCATCGTAGTCCGTTTTTGGCTGCCCTTCATGGGGCCCGCTTTTGGCACCATCCTGCGCATTGCCAAAAAGAACAAACACACCCGGATCATTTGCATAGCCGATAACATAATACCACATGAAAAAAGATTCGGCGACAAACCCTTCACCCGCTACTTCCTGAAACCCTGCGATGCCTTTATCAGCATGAGTGAAAAGGTGATGTCTGACCTGCGGAAATTTGATACAAAGAAACCCGCCGTACTGCATCCGCATCCGCTGTATGATAATTTTGGCGAAGCTGTATCCAAAGAAGCAGCAAGACAACACCTCGGCCTCCCCGCAACCGATAAGATCATTTTGTTCTTTGGCTTTATCCGTAAATACAAAGGGCTCGACCTGCTCCTCGAAGCCATGGCCAATGAACAAATAAAAGCCGCCGGTATTAAATTGTTGGTGGCAGGCGAATTCTACGGCGATGAAAAGCAATACCAGGAACAGATAGATACATTGGGCATCCGTGATCAGCTCATACTGCGAACAGATTTTATTCCCGATAATGAAGTACGCTATTACCTCTGTGCCGCAGATGCTGTGATACAGCCCTACCGCAATGCCACACAAAGCGGGGTAACACCCCTCGCCTACCATTTTGAAGTACCGATGGTGGTAACGAATGTGGGCGGACTACCCTCCATGGTAGATGATAAAAAGACCGGCATCGTGGTGGAACCCGCAGCGCCAGCCATCGCAGCGGGTATCATGGAATTTTACCAGTCAGGCCCGCACCATTTTCATCCGCATATAGTGGAAAAGAAAAAACTATTTTCGTGGACAGCCCTCACCCAGCAAATACTCAAACTGGCCGCGGCTGTACGGTAACAAATAACTGCATGTCAATTACACGATATTTTAAGATCATTATCAATTTCAAGTTCCGACACATCCGGAAGTCCTTTGGCAACAAACCCTTCCGGCTGCTGGATGTGGGCGCTGGAAATCATTCCGCCACCCGCATCACCCGCCTCTTTCCTGCCTGTGAGTATTACGGACTGGATATTGACAAAAACTACAACAACAACGAAGCAGACTTTGCCGCCATGTCAGGCTTTTATGAAACCGACCTCACCAAACTCGATTACTCCCATATCCCCGATGCACATTTTGATGGCATTTGGATGGCGCATGTGATAGAGCATTTGCATAATGGTGATGAAGTGTTACCACTCTTATTGAAAAAACTAAAACCCGGCGGCTACTTCTACATCGAATACCCCGGAAAGAAAAGTCTGACTCTCCCCTCCATGAAAGGCACGCTGAACTTTAAAGACGATGCAAGTCATGTACGGGTGTACAGTGTGCCCGAACTGCGTACCATCTTTGAAGCAAACCATTGCCGCTACCTTGAAGGAGGCACCAGGCGAAACTGGTTCTAT
>JAEUVM010000247.1 GCA_016787125.1 Chitinophagaceae bacterium | reverse complement strand
AAGTGGCCTTGCTGATGTATACAACGGAAAAGGAAGAGTGTACCTGGGGGATGAAAACTATAAAACTGCAACAGAGTGGTTTGAAAAGGCAAAAGGTATCAGCAATAAATCAACCGTGCAGGCATTATACCGCTTGGGATTAGCGTGGAGAACGATCGATTCCGCAAAAGCCCGTGCTTATTTCCTGCAGGCAAGAAGTAAGAGTATTGAAGATGGCAATACGGATTACCAGTTCAGTGCCTGCCGCTCATTGGCGGGAATGGCATGGGAGCTGCAGGAAAATGCACTCGGCGATAAATATTATGAAGAATGTGAAGCGATCAGCAGGGAAATGAAAACGGCGTATGCGCAGGCGCTATGTTATTCACTCAAAGGATACCGCTTTGAAGTAAATACAGAACTCGACAGTGCACTCCACTATTATCACCTGGCAATGGCTATCACCGATACGGCCGACAGGAATGAGTCTGTCAGTATTCTTAACTCAGTTGCTTCAGTACTTATTTCAAAAGGGGAGTTCAGGCAGGCAGAAGCAGCGCTTGACAAAGCCATCAGGCTGGCAGATGATATTGCTGATACACTGGGACTGGCCAGCACCTTGCAGTTTTCGAGCTTCCTGTATTCAAGAACAGCCGAGTTTGAAAAAGGCCTCGTGAACAGCAACCGTGCCATTGCCTTGCTGGAAAAATCAGACCATCTTATCCGCCTGGCGGGAGCTTACGGATCAAGGGGCGTGTTGTTCAGCAGCATGGGTGAAAATAGAAAATCGGTGGAAGCCTATCTCTATGCCGACAGTTTATACAATGAAGAACTGCAGGCTGAGCAGCGGGGAAATATTTTCAACAACATTGGTATTGTTTACACCGGGCAGGGCGATTACACCACGGCATTGAAGTATTTACAAAAATCTCTCGCTACTATGAAAAAGGGTGTGGTGAATGAAGGGTACCTGCTCACACAGGGTAATATTGCTGATTGCTATGCCGGCCTGAAGAAGAATAAGGAGGCCCGTGAACTGCTGCTTGATATTTTACCCAAGGCCCGGAAGATGAAGCTCAACCGCATTGCTTCCGGTATGGCGATCACACTTGGAAAAATTTACCTGGAGGATGGTAAACTCAACGAAGCAAAACAATATTACCAGTATGCCCGCGACTATGCCGATGCCAGTGGCGAACAGGAGAAAATGGTGGAGGCACTCGTAAACCTCGGCCGCATCAGCAGCCGGGAAAACAACAGGCCTGATGCA
>JAEUVM010000225.1 GCA_016787125.1 Chitinophagaceae bacterium | reverse complement strand
TTTGCCACACTGTCTGGCGACCTGGTGCTGCCTTTTAATAAAGCGCAGTCTGAACTGGTCTCTTTATTCCGCCTCACCAATACCGGTAATGGTGCGGGAAGCGTAGCCATTGAAGGGGTAACGAATTCTACAGCGGGCCTGGCAAATGGCGTGGTGGGTACAGTCTCTTCCGGATCACCCGGTGGTTTTTCTGCCGGTGTACGTGGTATAAATAACGGTACTGGTGGTCTGGGAATTGGTGTGTATGGTTCACAAAACGGCAGCGGCTGGGGTGTGTATGGTATCACACCAAGCGGTCTCGGTGTATATGGTGCCACCACTACCGGCACGGGTGTTCGTGGTGATGCAACAGGTGCAGGTGGAACCGGTGTTTATGGCACCAGTAATACAGGCAATGCTGGCCGCTTCGAAATCACCAATAGCGCCAATAATACAGATGCCCTCGTGGCCAGTACCAATGGTGGTGCAGCAAGCTGGGCAATCCGGGCCACCAGCACAGGGGCGCAGGGTGCCGGCATTTTTACCTATAATAATGCAGCCGGGGCCGCCAATGCGGTACGGGTAACCAATAACGGAAGTGGCGCTGGTGTATTTGCTACTGCATCCGGCACGGGCAATGCAGGCCGGTTTGAAAATACCAATGCGGCGAATACAGTGCCGGCCTTATCAGCCTCCACAAACGGTACAGCAGGAAACCATTTTGCCATTCAAGGTGAAATATCCTCAGCATCACCCGGTGGTTTTTCTGCGGGTGTAAGAGGTATAAATAACGGCACCGGTGGATTAGGTATCGGTGTATGGGGAAGCCAGGCTGGCAGCGGCTGGGGTGTATATGGTACTGCCAACGGAGGCATAGGTGTAAATGGTTCTGCTAACAGCGGTATCGGTGTCAATGGTTCTTCAAACACAGGAACCGGCGGACGGTTCACCACCACCACTGGCCTTGCCCTTCACAGTACCGGTGGTGTTCGGCTGGAAGGTATTGGTGAAGCAGCCAACAGAGTACTTACTTCAGATGCAGCCGGTAATGCTACCTGGCAGGCCTTAGGCGGCGGAGTAGGTATCGGCGGAAGTGGCACCTTAAATTTTGTTTCTAAATGGACACCCAATGGTACTAACCTCGGCAACTCTCTGTTGTTCGATAACGGTTCAAGTGTTGGATTAGGAACCACAACTCCCACACACCGCCTGGATGTAACACATGCAGGCAGCACCGGAATTGGTGTTAACTCCACTTCAGGTTTCTCTGTAGTGGATATCAATGCAGCCAGTGGTGATGCAGCCCTTCGGTTTGGTAATGCCGGCGTGAATCAATGGAACATCCGCAACCAGCCAGGTACCGATAACCTCCAGATATTTGAACTGGGCGGTGGCGGCGAAAGAATGTCTATACAGAATTCCACCGGAAACGTGGCTATCGGTGGTTCTTCCGGCGCTTACCGTCTTGATATTCTTCATGGCGGCAGTACCGGTATCCTGAATAAGTCCAGCTCCAGTTTCTCTGTACTGGATATTGATGCCTTCACCGGCGATGCCGCTATACGTTTAGCTAATAATGGTGTGAATCAATGGAACATCCGTAACCAGCCGGGTACCGATAACCTTCAGATATTTGAACTGGGCGGCGGCGGCGAAAGGATGTCTATACAGAATTCCACCGGAAACGTGGCCATCGGTGGTTCTTCCGGTGCTTACCGTCTTGATATACTTCATGGCGGCAGTACCGGTATCCTGAATAAGTCCAGCTCCAGTTTCTCTGTACTGGATATTGATGCCTTCACCGGCGATGCCGCTATACGTTTAGCCAATAATGGTGTGAATCAATGGAACATCCGCAACCAGCCGGGTACCGATAACCTTCAGATCTTTGAACTGGGCGGCGGCGGCGAAAGGATGTCTATACAGAACTCCACCGGAAACATTGCCATCGGTGGTTCTTCGGGCGCTTATAAACTTGATATTCTTCATGGTGGCAGTACAGGTATCCTGAATAAATCCAGCTCCAGTTTCTCTGTACTGGATATTGATGCCTTCACCGGCGATGCCGCTATACGGTTAGCAAATAATGGGGTAAATCAATGGAATATCCGCAACCAGCCCGGCACCAACAACCTCCAGATATTCGAATTGGGAGGTGGTGGTGAAAGAATGAGAATTGATAACGGAACAGGCCTGGTGGTTATATCCGGCGGACTTACCGTATTAGGCGCTCCCAAACTGTTTACCATGGATCACCCCCTTGATCCCGAAAATAAAACACTGAAGCATGCTTCTGCAGAAAGCAATGAAGTGATCAACTTCTACAGTGGTAATGTGGTGACTGATGCTAATGGTAAAGCGGTGGTTAAATTGCCTGATTATTTTGAGGCAATCAATAAAGACCCCCGTTACCAGCTTACGGTGATCGGTGCATTTGCACAGGCTATCATCAGCAAAAAGGTACAGAACAACCAGTTTGAAATTGCCACCAGCATACCCAATGTGGAAGTAAGCTGGGAAGTAAAAGCTGTACGGAACGATCGCCGTATGCAACTGTCACCCTTTACAGATGTGGTGGATAAATCCGCTGCACAGAAAGGCAAATACTGGGATCCGGCTGCATACAATCTGCCCGAAAGCAGAAACATCAGCTACGATGCTGCCTCAGCAGATAAGTCAGGTTCTTCACTGAATTACGTGGCTCCGCCAACAAACAAGCAAGCTGTTGTTGAAACTGGTGGCAGCCTTACTGAATCACCGAAATCAACCGGTACGGCTAAAACCGGCGACAACACCACCGGCAGTGTATCAGAAGAAAGTAACAAACCGAGACCGGCCGCTAAAACTGCTCCTGCAGACAATTCAGGCAGCGTGGAAGAGAAGCCCAAAGCGGAACTGAAGAAACCGGTTCAGGAAAGATCAGGAAGTGTGGAAGACAGCCCGAAACCTGTTGAAGAAAGAAAGACACCTGCCGCAGTAACCGGTACAAGAACTGAATAAGTATTGCAGATAATTAAACTGTAACAACAAAGCCCCGAAAGGGGCTTTGTTCATTTATGCCATACAACAATAGATAAAAAAAATCCCGCACCTGAAACAGATGCGGGATGAAATAAGCAATTGGTTATGGGTTGGTAAAAAGAAACCTTTCTTATGGGAAAATACCCAGTTCAGCATAGCTGGTGCCCACCTTGTTGATCGCCACCACATAGGCAGCAGTACGCATATCGGGAATCTCAGGATTGGCTTTCCAGGCATTCATGATCTCATGCGTGGCATTGATCATCGTTTCTTCCAGGCCACTGTACACCAAGTCCACCTCATCCGGACCATGCATGATGAATTCACGGGCAGTATCTTTTACCTTCTTGCCGCTCAATTCTTCTATCTGGCCAAGGATATGTGCATTCAGGTTTTCGGTAAAACGTTTTTCCAGGCGGCCATAACGAACGTGGCTCAGGTTTTTCAGCCATTCAAAGTATGATACTGTAACACCACCGGCATTCAGGTACATATCAGGCACCACTAGTATTCCTTTTTTGGCAAATACTTCATCAGCCTCAGGTGTCAGCGGGCCGTTGGCGGCTTCACCGATCATTTTAGCTTTTACCCTGGGAGCATTTTCACCATCAATTACGTTTTCAAGTGCAGCTGGAATAAGTATGTCGCACTCCATTTCCAATGCTTCCCCGTTTTTGGCAAAATTATTTGCACCCGGGAAATTGAGAATAGAGCCCGTTGTTTTTCTGTGGTTAAATACAGCATCAATGTCCAGTCCGTTCTCATTCCAGATAGCGCCTTCATATTCAGCCAGGCCGATTACTTTAGCGCCTGCATCCTGGAAGAATTTGGCAGAGTGATAACCTACGTTGCCCAAACCCTGCACCACCACCCGTTTGCCTTCCACGCCTACGCTCAATCCAAGCTTCTGCATTACATCCGGCATATTACATACTTCACGGAGGCCGAAGAATACGCCAAGACCGGTTGCCTCCCGGCGGCCGCGAACGCCACCCTGTGTTACAGGCTTTCCGGTAACGCAACCAGCGGCATCAATTTCTCCGGGGTGCATGGCAGAATAGGTGTCCAGTATCCAGGCCATTTCCCTTTCACCGGTTCCGTAATCAGGTGCAGGTACATCGGTACCGGGCCCGATAAAATTTTTCTTGATCAGTTCGGCTGTATAGCGGCGGGTGATCTTTTCCAGTTCGTAAGCAGAATATTTTTTAGGGTTTATCTTGATGCCGCCTTTACCGCCACCAAAGGGTACATTTACAATGGCACATTTGTAAGTCATCAGGGCTGCCAGCGCCATCACCTCGTCCTGGTTCACTTCGGCCGCAAAACGGATACCTCCTTTACAGGGAGTTTTATGGTGTGAGTGCTGTACGCGGTAGGCTTCTATCACTTCAATGGTTCCGTCATCTCTTTTCAACGGAAAACGTATCTGGTAAACGGCATTGCATTCGCGGATCTGGCTCAGGATGCCGGCGTCCCATTTGGTGTAACTGGCAGCTTTGTCAAAGCTTCTTTCCACAGCACCAAAGAAACTGTAATGTTTGTCTGACATGAGTTCTTGTTTTTATTTTAGCAATCGTTATTGTTCTGTTCAGTGTGCAGTAGCGGCACCTGTACTTTGTTTAGTTGTCCTTTTCCAGTTTGGTGATCTTCCGGTCAAGCCTCATCACATAAAAGAGGATGCCGAGCAAAATGGTGACCAGTACCGCCACCACCACGTAAATTCTGTTATTGCTCCTCATCAGGCTGTCTAACCCGCCATTATCCTTTTGCGCAGCAGCACCTAAAGAGGATACCAGGGCAACCAGCAGCAACGCTATTTTATTTAATGATTTCATTGCATCATCTTTTTTTCTTTCAATAAAGCCAGTCTTATCTTGAGTGTGGCGATCCAGGTGCCCAGTAATGTCCATCCTATCACGGCCGGGTAAAATACGATCCGCATGCCGCCATCTATATCGCTCTGGTTCAGCGCCGGGTTTCCTTCGCGGCCGGGATGCAGGCTGTCCATCACCCTTGGTAATATCCAGATGGAAGGAAACAGCATGGCATAAGCAAAAATATTGTACACGGCACTGATACGGGCCCGCTTGTCCATATCATTGATAGAATCCCGCAGCACCATATAAGCAAAATAGATCAGCAGGGCAATGGCGGCGCCGATCAGCTTCGGTTCACGGGCAAGGGCTCCGAAAGACTGGAAGGCGGGGTTGTTCGGGTCGGCCCAGGTGTAGGTCATCCAGATGGCACCGGTGGCATAGCCAAGTACGCCCATTACAATGCCAACGGCGGCATATTGCCTGGCATAGATATCGTATTTCAGGTTGAACGACCGCAGGTACATAACAGCATATACCACTGATACGGTGAAAAGTATCATCATGGCAAACCACATACACACATGGAAGTAAAGATTGCGGATCGTTTCGCCAAGGATCGGCAGCACAGGAACTTTAAGCAGGAAACCGGCAATGACGGTATAAAGGAGCAAGAGCACACAGGCGATCTTCCACCAGGACTTATGCATATAGTTTTTTGCTTCGGTCATCGGGTGCCCGGAAAACAGGGCTTGTAAATGTGAGGGCAAAAATAAGGAGAAATTGAGATGCAGAACAAACGAACAATTGAACGGGAAAAAACTAATCTTTCCATAAGTAAGGAAAAAGAATGACGGCCAATAATACCACCAGCAGATCGAGGGCCACCAGCAGTAATACCGTGCCCACCGGAATATAAACCAACGGGGCAAATGCGGCATTGGAGAGGCGAACCAGCAGTAATAATTGAGGAATGATGATGGGAAAACCCAATACTGCCATGATTGCAGCATTTTGCTGGGCTTTGGCGGCGATTGCTGCTAAAAAAGTAAATACAAGGCTCAGGCTCCAGCCGCCGAGCAACACCAGCCCGATAAATTGCCACATCTTTTGCATCGGGTTGCCCAAAAACATACTGTACAGCAGCAGGCAGAGCAGGCTCATGGCCAGCATCAGCAGGGAATTGAAAAGCAGCTTGGCCAGTACAAAACTGGCCGGACTGGCCACTGAATAGAAATACAACATCCGGCCGCGGTTTTCCTGCAAAAAGCTTTTGGCCACGGCATTGATACATATAAATAATTGTATCACCCAGAAAAGTCCGTTCCACACCCGGGCTTCCGGCTCATTGATGGCGTTGAAGATGACAAAGATCGTAGAGCCGATATACAGCAGCACGCCGTAAAAACTGTATTGCTGCCTGATCTCCAGCAGCAGGTCTTTGCGGAAAAGGGTTAATATATGACGTCCGGTGCTGATATAATTGTTTTGCCGCGAAAATACAGAATACCATTCACCAATATCCGGGAAGATTGTTCAACTTTGTGGCAAATAAGAAATAGAATGAAAAAAGCTGCCTTCCTGTTTAGTGCGATCATGGTATTGGTTGTCATAGTTTCTACTCAATCATGCCAATCGACAAAATCCGGTACCGCCTCAAAACTCCTGCGATTTAATTATGAGAATGGTAAGGGGTATGATTATGAAATGAGCATGGAACTGAACCAGGTGGTTATGGGGCAGCGGGTGCCTACAACGGTGCAGTATTATTATTCGATGGATGTGGCACCGGGTAATGAAGGAACAAAGGCCATAAGCACCACTTTTGAAAGACTGAAAATGGAAGTGTCTGTTGGTGCCTACAGCATGATCATTGATTCCGACAAGCCCGAAACAAAGCCGGATGAAGATAACCCTATGTCGGTAGTTGAAAACAAAATGAACACCCTGATGCGCTCAGTAAAAGGCAGAAAATTCACCATGATCGTTGATGATGCCGGGGATGTAAAGGAAGTAACGGGATTTGAAGGGATGGCTGAGGTAATGGCAGATTCGCTGGGACTGGCGGAAGAACAAAAGGCTGAACTGGTAAAGAATTTCAAGGATCAGTTTAATAAAGACGAAGTGAAGAGCCAGTTTGCGCAGGTTTTGTACATCTTCCCTAATAAAGAAGTGAAAGTGGGTGACAGCTGGGAGAAAGAATACGGCAGCGGTAAACAACTCGGTAACGGTAAATTCATTTCCACCTACACAGTAAAAGAGATAGAAGGCGATATCGTAACCCTGGAGGAAAGAAGCAAACTGATGGAAGGGAATGGGGAAAGAACCATGAAGGGGAAGAAGAGCGGTATCATTACGGTAGACAGCAAGACCGGTCTCGTGGTGGATGCAGAGCACGAACTGGATATGATCGCAACAATAAATGGAAAGGAAATGGAAATCAAAGGCGCTATTAAAATAAAAGGAAAAGCGAGAGGGTAAAGAAAAAGTGTGGAAATATGAAAATGTGGAAATGGGTAAATGTGGAAATATGAAAATGGGAAAATCCCGGATGGCCGGGACAGGTGTGGAAATAAGAGAATGTAATGATAACAGAAGGATAATTACTTCTTTCAAGCTAACTATTATCTATCATCTATTATCTTTTATCTAATTATGATAGCATTTCCGGCACCGCGGCTCATACACATCCGTGGCGCCCAGCATCACCTGGTCTTCGTTCGGTATCTTACGGTAAGAATAATTGGCAATACTGCCGCATTGCATACAGATAGCGTGGAGCTTCGTTACATAGTCAGCCTTGGCCATGATATACGGCATTTGCCCGAAGGGCTTGCCTAAATAATCCATATCCAGCCCGGCCACTATCACCCGGATGCCGCGGTAAGCCAGTTCATCACATACATTGGCGATCTCTTCATCAAAGAACTGGGCCTCATCAATGCCCACCACATCCACCTCATTGGCCATCAGCAGTATCTTCTGCGAATTATCTATCGGGGTTGACTGGATAGCTGTGGAATCATGCGATACGATCTTTACTTCATCATACCGCACATCAATGGCCGGTTTGAATATCTCCACCTTCTGGTTGGCGATCTTCACCCTCTTCAGCCGCCTGATCAGTTCCTCCGTCTTTCCGCTGAACATACTTCCGCAAATCACTTCAATAGAGCCCCGGCGCTCACCGCTCGTATTCGGTTCAATAAACATTGTTAAGATTTATTATAGCGTTCTGGTGTCTTACTTTATTGGCAAACAGTTTGTAACTTTAAGTACTTCTTATTTTGAAGGCAGTAAATATAATTCAATGGAACGAATTGAGGCCCTCCTCCGGAAATTAAATCAGCAATACGAACAGCAGGCAGATGCAGCCACTTTATTAGGCACTGTTCAGCTCCTGCAGTTTGAACTGACCCGGCAAAAGGCAGATGGCAGCCACAGTCTCGGTACATCAAAAGTCGCGGTGGTGTTGCCCAGGGTAGCCACAGCGGTGGCAGCAGCGGCAACAACCGTTACCACCGGCGAACATGAAAAGTATGCACCCCGGCCCGCCGATACACCTCCCGTAAAAGAAGTAAAAGAAACCCTCCTCGTGGATGATGGCAACGTAGCCGTGGTACAAAAGAACGGCCAGCTCGATATGGTCTTCGACCCGATGAAAGAAATTCCCACCCTCTCTAACCAGGTCGCCAATACAAAAGAAGTAAATGATAACACTGTTCAGACAGAATCCCTGAATGATAAATTGAAACAGGGCAAAACCGAACTGGTGGAAATACTAAAAGAAACGCCCATTAAAGACCTTCGCAAAGCAATCGGCATCAACGACCGCTTCCTCTTTATCAATGAACTCTTCCGCGGCGATGAAAATATGTATGAACGCTGTATAAAAACCATCAACAGTTTCAATATCTATGCGGAGGCAGAATACTGGATCACCCGTGAACTGAAAGTAAAACTGGGATGGGCCGGCGACAATACCACCGTCCAGCACTTTGATCAATTAGTGAGAAGACGTTTTTCCTGAATATAAGAAAGGATCTTTTCTGTAGCGCCCCGGTGTTGCTGCACAAATTCACCCGCAGCATTACTCCGCCTAATAAAGTCGTCATCAGCAAGATATAATGTATCCAGCCATTGCGCCAGCGACACTCCATCTTTCATTACATCAGTAAATGAAATGCCGCCCCCCGATTGTACCAATCCCACCGCTTCCGTATATTTCTGGTAATAAGGACCAAACAACACTATCTTATTATATACAGCAGCTTCCAGCACATTATGCACCCCGCCAGTTGCCAGCCCTCCGCCTACATACGTGATATGTCCATACCGGTAGAGTTTTGACAACATTCCATAATTGTCTATCACCAGGCAAAGGCAATCTGCGGGTATACCCGTTTCACCAGCCGAAGAAAAAAGCGCCGCACCGGGAAATAATTCCTGTATACCCGCAATTCGTCGCTGCGAAATTTCATGCGGCGCTATCACCACCTTCCAGGGATGGGTGCAGCGGGCCAATGCTTTTTGCAAACATTCTTCATCTTCCACCCAGGTGCTGCCTGCCACCAGCAAACTGCTGCCGGCAGCAAATTGCTCCAGCACTGCGATGGGTGCAAATTGTCCGGCAATGGCTGCCACCCTGTCAAACCGGGTATCGCCCGATACTGAAGTAATGCCCTGCAGCCCGATCTTTTCCATCAGTTGTTTTGATGCTTCATTTTGCACAAATAAATGATCAAAACGGCCGAGCATCTTCCGCATCATGGCGCCATACCATTTGAAGAAAGACATACCGGGCCTGAAAATGCCTGACACCAGCAGCAAAGGGATATTGCGGTACTTTACTTTCTTCAAATAATAATACCAGAATTCATATTTCACAAATATCACCAGCACAGGTTGTACGATCTCCAGGAACCGCCGGGCATTGGCCGGCCCATCCATCGGCAGGTAAAACACCCAATCGGCTCCCTTGTAGTCTTTCTGCACTTCATACCCGGAAGGGGAGAAGAAGGTGAGCAGTATCCTGTAGCCGGGATATTCCTGCCTGATCTTTTCCAGTAATGGCCTGCCCTGTTCAAACTCACCCAGCGAAGCACAATGCATCCATATCACGGGTGCACCGGGAGTGATGGCGGCCTTTATCCTTGTCAGTATCCGGCGACGGCCCGCCAGCCATTTCTTTGCCTTCGGATCAAACAAAGACGCAATACCGATACCAGCCCGGTAAAACCACAAGAAGATATTGTACAGAATTACACCCAATACATTGGTTATTAAAACACAACAAATGTAGAAGCTATCGGGTAAACTACCCGTATTTTACTATTTTTGCGCCGCGCAGGCCAACAGCCCTTTACCAACTAAAGAATTATTGATGCGACCCATCCAGATGGTGGACACCAAAACCCAGTACCTCAAGATAAAACCCGAAGTGGATAAGGCCGTTATTGATGTACTGGAAAGTTCTGCCTTCATCAACGGTAAACCGGTGCATGACTTTGCCGCCAACCTCGGCACATACAATGGTGCCAAACATACTATTCCCTGTGCCAACGGTACCGATGCCCTCCAGATAGCCATGATGGCCCTCGGCCTGCAGCCCGGTGATGAAGTGATTACCCCATCGTTTACTTATATCGCCACCACCGAAGTGATCGCCCTGCTCCGCCTTACTCCCGTATTTGTGGAAGTGGATGCGAAAACATTCTGCATTGATCCTGTGGCATTGGAAAAAGCTATTACTCCCCGCACTAAAGCAATCGTGCCGGTACACCTGTATGGACAGGCAGCGCCAATGGAAGCGATCATGGCCATCGCTGCCAGACATAACCTGGCCGTGATAGAAGATAATGCACAGGCCATCGGGTGCGATTACACTTTTACCGACGGCACTAAAAAGAAAACCGGCTCCATCGCCCATATCGGCACCACCTCTTTTTATCCTTCCAAAAACCTGGGAGGCTTTGGCGATGGCGGCGCCATTTTTACCAATGATGATGCCCTGGCTGCCGCTATGAAAATGATCGCCAACCACGGACAAAGCCGCCAGTACTACCACGATGTGGTGGGATGCAACAGCCGCCTCGATACCATACAAGCCGCCATACTGGATATCAAACTGGCACACCTGGATGAATATATCCATGCACGGAGAACAGCCGCAGATTTTTATGACAACGCTTTCGCAGGCAATACGATCATCACCACTCCTTACAGAGCTGATTATTCCCGGCATGTGTTTCACCAATACACTATCCTGCTGGAGAAAGGAGAGCAGTCAGCCGGTTTCCGCAACGGACTGAAAGAACACCTGGCCGCCAAAAAGATTCCGGCGATGATCTATTATCCCGTACCCGGCCACCGGCAGCAAATGTTTGCCAGCTTTAATACAGCCGCTCAGGAAATGCCCGTAACCGACTGGCTTACCCAACGGGTGATCTCACTGCCCATACATACCGAACTGGACGAAGAACAACTTAATTATATCACAATGGCAGTGCTGGAGTATGTTGGAGGGTAAGTGTATAGAGTAGATTAAGTATATAAAGTAAATAAGTAAATAAGTAAATAAGTATATAAGTAAATAAGTATATAAAGTAAATAAGTATATAAAGTAAATAAGTATATAAGTATATAAGTATATAGAGTAAATAGGTTGGTGGATAAGGAGAGTGTAAGCAGTAAATAGTAATCAATTAATAATCAATAATCAGTCAATAACAGCAATCATTTGTACCTGAACTAAAACCCCGAATCGAAAATGTACAATCTCTTAACAGAAAAGAAAGCCAAACTCGCTGTCATCGGTCTTGGCTATGTAGGTCTTCCCATTGCCCTTGAATTTGCCCGTAAAATAAAAGTGATCGGCTTTGATATCAATGCCAAACGCATCGAACTGATGAAACAGGGCATTGACCCCAGCGATGAATTGGTAAAAGAAGATTTTGAAGGATGCGATATCACTTTCACCGATTCGCTGGATGTGCTTCGTGAAGCCACCTTCTTCATTGTGGCCGTTCCCACTCCCGTTGATGAACATAATGTGCCCGACCTCACCCCGGTAAAGAAAGCCTCTGAAACTGTAGGTAAGGTGATCAAGAAAGGCGACTATGTGGTGTTTGAATCAACAGTATATCCCGGCTGTACAGAAGAAGATTGCCTGCCTATTATCGAACAACTCTCCGGATTAAAAAATATCACCGACTTCAAACTCGGTTATTCCCCCGAACGCATCAACCCGGGTGATAAAAACCATACACTGGCCAATATTGTAAAAGTTGTTTCCGGTTGTGATGAAGAATCACTCGACCAGATCGCCAAGACATACGAACTGGTGGTAAAAGCCGGCGTACACCGTGCCTCTTCCATCAAAGTAGCTGAAGCTGCCAAGATCATCGAGAACACCCAGCGTGACCTGAACATTGCGCTGATGAACGAACTTTCCATCATATTCAATATGATGAACATTAACACCTACGAAGTGCTGGAAGCTGCCGGCACCAAATGGAACTTCCTCAAGTTTCAGCCGGGCCTGGTGGGCGGCCACTGTATCGGTGTGGACCCTTACTACCTCACCTACAAAGCCAGCGAACTGGGATATGATGCTGAAGTGATACTCGCCGGGCGCAATATCAATGATAATATGGCCAAATATGTGGCCCGCACCGTGGTACAGCATATCATCAAGAACAGCGGCGATGTAAAAGCAGCCAAAGTGCTGATTAAAGGCGCCACCTTCAAAGAGAATGTAAGCGATATCCGCAATTCCAAAGTGGCCGATGTGGTGAAAGCATTGAAATCATACTATGTAAATGTGGATGTGGAAGACCCCTATGCCGACTCACACGAACTGCAGCATGAATACGGCTTCGGACTTACCGCCAGCCCCGCTGCTGATTATGATGCGGTGGTGATAACCGTACCACACCGCGAATACCTGGAGCTGGATGAAAGCTATTATGCCGGCATCACCAAAGAACATGCGATGATCGCCGACCTGAAAGGAATTTACCGCAACAGTATAAAGAACAGAACCTACTGGAGTTTGTAATATGCCATTTACCCCAACCGACATACCCGGCCTGCTTGTATTTGAACCAAAAGTGTTTGAAGATGACCGCGGCTATTTCTTTGAGTCGTATAATGAGAACACTTTCGCTGATGGCGGCATTCATATCAAATGGGTGCAGGACAACCAGTCGTCCTCCACCTATGGTGTGATACGCGGCCTGCACTACCAGCTTCCGCCGTATGCTCAAACCAAACTGGTACGGGTGCTGCGGGGAAAGATACTGGATGTGGCCGTCGACATCCGCAAAGGCTCACCCACTTTTGGCAAAGCCTTCAGCGTTGTATTATCAGCAAAGAATAAAAAACAACTGCTCATACCCAAAGGATTTGCACATGGCTTTTCTGTATTGAGCAAAAAAGCAGAAGTGCT
Source organism: Chitinophagaceae bacterium (assembly GCA_016787125.1). Lineage (GTDB taxonomy): Bacteria > Bacteroidota > Bacteroidia > Chitinophagales > Chitinophagaceae > JJ008. The sequence continues at coordinate 3,010 of JAEUVM010000225.1, read as the reverse complement.
TTACAAATGCGACGGATTTTACAATAAACAAAGCGAAGGCGGTATCATTTACAATGATCCTGCACTGGCGATAGACTGGCGCATACCCGAAGCAGAAGCCATCATATCGGAAAAAGATAAAGTATTGCCCCTGCTGGCCAACTGTCAGAATAGCTTTGAATACGAAGGCTGATGGTGATGAAACAGAAAATACTCGTAACGGGTTCCAACGGACAATTGGGTAAAGAGCTGCGTGATATTGCCACCCATTTTCCGCAATACGATTTTATTTTCCTTGGCCGTGAAGACCTGCCCATCCATCATTTTGAAATGGTGCGGCATTACTTCAGCACTTACCATCCCCAATATGTAATTAACTGTGCCGCTTACACCGCGGTCGACCGTGCCGAACAGGAAAAAGACCTTGCCTTCCAGGTAAATGGGGAAGCAGTGGGTGTGCTGGCGGCTGTTTGCAAAGAGCACCACTGCCGTTTTATCCATATCAGCACCGATTATGTATTTGATGGAAATGGTACTGCACCTTATAAAGAAGAAGATGCCGTAAGCCCGGTAAATACCTATGGCGCATCCAAACTGGAAGGAGAGAGGCAGGCGATGCTGCTGAACCCCGACAGTATCATCATCCGTACATCATGGGTGTATTCGGTGCATGGCAAAAACTTTGTGCGCACCATGCTGAAGCTGATGGCTGAAAAAGAAAGCATTAATGTGGTAAGCGACCAGGCAGGTTCACCCACCTATGCTGCCGACCTGGCCGAAGCCATCATGGATATCATTTCATACAATGAATGGAAGCCGGGAATATATCATTACAGTAATGAAGGCAACATCACCTGGTTTGATTTTGCCAACGCCATCAAAGAGATCAGCGGCAGCCAATGCGTGGTAAACCCGATCCCCACCTCATCCTATCCCACACCTGCCAAACGGCCTGCTTATTCCGTAATGGATAAAACAAAGATCACACAGGCATTCGGTATCGGGTTGAAAGATTGGAAAGACAGCCTTACGCAAATGATAACCTGTCTTTCCAATTAACAATGCGCTGTTTTTGATTTTAGATTTTCGATTGAAACAGCGCATTTCCCCACCTGTCCCGGCCATCCGGGATTTCCCCATTTTCACATTTTCATATTTTCATATTTCCATATTTCCACATTTACATTAATCAATCATCATCCTTTTCCTGTTCCTTCCCATTATCCCCCTGTTCCTGTTCAGCCGCAGCAGCCGCACCATTGTTCATTTCAGTATGACGGATCATACCGCCACGGTGGGCTGCCTGTGCCATCGTGATAAAGGAGGCTAATGAAAGTAACATGGCTGTTGTAACCATCAGCGTATGCACCTTCTTCGACCGCCCGGTGAATAAGGCCGCCAATGCTGCCACACCGGTGAGTGAAATGATCACAAGCGCCATCTTTGCCACCTCCTCATGTTTTTCAATGGCCGCCTCGTTTACCCCTGCCATGTGTTCTACCAGTTCTTCCGTGCCTTCACCGGTGAGGTACACAGGTATGGTAAATAAAGCCGCCGCCATCAGCATGTATAATGCCGGCGGAGTGAACGATGGATTCTTTTTTATAAAACCCCATAATAATAGTCCGCCACCTATAACGGACAGAAACAATGGCGCATGGTTCAGCGCCAGGTGAATTTGTGCTGGATTCATATCGAATTATTTAATAAATGAAAAATGATTGTATGGCGTAGAGACGCCATGCGTGGCGGCTACGAACCGCCATGCGTGGCGTCTATACGAGCCGCCATGCGTGGCGGCTCTACGCCAACCGGGGCGGATGAAATATGGAATACGACCGCTGTTGCAGCATCCCTTCATTATACAGAACGGGGAAAACATTCCCGGCCGGTGGTAATGCCGGCAGAGACGCCACGCATGGCGTCTCTGCGGCCGGCAGGTCATTCTGCAAAATACCCTTGGTATCTTTAAAAGGCAACTGGCGGTCGTCATTATCATCCCTGTCATCGGGGTGATAGCCCGCATAATGAAGCGAAAGGAAACCGGACAGGCTCATGCCCGGATCTTCTGACCGGTGATGCAGGTAATGGGCCACCAGCTTTGGCAGGCGGGCCAGCTCATGCAGTTCGGTAGAACTGATCAAAAACAGGAACGCCATGATGGTAAACAATTTACGCTTCACGCCCGCAAACTACCTTTTGTGGCGGTGATGGCGAATGATTTTCGTCATCCGGTAGACGCGATGCATCGCGTCTCTACCGGAAAAATCATTTATCTTCAGCCAAATAACACTCCTGTTACCATGGCTGATGAGAAATACCATTACCTTAACCGTGATCTGAGCTGGCTTTCCTTTAATCACCGGGTACTGCGGGAAGCAGCCGACAAGAATGTGCCGTTGTACAACCGCATCTCCTTCCTGTCTATCTTTTCTTCCAACCTCGATGAATTTTTCCGGGTGCGCATGCCATCTATTTTCGCCTTTTCGTCTATTGATATCAAAAAGGCGGGTATCCGCGATGAATATCCCAAAGGACTGGTGCAGCAGGTGCAGTCTGTCGTGTTTGAACAACTGGAAGAATTCGGCAGCATCCTTTCCCAACAGATCATCCCGGAAATGCAGCAGCATCATATCTGCCTGTATTATAATGAACCGATACGGGCCGAACACCACGAAACCGTGCGGGAATATTTTTTATCCAAAGTGTTGTCTTTCCTCCAACCTGTGATGTTGCTGAAAGACAACCAGCCCAATGTTTTCCTGGAAAATAATGCCCTGTACTTTATTGTGGCGCTAAGTCCTGATGCCGATCCCTCCATACAGCAATATGCCCTGTTGAACATTCCCTCCACACACCTGCCCCGCTTTTCCGAATTGCCCATGCTCGGCGATGATCATTACCTGCTCTTTATTGATGATGTGATAAAAGACAACCTGCAGGAAATTTTTCCCGGCTTCCATATACATGGCGCCTGGAGTGTGAAACTTACCCGTGATGCCGAAATGAATATCGGCGATGAATTTATCGG
>JAEUVM010000222.1 GCA_016787125.1 Chitinophagaceae bacterium | reverse complement strand
AAAACCGCCCTTACCCGGGGCGGTTTTTCATTTCCTGCCATTGCCTTAAATTTGCGGCCTGCTGAGTAATGGACAGAACCCTGAAGAGTGCGACGCAACAGGCGATGCCATGAAAAACTGTTGCTGGTTTCCTAATAATAAAACAACCTCATGGGACGCATATTTGAAGTACGTAAAGCCTCCATGTTTGCCCGCTGGGATAAGATGGCGAAGAACTTTACCCGTATCGGTAAAGAGATCATTATTGCTGTAAAAGCCGGTGGTGCCGACCCCAACTCCAATGCCGCCCTCCGCCGCTGTTTTCAGAATGCCCGCAGTGTGGGTATGCCGAAAGACAGGGTGGAAGCTGCCATCAAAAGAGCGCAAGGCAAAGAACTGGTAAACTATGATGAGATCCTGTACGAGGGATATGGTCCGCATGGTGTGGCCATACTGGTGGAAACCGCCACCGATAATCATGTAAGAACTGTAGCCAATGTAAAATCACACTTCAACAAAGGCGGTGGTGCACTGGGCAACAGTGGCAGTGTGGCCTTCCAGTTTAAGAAAATGGGAGTATTCAAGCTCAAACCGGAAGGGCTGAGTGCGGATGACCTGGAACTGGAACTGATCGATTTTGGCCTGGAAGAACTGGGTGAAGGAAGCGGTGAAAACGGAGAAACCATCTTAGTGATACGCTGCGGCTTTACCGACTTTGGCAATATGCAAAAAGCGCTGGAAGATAAAAACATCAACCCGATCAGTGCGGAAGTGGAGTGGATACCCACGGTAACCGTGCCGGTTAATGATGAACAGGCGGCTGATGTAAGCAAGCTGATCGAAAAGCTGGAGCAGGATGATGATGTGCAGAAGGTGTTTCACAATATGGGAAGTTAGTGAATGGAGAATAGTTTGGCTGACAGGTCATGAAGGTTGTTGATTATTCGGATAGGCTGCAAATAGTCTTATAGTTGCATTCCCTCGAATCTTCCCGATGATTCCCTTTCACCGCTAATTACTTAGCAGCCGATATTTTCGCAGATTATACTTTTTACGGGTATTGCTTCCACCCTTCTTTTGTCGGGATTGAAGCGCCAGGCTTTTTTAAAAACCTTCACATACATATCCCCGGTATTCTTTCCCC
>JAEUVM010000207.1 GCA_016787125.1 Chitinophagaceae bacterium | reverse complement strand
AATCCGAGGCGGGTGTTGTCTTTGGTTAAAATCATTTCCAGAGTTTTTCCAGTTTGGATTTCAAAACGTAATTGGTGAGATCAAATTGTACGGGCACCACACTTACATAGTTGTTGGCCAGGGCCCGTACGTCGGTATCGGGACTTTTATCAAAGTTTACAAATTCGCCGGTGAGCCAGTAGTAGTGGCGGCCGTGTGGATCGTTTCTTTCAATAAAGTCTTCTTCGTATTTGGCATAGGCCTGTTTGCATATCTTGTATCCTTTCAGCAGTTCGGGTGCCACGGCGGGAATGTTTACATTCAGCACCGTGTGTTTATCCAATTTGCTGCTCAGCATTTTTTCCACGATGATACGTACATATTTCCTGGCGCCTGTAAAATCGGCATCAATGCGGTAATCGAGGAGGGAGAAGCCGGCGGAGGGTATGCTTTCGATGGCGGCTTCCATGGCGGCCGACATAGTGCCGGAATAAATAACGTTGATAGAATGATTGGCTCCGTGGTTAATACCGCTGAGACAGATATCGGGTTTGCGGTGCAATACTTTATCTACGGCCAATTTGACACAGTCGACCGGCGTACCGGTGCATGACCATGTCTCCACATTATCTATAGAATGTATTTTATGCAGGCGGAGCGGCTGTCCGATGGTGATGGCATGGCCCATGCCGGATTGGGGTTTGTCGGGCGCTACTACTACAATTTTGCCCATGTCTTTAACGGCTTCCACCAGGTTTTGAATACCGGGTGCGGTAACGCCGTCGTCGTTGGTGATGAGGATAACGGGCTCTCTTTTTTTCAGGCGGCCTGTGGTTTTCTTATTGGCAGGGGCTGAAGGGCTTTTCGCAGGAGTTGGCCTGGTTTTCTTGATCATGGGGGCAAAAATCTTTGTTTTTTATGGCATCGCCAAATGAACGGGCATCACGGCGGGATAAAGGAATAGAAAGGAAACAACAGCCTGTTGGTGAAAGGCGGTGGCGGGAGGTAATTCAGCAGCATTTATGGGAAAAGTGAAAAAAAGTTTTGATAGTCTAAGGAAATTAGTATTTTGCACTAACTTAATTAGCTTAACTATGGCAGTTTCAAACAAAAACCTGAAATACCTGCGCAAGTTGCGGGGGCTTACACAAGAGGAATTTGCAGCAAAGCTGGGTATCAAGCGATCGCTGCTGGGGGCGTATGAAGAAGAGAGGGCGGAACCGAGGATTGATGTGCTGGAGGTGGTCTGTGATATTTTCAAGCTGACGATGGATGAGATATTGCGATCTGACCTCAGTGAAAAAACCAAGGGCAATTACCTTGCTGCCCGCCGTGCATTGAAGATGGGCAATACCCGTTCGGCCATTCCATTTGTGCCGGTGAAAGCTGCGGCCGGTTACCTTGCCGGGTATAATGATCCGGAGTTCATTGATGAGCTGAATACCTTTACTTTGCCAATGCTTACGGGGGGAAATTACCGGGCATTTGAGATAATCGGAGATTCGATGCTGCCCACGCCCAGTGGTTCGGTGATAGTGGGAGAGAAGGTGGACAAGCTGGATGACCTGAAGAATAATACAGCCTGTATCGTGGTATCCCGTAATGAAGGGGTGGTATATAAAAGGGTGCAGAAAAACCAGCGTCAGAAAAATAAGCTGACTTTGGTAAGTGATAATCCGTCCTTTCATCCATATACGGTAAATGCCGA
>JAEUVM010000180.1 GCA_016787125.1 Chitinophagaceae bacterium | reverse complement strand
GGCCGCAGCTATTTCGGCACAGATATGACCATCAGCCTCACCAACCTTTATCACGGCCGCCACAGCATACAGGTGTATGAAATGCGGAGAGGATACTTTCAGAACCGTGAACGCCTGCTGAACAGTTCCACTTTCTTTCTTACAGGCAAAGACATGCTGATCAGGATTGACTGGTTTGGTAATATCTCCATAAAAGAACGGAAGGGCTACAGGCGGTTCGGCAACAACGATCATCGCGGATGGGACAGAGACGATGACCGTGACTATGACCGCAGGAATGACAACCGTGACTTTGACCGCCGCAACGATGACGACAGGAGATTCTGACAATAATCCGGCTATACTTAACGCCCCGCTTCTGCGGGGCGTTTTTTATTTGCGGAAGGCTTTTTTCTTTGCAACTGTTGTGTTCAATATCTTCAGTAAAATTTTCCTGTTGACTTCCAACCGAACAATCAACCGCCTTTCAATACTGGTAATGACCGGGATCGGATTATTTATTGCATTGTATATAACGGCAGCTTTATTATACCCGGGCGGTTCGGATGCTGACCGGTTTGCAAAAGGTTTCAGCTGGCGGCATAATTACTGGTGTGAACTGATGGCACCGGTGGCACAAAACGGAATGTCGAATACAGCAAGACCTGTAGCCATAATTGCCTTAGCTGTATTGGCAATAAGTCTGCTGCTGTTCTGGTACACGATCCCTTTTTTATTTACTTCAAAAAGCAGGCTTGCCCTCCCGATGCGGGTATGCGGAAGCGGCTCCATGCTGGTATTGCCGCTGATGCTTACCGGGCGGCATGACAGCATTATCAATATAGCTGGGCTCTTTGGCTGCATTGCCATAATACTATTGCTGGTTTGCCTGTATCATGCCCGCCGGTATTTTTTCTTTGGGGCAGGGATACTATGCCTGTTACTCTGCGGGCTGAATAACTATGTGTACTACAGTAAAGACCTCCTGCATTGTTTACCCGTTATTCAAAAAATATCTTTCGGGGTATTCCTCCTGTGGTTTGGCCTCATGACTTACGCCTTATATAAACGCCGCCAATATTCAGAAGGAACTGCGGACAGTATTTAACAAACAGAATCAGGCTTATGCCTTAACTTTAAGACAAATCACCTGCCATGCAAAAGACAAGCATTTTTGTAAAAGCGGCTGTACTATCCGTGTTTGTTTTTCTGATGACAGGCTTTATAGCCTATCGTTCCGGTTTTTTTGATAAATACC
>JAEUVM010000173.1 GCA_016787125.1 Chitinophagaceae bacterium | reverse complement strand
CCGGTACCGCAGGCAATATCGAGTATTATATCAGCTGGCTTTACCAGTTTAATCGCTTCATTATAGCGGTGCTGGTGTTCTCCCCACCATCTGCCTTCTGATTCCAATAGTTGACGTTCTGACGACATTAGTAAGCTGTTAGATCAATAAATCGTTTCTTGTTCTTTTCTGTATAGTCGAATAAACCGAGTACATCTTTCTTCAGCTCCCGGCCCATTTCCTGCAATTTGGCCGGTTGGTTATAAGCCGTCCGGATTATTTGTTCAACCGATGCTTCCAGGTTTCCCCTGTCAATCATAAATCCATTCCCGCCATCACGTATATAATCATTGAAGTCGCCTACATCCCTGCATACGGCCACTCCTTTTTCCATCAGCGCCAATTCTTTTACTACATTATTACTTGCTTCAGTAAGGGAAGGGTGTATCAGCAGATCGGCAGCGGCCATGAAATTGATAAAGTCTGTCCGGAAGCCAACAAGCGAAATAACTTCCTCCAGCTTGTTATCACTGATATATTTTTCCAGAACGGGACGAAGCGGACCATCATCCATCACGATCATTTTGATGGACAAACCTTCGTCCACCAGTTTTTTTACAATCCTGAATACGGGCATGTGCTGTTTCGTGGCCACCATACGGCTGACCATGATTAGCGTCAGCCGGCAATTATATTCATTACGTAATGCATCTACTTTACCGGTATCCGGCTGCTGGTAAGTGGAAAAATCATAGATGTATGGAAGCAGCTTCACCTTTCGCATGTCACACTTCTCATACTTTTCCATTCCATACCAAACACCAGAAGAAGGAACCACGATCAGCTTCGCCAGCCGGTTAATGATCTTATCAAACCGTGACTCGTTTACATTACGCAGCATGCCAAAATGAGCTCCGTATTCAACATAAAAAGCAGATTCTGCATGATGTCTGAAGGCAACCACTTTTGCTTTCATAAACCGCTGTGCAAGTACCGCAATAATATTCGCTTCCTGCAGATGGCTCCATACCGCATCAATCTTATGCCTGCGACAAAACCTGATCAGAAAACGGGCCTGGTTGAGAAAATATTTCCAGGAAGGCTTACGGTTCATTACAGTTGTAAAAACCGGGATACCCATATTCTCCATCTGAACATGAAAAGCATCTTTCTCCGTAAGAGTAAGTACGATCAGTTCATGACCGGCCTCTTTTACAGCTTTGCAAAGTGTTTCAATTGCAACAGACCTTTTATTGGGCGGATAATAGAGCAGTATTCGTTTGGCCATAAAATGAACCGGCATCTATTTCAGTCCGGCCGGTATCAGCATGTGTGATGGTTTGAGACCCAACACCGGCGGCAGGCCATCTATGTACAGGCTGCCACTGAAGAAAATAATTTTCCAAAGCCCTTCCTCACCGGGCAACACTTTTACCTCCACTTCTTCTTCCTTTTTATTTGCCAGGTCAACAATACGGCCCGTCGGTGTCTGCAATTTCACTTCGATGCTTTTCCAGACAGAAAAATTCTTTACCTCTTTTGGAACGAAGGCAAAAAGGTTATTACAATAATTACTGTTCAGCCGTTGCCTTGCCGATACAAGAATGCTGTAGTTCAGAGAAGATGAAAAAAGTATCTTGAATATTTTGAGCGGATCCTGCACACTTACCCGGTAAAAGCCAGGTTTGAGCGAAGCAAGACTGATGTTCTCCGTTGTTTTCAATCCCTTATAGTCATATGAGATCAATACATTCTCGTTTGCGCCCTCAGGCCCCTTGTATTCGCTTATTCTTATCCGGATAGGCGTTTCACCACCGCCGCCGGTGACATAATTTCCACTGAAATCTATAAAGTTCTCCTGGCCCTGTTTTACCACCTGGATGATAAAATCATGCGGGTACCAAAGCATATTGTTGTCCTGGCTTTCGTGGGCGGCTCCGCCCCACACCGGGTTGACTGGTGCTTTTACAAATGATGCGTTATTGGCGAATTCCTTTATGCCTTTTATTTCCCGGAGGCGGCCCCTTTCCTGTGTAAGAAGGATATTCATCTCCTGTGGATTGATCATACTCTGGTTGGCCTTCCATTTTGCCTTGGGGTCGTTAAACTTCATTCCAGAAAAGGCCGACAGGTTACCCAATTCAAAAAGCGAAGGATAGCCGGCAAAGCTTCCGTAGTCCATCATACGATAACCATAATTGAGCAAAACGGTAAGATCCGTTTCAGATTTTGATTCTTTCCACTTTCTGAACAGTGATAAATAATACAGGTAAGATTTTACATGAAAAATACGGGCTTGTACTTTATTATCAGATTCCTGCTTTTCTGCCGTCGTTACCAGGTCAATCCACCTGGCCAGATCAGTACTTCTAGGTGATGTAAATGCGTTCTTCTCAAACTCCTTCCACAATTTTTTCATTGTTTCAGCCGCTTTGCCAAAAGAGTTGCTGAAAAATTCTTCCGTCAGCTTCTCTGTTTTCACATTCACATCCCACATCAGTTGAGCACCGAGATAATGTCCGAGTCCTTTGCTTATCCATCCTGTGGTGGATTCAGCTTCATAACCTTTGGCTCCCATCTTATAATACTTCAAAATATTCTTGACCACTTCCTGTGGGCGGGACGCAAGTGATTGACCAGCCACATCCATATCCCAGGCATAATTGCTGAAATAGTCATACATACCGGTCTTACCGGCTTTCTTCGACCATTCCTTTACCAGTTCATCCACACTGTACTTAGAATAATTAAAGGCAGTGGTAACACCAACAAAAACATTGGGCTCCAGTTTAATATTTGGCGGCGCAATGAACTCGCTATAGGCATACGCACCGATCCATGTGTCAGGATATTTTTGCCGAACCACTTTTGCCACCCTGTTTACCAGGTAGAAAACACGGTCGGTGAGTGTACCATATCGCTGGCATTCCGGAGAGTTGCAAATTCCCAACCCATCCGAAGGGCTCATCGAGATCATCTTGTAATCCTGCGTGCCATTCTTTTTCGATTGTTCAATCCTTTTCAATACATCAGCGATAACAAACTGCACTAAAGATTCATCAGCAATATTGAATTTAGGATCGCCGGGTAATACACCTTTTGCAGGTTTGGGATAAAACCATTCGGGATGCTTTTTAAACTCCTCCTGGTTGCGGTACACAATATCATCGTATGCCTGTCCAAAACTGGCATTCATCACACCACCCTGGCGATTGGCTTTGAACCAGAAATTGTAATCTTCATCTGATCTTTTTGAACCGGTCCCGTATCCGTACCAGATACGACGATGATCGAAGGCGGGCTGGCCGGCGTACTCTATCTTTCTGAAAAGGTCTGGTGATGCCGGAACGATATGCCAGTCGGGATGGGGAAAGTAATAACGAAAACCCAATTGCTCCAGGTAAATAAAGATGCCGTGTTGTACAGCCAGTTTTGAATTGCCAATGATAACAACGCCTTTGCCATTACTTTTAATCACCACCCCCTCGGGGCCCATTTTTTTCAGCTGGCTGCTATATTGCGGCCATCTTGATGGCATTGCGGATAATAAGATCCCTTTGCCTTTAAATGTATTCTCGGGGTTATCAGTAAAGGAAAAATTTATGGCCTTGCTCAGTTGTTGCTTTAGCATACCGGCTGCCAGCGCAACCGTATCTTTTGGATCACCGCTATAATATAGTGGCGTTCTTTGCTGTGCCTGTGAAAGGCACAACAGGAAAAGGAAGAAAACGAAGAGAGATGCTTTCTTAAACAAGAACACTTTATTTTTCTAAACAATTCTTTTCGAAGGCAACGGCAATATAAGCTCCATTAATACCTTTAATATATCGTCTAATAAAACTTAGCGGCAGGGTAATAGGTGCAAGTCCAAGCATTTTTAGTTTATCCCCAAAGGAATGTCTTCGTGGTAAGGATTTTACACCGGTCCATAATTTTGCACGCAAGTAGGCATCAACAACAATCCTTTCATTAATAGGGTCATGTATAAAGTCAATCAGTTTTACTGGAAAAAACTTTTCAAGCGACCGGAATACTTTTAGATTCCATAACCCCATATGATGCGGAGGCAAATTGAAAGTCTCATACTTATTGAATCGCTGAAAATACGGTTCATTATTGGGAACTCCAATAACCAGATGTCCGCCAGGTTTCAGGCAAGCTAATGATGAATCTATAAACGACTTTACATCACTCACATGCTCCAGAACCTGAAATGCACAAACAAAATCATATCCTTCAAAATGGCTCTTACTGTGTTCTTCCACGAGTTCATGTATCACATTTATTCCTTTCTCCTTTGCAATCCTTACTGCCTCCTTGTTTAATTCTAATCCGGTATAGGAGTCAGAAATTTGTTTAATCCCTTCAAAAAACTTCCCGGTTCCGCATCCTATTTCCAATATATTATCACCGGGTTTGATACATTTCACTGCAAATTCGTTATCATATGACCAGCCTCTGTAATAATCAACGCCCGACTTTCCCTGCACCTCCTGTATTATAGAATAAAATTCACCCGGACCTGCTAATTCAAACGGATAATAAAATCGATACCCTGTAACACTACACTCGTATAATTCTACAAAACTCGTTCCTGACATGTATGGTCTGACATCAATTCCTGCCTGTTGCGAATAAAGCCTGCTAATTACCTCTGTACTGTACCTTGTAATCAGTTTCACAGGAGCCTCCGGGCATATCGGATTTCTCTTACAGTTCATTTAATTTCCATTTTGGCTTTGATAAGAAAATTGAAAGAATCGCCATTGTAAAATATACAGCAACGCTTGTGTATAGCGCCCCTGTAGCTCCTATCCGTGGAACCAGAATCGCATTTAATAACAAACTAAGGACCATCCCGGATATTGAAATGAACAACACCTTTTTCCCTTCATTATAAAATAGAAAGTAAGGCAAGAAGGCGCTATAAACAGCCCAAAACCCGTACGCCACTATAAGATATGTGGAGTAATACTGGCCCTTTGAAAATTCGTCGCTTATAAAGAACCTGTAAACTACAGGCAATCCAATAATAAATAGTAGAATGAAAAAGGTAATGGCAAAAAGATATAGCCTTACTAGTTTAAATGCCTTTTCAAATCTTTTTTCCGAAAGCCACTTAAATATTGCGGGGTTGTAAGCGCTTGTCACTGATAAAATCACAATCTGAACAATGGAAGCGATTTGTCCTCCGAGTCCATAAAACCCCACCTCTTTAGTACCACCAAGATCAAACTTGTCTATGAAATATCTGTCAGAATTGGACAAAATAAAAACCGATAATCTTTCAAAAATAAATGGCACACTCATCAGGAATATGCTCTTCACCATTGAGACGGACACATCCCCCTGCAATAATTTCCATTTCTTATACAGATAGAAAGAAAATAGTCCAAACAAAACCGGCGCAATGCTGGCCGATGCTAATCGTCCTTCCCAATGCCATTTTAAACATAGCACCATTAATAGCGTCACAATTATTTCGAGTAGATTTTTACCTAGTGAAAATCCCGCAAAATACCACGGCTTGTCTTTACTTCTTGCAATCATCATACTCACTTCATTTGTAAAAATAAACCATGCTGTGACAGGCAATATGCAAACCCAAAAAGGTGTCACCTTTAACAAATTGCTTAACGGCCGAGCAAGTACAATACATATAATTGTAAACAACAATAAACTCAGAAAGGGAATGACCTGAGCGTTCTTAAAAAATTGTCCATATTGTTTCTGATCTCGTTTGAAATACTCGACAGACAAAGGGTAAATAACACCACCACTAATAAAGGGAGCTAATAGCACTAAAAAAGGAGTATATAAATTAATCACCCCATAGTCGTAAGGACTGAGATGTCTTGTCAGAATTGATACAAGAGCAAATGAAAGAGCTGCATTAAAGAAATATGTCCCGAAGTAAATATAAACCTGTCTGACAACCTTCACCTGACTTGTTTCGGTAATTAACTGATTTTTTGCCGGCGCAATTCGCTTAAAAACATTGTAACCTCTTTTGTTTCGGCCAGCCTCACACCCGCTCCTGCTAAAATATGCCGGTATGCATCCGTATGGAGCTCTGCAAAACCATCACTGAATTCAACTTCTTCTTTATCTACTGTAAGCAATCTGTAGGTGGATTTGCCGGCCTGGCGAACCTTCTCCGGCAACTTGCTTTCCTCAATACTCAGCATCCAACTGACTGTGGCGTTCTCAAACTGCAGAACGCCTGAGGCATTCACCAGATCATGTTTCCAAACATCGGAATGTTTTACCTCTCCGAAAATCCATAACAACACATCAAAAAAATGAAGCCCTATGTTGGTGGCGATGCCGCCGCTTTTGTCAATATTGCCTTTCCAGCTATGGTGGTACCAGTTGCCACGGCTGGTGATATACTTCAAATCAACTTCAAACTTCTTTCCCGCGGGAGAGTTAATTATTTTTTCTCTCAATGCAATGATCGCAGGATGATAGCGCAACTGCAGCACCGGATACACATTTTTCCCGGTTTCTTTTTCCATCTCCAGCAGGGCATCCACATTCCATGGATTGAGCACCACCGGTTTTTCACAGATCACATCGGCGCCAAGCCGGAGGCCAAAACGGATATGTGCATCATGCAGGTAATTGGGACTGCACACCACCACGTAATCAATCGTAGTGCCGCTTCGCTTCAGTTTTTCACAGTGCCTGTCGAACCGTTCAAACTCGGTAAAGAAATCTGCTTTTGGAAAATAAGTATCTAATATGCCAACTGAATCATTTTTGTCCAGGGCTGCCACGAGTTGGTTACCTGTTTCCTTTATCGCCTTCATATGCCGCGGGGCGATATAACCGGCTGCTCCTATCAGTACAAAGTTCTTCAAATGATCAGCTGATTTTTTTTACCTCGTTATTCTGCAACTGGTATTTTTCACCAGTGGCTTTGCAAACTGCATTTCCCTCTGCATCAAACTGAAGTGTATGCCCCTGTTCGCTCATCCAGCCTTGCTGGCGGGCTGGATTACCGGTCACCACAGCATAGGCCGGTACATTTTTGGTAACCACCGCACCGGCACCTATAAAAGCATACCGGCCAATTTCCACACCACAGATGATGGTGGCATTAGCGCCTATCGTAACACCTTTGCGCAGCACGGTTGACTGGTATTCATTCTTCCGGCTTACGCCACTACGAGGGTTGATCACATTAGTAAAAACTGCCGAAGGACCGATAAACACATCATCTTCGCAAACAACCCCTTCATACAGGGAAACATTGTTCTGCACTTTCACATTGTTGCCAAGGCTAACCTTGTTTGCCACAAAAACATTTTGTCCCAAACTGCATTTTTCACCGATCACCGCTCCGGGCATGATATGGCAAAAATGCCAGATGCTGGTACCGGCGCCAATGCTGCAACCTTCATCAAGTACTGCAGTTGAATGTGCGAAAAAACTCAAGTGCAAGATTTATTTGCCGGTATGCGGAAGATGCGGCTTCATGATCTCTTCCATCGGCAATGATTTGAAATAATCATACGTGATCTTCAACCCTTCCGCACGGGATACAAGGGGTGCCCATCCCAGTATTTCCTTTGCACGGGTAATATCCGGCTGCCGCTGTTTGGGATCATCCACCGGCAGAGGTTTGTAAACGATCTTTTGTTTATGACCTGTAAGTTCAATTATTTCTTTTGCAAAATCATTCAAACTTATCTCATCAGGATTACCGATGTTCATTGGCTGGGCATAATCGCTTTGCATCAGGCGGTAAATACCTTCTACGAGGTCAGACACATAACAGAAGCTGCGTGTCTGGCTGCCATCACCAAAAACTGTAAGGTCTTCGCCTCTTAACGCCTGTCCGATAAAAGCCGGCAGGGCACGACCATCATTAAGCCGCATCCGCGGACCATAGGTATTAAAAATGCGTACTATTCTTGTTTCCACAGCATGATAAGTATGATAGGCCATGGTGATGGCTTCCTGGAAACGTTTGGCCTCATCATATACACCTCTTGGTCCGACCGGGTTTACATTTCCCCAATAATCTTCATTTTGCGGATGCACCAACGGGTCGCCATATACTTCACTGGTACTGGCCACGAGTATCCTGGCTTTTTTGCTGAGGGCTAGTCCAAGGCAATTGTGTGTGCCTAATGAACCCACCTTCAATGTCTGAATGGGAATCTTAAGGTAATCTATCGGGCTGGCCGGAGAGGCGAAGTGAAGGATATAATCGAGATGCCCGGGTACATGAATAAACTTGCTGACATCATGATGGTAAAAACTGAATTGCTTTAACGGGAAAAGATGTTCGATATTCTTCAGGCTTCCTGTAATGAGATTATCCATCCCGATCACTTCACAACCCTCTTTAATAAAGCGGTCGCAAAGATGAGAGCCAAGAAAACCCGCTGCACCGGTGATCAGCACTCTTTTCATTTGTCAGTATATATAAACAATCCTAATCCGGGGAAAATCAGTTGTTCGTATCCGCTGAACCCAGCCGTCCCACACTTTCGTAATGAAAGCCGAGTTGCTGCATCGCTTCCACATCATAAAGGTTCCGGCCATCAAATATGACCTTTGATTTTAACTGTGAAGCGATCAGTTCAAAATCGGGCGTCCTGAATTCATTCCATTCTGTGCATATCACCAATGCCTCTGCTTCTTTCAGTGCATCATACTGGCTGGCGGCAAACGATACCTTATCACCATACACCGTTTTCACATTCGGCATTGCTTCCGGGTCAAACACGGTAACAGAGGCGCCATTATTCAACAGGTAGTCAATTACAAACAAGGCCGGCGCTTCACGGATATCATCTGTATTGGGTTTAAATGCCAATCCCCACAGGGCTATTTTCTTTCCGGCAAGGGAATTAGCAAAGTAGTTACTGATCTTAGAAACAAAAAACTCTTTTTGCAACCGGTTTACTTCCATCACCGCATTGAGAATCTTAAAATCATACGCAACGCCGGAAGATGATCTTGCAAGTGCCTGTACATCTTTCGGAAAACAACTGCCTCCATATCCCAGACCGGGATAGAGAAAATGTTTACCGATCCTGAAATCGGTTCCAATACCCCGGCGCACCATATCCACGTTGGCGCCCATCTTCTCACACAGGATAGCGATCTCGTTCATGAAAGATATCTTGGTGGCCAAAAAACTATTGGCTGCATATTTTGTAAGCTCTGCACTTTTTTCATCCATAAAGATGATCGGGTTGCCTTGTCTTACAAACGGTTCGTACAACCGCTGCATGATCTTCTTTGCTTTTTCGGAAGAAGTGCCGATCACCACCCTGTCGGGTTTCATAAAATCATCCACCGCAGCTCCTTCTCTCAAAAATTCCGGATTGCTGACAACATCGAATGAGGCTGCCAGTTCATTACCGCCACTTTTCAGAATGGCTTCTTTCACTTTATCACAGGTGCCAACCGGTACTGTGCTTTTATCTACAATCACTTTGTAATCGCCGGGCATCAGCAGTTTGCCAAGATCGGCGGCCACGGCCAGGATATATTTCAGGTCGGCGCTTCCATCTTCTCCCGGCGGCGTTGGCAGTGCCAGAAAGATCAGCGCTGCATCCTTAATACCTTCTGCAAGTGAAGTGGTAAACTTCAGCCTGCCATCTTTTATGTTGCGGGTAAATATTTTTTCCAGTCCCGGTTCATAGATGGTCACTTCGCCGGCTTCCAGTTTGCTGATCTTTGCTTCATCAATATCAATGCAGGTAACATGGTTTCCTGTTTCGGCAAAACAGGTGCCGCTTACCAACCCCACATAGCCCGTACCTACAACTGCTATCTTCATTATTCGTTATTCTTGAATGATCTTTTTCAGGTATTCGCCGTAGCCGCTTTTGGACAATTCATTGGCCATTACCTGCATCTGTGCCGCTGTGATGAACCCATTGCGATAGGCGATTTCTTCAATACAGCCAATCTTGGTGCCTTGTCTTTTTTCTATCACCCTTACAAATTCGCTGGCATCGCTTAATGAATCGAAGGTGCCTGTATCTAGCCAGGCGGTCCCTTTATCCAGCATGGCCACTTTCAGTTTGCCGGCTTCGAGGTAAGCCTTGTTTACATCAGTTATTTCATACTCACCACGGGCGGATGGTTTTAATTCCTTTGCAATTTTTATCACCTCGTTGTCATAAAAATAAAGTCCGGGCACCGCATAATCCGACTTGGGCTGCTTGGGTTTCTCTTCAATAGAAATAGCATTCATTGCATCATCAAACTGCACCACGCCATATCGTTCCGGATCGGATACCTGGTAAGCAAATACATACCCGCCTTCTACATCAGCGAGTGTTTTCAGTTGTTTATCAAGTCCTGTGCCGTGAAAAATATTATCGCCGAGAATCAGGGCCACTTTATCGTTGCCAACAAATTGTTCGCCGATCACAAAAGCCTGGGCCAGTCCGTTGGGCACCTGTTGCACCGCATACTCAAAGCGACAGCCTACCTGGCTTCCATCGCCGAGCAGTCTTTTGAACTGCGGGTTATCTTCAGGTGTGGTGATGATGAGTATTTCCCGGATGCCTGCCATCATGAGTACCGACAGCGGGTAATAGATCATCGGCTTATCATAGATCGGCATCAGTTGTTTTGAGATTGCCTTGGTGATCGGGTAAAGCCTGGTGCCGCTTCCGCCGGCAAGTATGATCCCTTTCATAGTTATCGTTTTGAATACTGGAGATCGTAATAGTTCATGTAATCGCCACTGGTAACATGCTGCAGCCATTCCTTGTTATCCATATACCAGTCGATGGTAAGGCTGAGTCCTTCTTCAAAAGTGACAGATGGTTTCCACCCCAGTTCCTGGTTGATCTTGGAGGCATCAATAGCATAACGCCTGTCGTGGCCCGGCCTGTCTTTTACGTAAGTGATCAATTCTTCACTGGTGCCTGCTTCGTTACCGAGTTTGGTATCCATCAGGCGGCAAAGCAGTTTTACGAGGTCAATATTCTTCCACTCATTAAAGCCGCCGATATTGTAGGTATCACCATTTTTTCCCTGGTGAAATATAAGATCAATAGCTGCTGCATGATCTTTTACATAAAGCCAGTCGCGGGTATATAGTCCATCGCCATACACAGGCAATGGTTTGCGCTGAATGATGTTATTGATAAAAAGCGGTATCAGTTTTTCAGGAAAATGATTGGGGCCATAGTTGTTTGAACAATTGCTCACCACCACCGGCAGGCCATACGTATCATGATAGGCCCTTACAAAATGATCGCTTGCCGCTTTGGAAGCGCTGTAGGGTGAGTGGGGATCGTATTTTGTTTGTTCTGTAAAAAATCCCGTGTCGCCCAATGCTCCGTACACTTCATCAGTTGAAACGTGATAGAAACGTTTGCCTTCAAAATTTCCTTTCCAATGTGTTTTGGCAGCGTTGAGCAGATTAACGGTTCCGATTACATTGGTATAAACAAAATCCAGCGGCGAAAGAATGGAGCGGTCAACATGACTTTCTGCAGCAAGATGTATCACACCATCCGGTTGCCAGGTGGCAAACAATTTATCGAGTGCTTCAGGGGCAAGGATATTTACTTTTTCAAAGGAGTAGTTAGGCGCATTTTCTATATCCCGCAGGTTCTCCAGATTGCCGGCATAGGTCAATGCATCCAGGTTGACGATCCTGTATTCCGGGTAGCGGTTTACAAAAAGCCGCACCACATGCGACCCGATAAAACCGGCACCGCCTGTTATTACGATTGTTTTGCTCATACTGAAGTTTGTTGATTCTTATACCAGTTGAACGTGAGACTGAGCCCTTCTTCCACTGACACATTCACTTTATAATCCAGCAGTTTCTCTGCCTTTGAAATGTCGGCCAGGCTGTGTTTTACATCACCGATCCTTTCCGGACCAAATACAGGTTCGAGAGTGCTGCCTGCTTCTTTCTTCAATCCTTCGAACAGCTCAAGCAAGGAAGTTTGTCTGCCACAGGCGATATTATACACCTGGTTGAACGCAGCTTCATTGTTGGTAAACAGTGCCAGCAGGTTGGCCTGCACTGCATTATCTACGTAGGTAAAATCGCGGCTGTGGCCTCCGTCACCATTGATGGTGGGAGGTGTGTTAGTTAGTATTGCCTGTGAAAATAGCGGAATCACGGCGGCGTAGGGGCCCTGGGGATTTTGGCGGGGACCAAAAATATTGAAGTAGCGGAGGCCGATCAGTTCCATATTGTACAACCGGCTGTACACTCGGGCATACAATTCATTCACATATTTTGTTACGGCATATGGAGATAAAGGATTGCCGATCCTGTCTTCTATTTTGGGCAAACCCGGATGATCGCCATAAGTGGAAGAACTGGCGGCATAAATAATGCGCCTGATCTCTTTTTCTTTGGCCGC
>JAEUVM010000551.1 GCA_016787125.1 Chitinophagaceae bacterium | reverse complement strand
TTCGCTGTCGATCCTGTCATCCGGGGTAAAAGGGGTAAGCAGGGCCGGGAAAACGCCTTTCCATTCAAATTGCATAGTGTTGATTTTCATGATAAAGATAAGTGTTGATGGCGAATGGCTTATAGCTTATAGCTCATAGCTAATAGCCCATAGAATAGCTCCCCGATTTTTCTCTGCTTCTTTTGGCTGGCTCTCTGTCATTTGGCAAAAAAATCGGTAATTTTCCAAATCCTTAATCCACTCAAACAATGCATATGAGAAAAAAATCTACCCTTATCCGTTTACTGGTATTCTTTTTCGTGTTGGCTCTTCCGTTTTTGGCGGGAGCGCAGCAAACTGATTACAGGCTGATGCTGCAATCAGGCGCTGTATTGCCTGCTGAAAATGCAGCCACGCTTACAAAAGAATCTCCTGTATTCAGGCAAAGCCAGTTCAACGGCAAACATTATGTCACCATCCAGTTTTCTTCGCTGCCCACACAGGCCATGAAAGAGCAACTGGAAGATGCCGGTATCCGCCTGCTGGAGTATATTCCAAACCTGGCCTTCACCGCTGCGGTGAATACCGGTGCTGATATTACCCTGCTGCGCAATTTTTCTGTGAGAAGCGTGGTGCAGTTTACCCCGGAAGAAAAAGCGGCTGCCGGTGTGCTTGCGAATGATGTGCCTGCTTACGCAGAAAAAGAACCTGGCTTCGCTGATATCGATATTATACTGTATGAAAATCTGCCGGCCTCTGTCATCAGTGCCAGCCTGCTGCCAACCGGTGCCCGCATCATGCAGGATGTGCCTGTATTCAGAATGTTTACCATACGCCTGCCAAAAAATAATGTAGCACAACTGGCCGCCCTTCCTTTTGTACAGTGGGCCGAATTTGTTGCACCGCCCAATGTGCCGGAAAACCTGCCGGGCCGCAGCCTCCACCGCACCAGTGTGCTGAATGATGGTGTACGCAACCTGAAAGGTGATGGCATGAATATCGGTATATGGGATGAAAGGGCCAGTCAACACCTCGATTTCTCTCCCAGCGGCCGCCTCATCAATGTGGATGCCGGCGCTGCGGGCAGTCATGGTACTCACGTATCCGGTACGGTGGGCAGCCGCGGACTTATCAACCCGCTGGCAAGGGGTATGGCTCCTAATGCCACCATCTACTCTTATTATGGATTTTCTGGTGATGTGCAGGTAACCATGTCAACTGCTATTCCGGCCAATACACTTATTTCCAGCAACCACTCTTATCATGATGGCCTGGGTGTGCAGTGCGGCCTCAGCGGCGCATCTGCAGGTTATTCACTCCGTGCAAGGAATACTGATATCAATCTTAACAACAACCTTTATCACCTGCATTGTCATTCTGCCGGTAATGCACAAAGTTCCTGTACCAGCGGCTGGGGTACCATCACCGGTACGGGTAAAGCAGCGAAGAATAACCTCGTGGTGGCTTCCGTTACGTCTGCTGAAGCCATGACGAGCTACAGCAGCTTCGGCCCCGTACATGATGGCCGCGTAAAACCTGAGATCAGTGCGATGGGTGATGGTGTGTTTTCAACCTACACCCCGTTGAATACATATGGTACTATTTCCGGTACTTCCATGTCAACTCCCGGTGTCACCGGCACAGTGGCTGTGCTGGCCCAACGTTACAAGCAACTGAATGGAAATGTGCTGCCTCCTTCCATGCTTATCAAGAATACGGTATGTAATACGGCACATGACCTTGGCAACCCCGGCCCCGATTACCGTTTTGGTTTTGGCCGTATCAATGCACTGAAAGCCGTACGCATACTGGAAGAGAACCGCTATGCATTGAATACCGTGGCAACAGGAGGTTCGAATGATATTACCATTACTGTTCCTGCCGGTGCTGCAAGGCTCCGGGTAATGCTTACCTGGAATGATCCTGCTGCTGCTGCCAACGCCGCCACAGCTTTGGTGAACAACCTCGACCTGCGGGTGATTGAAGGTGCCAACACTTACCTTCCCTGGATACTGAACCCGAGCAGCCCTGCCACTAACGCCACACAGGCTGATGATAATATCAGTAATATAGAACAGGTAACTGTAAATAATCCTGCTGCGGGAACCTACACCTTGCGGGTGCTTGGCGAAGCAATCACCACTGGCCCCAACCAGGCTTATGCCCTGACATGGGAGGTGGAACAGCCTTTCATCGAAGTGATCTATCCCAATGGCGGTGAAAGTTTCTCTCCCTCCGGCTCACAGGTGATCACCTGGGATAATGCCGGCGTTACCGGTACGCAAACAGTACAATATTCAATTGATAATGGCGCTACCTGGACCAATATTTCCACTTCTGTGGCAGCAGGCACCACCCGTCTTACCTGGACTGTACCGGCGGGAGTTAACACTTCCACTGCACTCATCCGTGTGTTCAGCGGAGCGATCACTGATGTAAGTGATGCCACTTTCAAAATACTGGGCACGGTGACCGGTCTTAGCGGCAGCGGTGTAAGCTGCAATCCCGGCGAAGTGATCTTTAACTGGACGGCTGTTGCCAACGCCACTCACTATGATATTTACCGCCTCGACCCTGCTACAGGCAACTTTGTATTACTGGCATCAAACATAACCGGCACTACTTATACAGCCACTGGTCTTACACCCAACACCAGCATGTGGTTTACCATCCGTGCCAAAAACAACACCACCTCTTCAGAAAGCGAAAGGGCTGTGGCCATCAATGTAACCACCTCGAACGGTGGAGGTGGTTTAGGCGCTGTGGGTACTATTTCCGGCCTTTCTTCTCTTTGTGGCAACCAGAATGGTGTGGTGTACACGATTGCTGCCGTAGCCGGCGCTACCAACTATGTGTGGACTGTTCCGGTGGGTGCCACTATCGTAAGCGGACAAGGCACGACAAGTATATCTGTAAATTATACAGCAGGCAGCAGCGGCACTGTTTCTGTTTATGCAAGTAATGGAAGCTGCCAGACCGCTCCCAATACATTGACCATTACTGCAGGTAATGGCGGTGCGGCACCACTCAGCGGCGGCAACCAATCACAAACGGTTTGTCCGGGTGGAATTGTTCCCACACTTACCGCCGCTGCATCTGCTTCTGCAGGCTTTACCGTGGTTTGGTATGATGCAGCCACCGGTGGCAATGTGGTGACAAGTCCCACACTGAGCGCCATTGGCACTGTAACTTATTACGCTGCCAGCCGCGAAACAGCCAGCGGTTGTGAAAGCAGTAACCGTACTGCAGTTACCCTTACCATTACAGCTGCACCATCAGCCACAGCATCTGCCGGCAGCGCCACCACTTTCTGCCAGGGTGGCAACGTGGTGCTTACTGCCAACAGCGGCAGCAGCTATCAATGGTTGCTGGGTGGTAATCCCATCAGCGGTGCCACCGGTCAAACTTATACGGCGAATGCTTCCGGTTCTTATACAGTAACCGTAACCAGTGGCCCCTGCACCAGCACCTCACCGGCAATTGTGGTAACGGTTAACCCGCTGCCTGCTGCCAATGTAAGCGCCGGCGGACCGCTTACTTTCTGCCAGGGTGATAATGTGGTGCTCTCTGCCTCAGCCGGCAGTTCCTGGTTGTGGAGCAATGGCGCCACCACACAGGCGATCACCGTTACCAACAGCGGCTCGTACAGTGTTACGGTAACCAATGCTTCCGGTTGCTCAGCTTCTTCTGCTTCCACCACAGTGGCGGTAAGTCCCAACCCGGTAGCCGTGATCACCGCATCACCCTATACCCGTTTATATCCCGGTATCACCACCACACTGACAGCCAACGTAACACCGGCAGGTACGTATAATTACAGCTGGTTTAAAAACGGTACGCCGATCACCGGTGCGAACACGGCCACACTCAGCGGACTGGACCTCGACGACCTCGGCAGTTATACCGTGACCGTTACCAACACCGCCGGCCTCCCCTGCAGCAATACGTCAGCCGCACTGAGCATTCTTGATTCAGCGCTGGTGAAACTGTTCATTATGCCTAATCCGAACAACGGGCAGTTTGAAGTGGCCTATCACAGCACTGCTGCCACCAGCTACACCCTCAGCCTGTTTGACGGAAAGGGTGCCCTGGTGTATCGCAAAGCCTACAACATCACATCGCCTTACCAGCGGATGCAGGTGGATATGCGCAGGAGCAATGCAGGTATCTACCAACTGGTGCTTACAGATAAAACAGGAAAGCGCCTTGCAACAGGCAAAGTGCTGATAGAGTAATTTTATTTTATTTCAAATAATAAAAAAGGCTGAACCTTAGTTCAGCCTTTTTTTATGTACTGCTTCACCGTGAAAAAAAAGAGGCCGGAACAAATTGCTCCGGCCCGGTTCAATACGATGAAGGTATCATCACATGCTCTTACATTCTTCTGTACAGGTATGGCCTTTTTCGCCATGAGCATACACATGCGTGCCGTCTTTGCACTTGTCAGAACAGGCGTGTTCTTTTTCACTGGCCATTTCAGCAGGTTTGGCATCAGCCGGTTTGTCGGTCTTGGCAGGTTCAGCATTGTCGGCCTTCTTTTCATTTTTGCAGGCAACAAAACTGATTGCACCAATCAGCAGCAGGGAGAATAAGATTCTTTTCATACAGCTATATGTTTTAGGCAATGAAAATACCTTTCACCCGGCAGCAGGTAAAATTTTTGATTGCAACGGAGTTACATTTACCCTATCCTTTTACGATCTTATTATGACTGGCCACAATGCCCCTGATAAGGGATGAACTGAAACCCTGGTGTTCCATTTCATTTAAGCCGGCAATGGTGCAGCCTTTCGGCGTGGTTACTTTATCGATCTCGTGTTCGGGATGTGAACCTTTCTCCAGCAACAGGTCTGCTGCTCCTTTCACCGTTTGTGCAGCGATCAGTGAAGCGGTGGCTGCATCAAAACCTATCTCGATACCTCCCTGTATATTGGCCCGGATATACCGCATGGCATAGGCCGTGCCGCAGGCGCCGAGTACGGTGGCGGCATCCATCAGTTTTTCATCGATCATCGCCGTACGACCGAGTTGTTCAAACAGTGACTGGATATAATTCAGTTGCGCCGCCGTGGCATGTGAATGCGCCAGGCAGGTCATGCTTTGCCGTATGGCAATGGCGGTATTGGGCATGGCCCGGATAACAGGTACGGGTTTACCAATAGCTTTCTGCAATTGATCGATCCACACACCGGTGATCACCGACACCACGATATGTTTCTTTGGGTTCAGTACCGGTTTTATTTCCTTAATAATATCGGCATAATTGTACGGCTTCACCGCCAGGATGATCACTTCGCTGTCCCGCACCGCCTTTTTATTATCACTATGCACCATACAACCCATCTCGCCAAAGCGGGCCAGCGTGGGCAGGTTACGCCGGGTGATGGTCAGCTCCACCGGCCGGCTGAATTCACTCATAATAAGCCCTTCTGCGATCGAAGCACCCAGGTTGCCGCCCCCGATTATTGCAATTTTCTTCGCCATACTGTTGAAATATTTTCCAAATATAAAAAAGAGCCGCCCGACAAGGGGAATTAAATACCCATGACAGCCCGGCTGGAAGAAAATTTCTGCCTGGCTAAATCCGGCATGGTTTATTCAACGTAGGTATCTGAAATTTTTTAACCAAATCCAAAAACGTTTTATGCAAAAGAGATATTTCTCCCTCCTGCTTGCAGGGATCATCAGTGCAGCCCTGTTTACCGCATGTAATAACAGCAACGAAAAGAAAGACGGCAAGATGGATGATACGGCCGGTATGACGGACAACAAGATGGACAAAATGGAGCCTAAGGAAGAAGGCGTGATAGTGGGTGGCGCCATGATGGTGCCTTCGAAAGACATTGTGGACAACGCCATGGGATCTGCCGACCATACCACGCTGGTGGCGGCTGTGAAAGCTGCCGGTCTTGTGGAAACCCTTAAAGGCCCCGGCCCCTTCACCGTGTTCGCTCCCACCAATGCTGCATTCGGCGCTTTGCCTGCCGGTACAGTGGATAACCTGCTGAAGCCCGAGAATAAAGCCGCCCTCACCGGTATCCTTACTTATCATGTGGTGCCCGGTGCCTTTAAATCAACCGA
>JAEUVM010000100.1 GCA_016787125.1 Chitinophagaceae bacterium | reverse complement strand
ATTGGTAATGGTGATCACACCCGAACTGGTTACCTTATCATAGTAAATCCCGGAAGTTCTTTTAACCGTGCTTTTTTCCCTGCCTGTTTCCACTTCCTCATTTTTTACCTGCACATCCACCGCCTTCGACAATTGCAGTTCCGTAGTGCCTTTCACAGGCGTGTAGTTAAGTTGCGCTTGTGCAAGCGGCTGCCCGTTTTTATCAAGCACCAGCACTGCACCGGTTGTAAAAGGCGCACCGGAATTGTTCGAGATGATATAACTGTGATAAGTTTGAACGGGATTTTCATCCTCCAGCGAGGGGCTGTTTACCGCCAGGTCGGCAGTATATATTTCCGTATAGGAAACGGTGGCACTCATCACCGGTACAATAACACGGGAATTCTTTTCCAGGTCCAGCACACCGAGCTGGTAGTAGTAAAGATCTTCCGCTTTTTGTCCTTCTTTCTGTTCAGTGCCTTCATCGGTCCATTCATACTCGGGTTCCGGTGCAGCATTGCCAAACGTGGAAATTTGTGAGATGCTGCTGGCCGTGTAATTCAGGCTGAAAGCGCCATTGTCATATCGGTTATCCAGCAGGCTTTCTGATAAATAGTCAATACATACTGGGTCCAGTTGCTTGCCATAAAACATTTCCGGGCTGCCGATGATGATATCTACAGGCATGCGCAGGTACTCAGTGGCGCCATTGGCAATCGTGGCTTTTAAATCCAGCTTAGCTTCCTTATCGTTTACCTGGGTAAATAAATAAGAAGGAAACCACTGCACACCCTTTTCCAGGCTGATAGTGGATGTGATGATTCGGTCAACAGGTTTCGTAAGGTTTACTTTAGCCACCGCTATCACACTGTCTTCGAGGATGGTGCTGACAGGTGTGGTGCTGCTTTCAAACCAGTCAAATCCGGAAGCGCTGGCCACCACCGTTTTTCCGGCAGGTGTTATTACTTTCATCATCAGCGAACCGGGATCATATTCGGCCAGTTTGCCGGTCAGTTTACGTAAATCCGGGTTATCAGCATTGCCATACAAGGTAATAACCTGGCCGGTATTTGCTTTCAGGTAATCAATAAGATATTTTGCAGCATGAGTTACTTTAAAGGTGTCGGCTCTGACAACCACAGAATGCAGCCCTGATTCTTTACCAACAGCGATCCAGTAGGTACCTGTCAGTACTTTTTCAGGCGCTTTCAGGAAAAAGGTTTTACCGGTTACAGGTACCGTGGCTTCCCGTTTTACAAAACAGGTTCCGTTCTTAAAGATCCCGATACGGGCCACAGGAAGGTGCTGCACCTGTTTTTGGGCCGGAAGTAATTGACTGAGCAGGATCACTGCTGCAAACAATACAGATTTTTTCATGGCGGCAGAGGTTTTTATAAAGTTAAGATGTTCATGTTTATCCTGGAAAAGTATACGTTTGGCTGGCGCCTGTTAACATAATCACTGGTAGTAAATTTTTTTAGCGTGGCGGTA
>JAEUVM010000062.1 GCA_016787125.1 Chitinophagaceae bacterium | reverse complement strand
TGTTCATAATCCGATTGGTGTGTATGGCGCTAACATTGACAGTGTACGTTATAAAGTAATAGTACGGGATGCTATTGGTTGTGCTGATTCTGCATTTGTAACGGTAAGGATATTCAAAACCCAACCATCTATATTTGTTCCCACTGCCTTTACACCCAATGGCGATGGATTGAATGATGTGGTACGGCCGATAGCGGTGGGCATGCGCCGTATTGTGTATTTCAGCGTGTATAACCGCTGGGGACAATTGGTGTTCACCACTTCCGTGAATAAACACGGCTGGGATGGCAGGGTAAACGGACGCTTGCAAAACAGCGGCGTGTTTGTGTGGATGGTATCTGCTGAAGATTATCTGGGTAAACCGTATTTCCTGAAAGGGACAGTGGCGTTGATACGATGAATCTTTTGAGTTACGAGTTGTGAGTTACGAGTTTCGAGCCATGAGTTTTGAGTTACGAGTTCTGAGTTATGAGTTACGAGTTTCGAGCCATGAACCATCTTCCTAAAACACACGCCAGGTAACTATTATCCATTCTTTTTTATCTTTTATCTGCATCCAATGCCAAAGATCGTTTTCATTACAGGTGCCACTGCCGGATTTGGCGAAGCCTGTGCCTTAGAGTTTGCCCGTCATGGATATGATATTATTATCAATGGCCGGCGTACGGACAGGCTGCAACTGCTGGCTGATGAATTGGAGCAAAAATTCAATGTGGCTGTGTTACAGCTTCCTTTTGATGTACGCAATGAAAAAGAAGTGTTTGAAAAGATCACTTCCCTTCCGGATGACTGGAAAGCGATAGATGTACTGGTAAACAATGCAGGGCTGGCGCTGGGCCGTGATTATTTTGAAGAAGGCGATACAGACGACTGGAATGTAATGATCGATACCAACGTGAAGGGTTTTCTCTATGTGGCCAAAGCCGTGGCACAACTGATGGCCGAAAGAAAGCAGGGACATATCATCAACCTGGGGTCAGTGGCCGGCAAAGGTGTATATGAAAAAGGCAACGTGTATTGCGCCAGCAAATTTGCCGTGGATGCATTGAGCCAGGGTATGCGGATAGACCTGTTGAGACATAATATAAAAGTCACTTCTATCAATCCCGGTGCGGCTGATACAGAATTCTCTATTGTACGGTTCAAAGGAGATGAAGCTACGGCCCGCTCTATCTATAACGGTATAGAACCCCTCACAGCAGAAGATGTGGCGGGTGTGATATACTATTGCACCACCCTGCCGGCACATGTATGTATTAACGACCTTACACTCAGTTGTACACGGCAGGCCAATGCCATCTACTTTAACCGGGTGCCTTGACCTGTATCAACAAAAAATCAACTGAAAAATAAAACCCCTATCTTTCAGGTACCTCAAACCTCTATCCCCTCC
>JAEUVM010000042.1 GCA_016787125.1 Chitinophagaceae bacterium | reverse complement strand
AGGGCATCAGTACCCACCCGTTCATCTTCTTCCATGTGTACGATCAGGAAATAGCAATCCGGATCATTCTTAACCACAGAAGCCTTCCAGCTGTTCCAGTCATTTACCTTAAAAGCGCTATGACTGTTATTGGTAATGGCTGTATCCACTTCTTTTATCAGCCCCGCATTGCCGTTTCCCATTCTTTCTGATTCGGCAAATTGTGTTCTGTTCAGTACTGTTTTTACTTTACGGCCGGAAGAGGCCGCACTTTCCAGAATGTAATCACTATTGTCGGGATTATCTCTTTTGATGCTGTATTTATGTCTTTCGATAACATTGCTGATGCCCCAGAAGCCAAAAGGACAGATATGAGAATGTGCATCAGCGCCGGGAGGCTTGCAGTTGCCGCATTTACCTTTCTTCAGGGAATCAATGGCATTCTTACAAAGACCAGCTTCAGGAAGGGGGGCCGGTTTGGAGTAAACAAATTCAAGTGGTGTGTATTCTTCCCGTACACTCACGATCTGTATGAGGCCCTTCACTTCATCTTTGATATGGTTCCGGAAAAGCAGGCTTCCCTGCGTGGCCAGTTTACGAAGTAAGGTTACATTGGATTCATGAGTAAGCGGCTGCTTGCTTTGTTCACGATCAATCACTGACTTTTCAATAAAGTCTCTTATCTTTTTAGCAAGTGCTTCAAAGGCAGTATTGTATTTAAACCCAAGCGGTTTATTATTTGTGTGGCCTGCCGGCAATTCGCTCTTGCCGGTTTTGGGTGGTTCTGAAATGCTTGCCTTAGCGGGTGTTTTGTTGCCCTGGCCGCTAATATCACTGTCAAGCACGACTTCGTTCCGTTTTTCCGGCTTTTTCAACACTGCTTTATCTGAAGCGTTTCTGATATCAAAGCGAAGAGACTGTTTTTGCAAGAGGTTTCCTTTGTAATAAGCGTAGACAGCCGCTTCGAGTATTTTCTCTTTTTGTCCTGTATTGATGGCAAATGCGGCTATGCTGGAGTTGCCTTCCCGGGGAATGGTTATTTTCCCGATAAGTGGCTTTTTAAGTGTGTTGCAATGTACATGCAGGTCAATGACAGCTTTTTTTACTTTTATATTTTTGAAAATTATGCCGGTGTCAACGGGTATGTCAGTACTTTGATAATCTTCGTCCTTTTCACCAATAAAAACATTGAGGGTATATACTGTTTTTGGTAAAAGAAAAGTGGTGACCGGTTTTTCATCTCCCTTCCTGGTGAATTGTGACTGTAGAAATCTTGGCACTGTCTGCGTGGTTTCAGACACAGGCGCATCGGTTTCCTTTTTATGGCCGCCGCCATTCTTCTTTACACTACTCTTTTTTACAATGGCACCGGCAGGTTTTCTTTTTGTGGAAGGCAAAGATTCAATGCCGCCGGTCTTAACCGGAGGCTTGGCAGACTTTTTATCACCCGGTGGTTTGGCACGTTGCTTACTAACGGGGGCAAAACCTCTTCCGCCTGTATCAGCATCTGCAGAAGTGAAAGTAAACTTCTTATTACCGGGAAGATTAATGGTGCCGCCACCGGTAGAGGGTTTACCGGCTTTGGATGGTTTATTGATCAGTATATCCTTATCAGCCCCGGTAATCGTAGTCGTTTTGCGAAACATATCCAGCATGTTATCTCCCTTCAGCGGAAACTTCCGTTCGTTGATCACCACGGTATTTTTTTGCAGTGGTTTTACCGGCAACGGTCTTGTGGCTTTTACACCGGGCGTAACGCCGAGCATGGTGGTGCCGGTCTTGCTTTCGCCAGAGTAATCCATTTTTGGAAGATCATCTTTCATCATCCGGCCCAGTTGCTGTGCGTTGCTGATGTGGATGAATTGATCGTTGGTGCGCAGGTATTGTACCGGCTTTGCGAGAGTGTAGAATCCTTTTATCAATCCATCGCTGATATGGGATATCAATGTGCTGAGGCGGGTATGGTGGTCAAGCTCCGGAGATACAAAGGCCCGGAAGATAGCAGGCTTTATATTTTTAAAGGCGGTGGTGATGGGCAGGTCGTGCGAGAGTTCGATCATCAGCATTTCAAACCACCGTTCATCCGGCAGTGAAGTGTGGAAGAAGATAACACCGGAGGCGCCAAAGCCATTGGCGAGGATGCGGGCTGTGAGTTCCATACCGGGAGAGGGATTGCCTGGTTGAAAAACAGAAGGCTCGCATTT
>JAEUVM010000037.1 GCA_016787125.1 Chitinophagaceae bacterium | reverse complement strand
CACCAAGGGTGACCTACTGGACCAGGAACGTAAACTGAAGAAATCAGGGCTGGAACATTACTTCCATCATATAGAAATAATGAGCGACAAACAGGAAGCCGATTACCAGGCGCTTGTACGTCACCTGGATATTGATCCTGCAAGTTTTCTGATGATCGGCAACTCCCTCAAATCAGATGTGTTGCCCGTACTGGCCATCGGCGGTCATGCTGTACACATTCCCTACCACATCACCTGGGAGCATGAAAAAGTAGAGCACACCATCGAACATCCGTATTTCCGCCAGGTAAGCAATATAAAAGAGTTGCTCCCTTCTTTACTTTCCTGAGTTTTTGCAGTTATTTTTGCCGTCTTTTCCCGTTCAGGATATGGATGTAAGAACACTGCCAAAAATAGAATTGCACCTGCACCTCGATTGCAGTCTCAGCTATAAAGTGGTACAGCAGATCAACCCTGCGATTACCCTTAAAGAATACCGCGAGTCTTTTATCGCCCCGCCAAAATGCACCGACCTGGCCGATTATATTTCCCGTGCAGTGAAAGGGTATGAACTGATGCAGACTGCCGGACAGCTTCGCCTGGTAACCCTCGACCTGTTTGAGCAACTGCAGGCCGATAATGTGATCTATGCCGAAATACGTTTTGCCCCGCTGCTCCATATAGCCAAAGGGTTGCCGGCTGCCGATGTGGTACAGGCAGTAAATGAGGCTGTGGAAGAAGGTATTCAAAACACCGGCATCCGTGCAGGCATTATTCTCTGCACCCTGCGGCATCACAGCGAAGAACAAAGCATGCAAACGGCCTTGCTCACCGAACAGTTCCGTGGTACACATGTAATCGGGTTTGATATTGCCGGTGATGAAGCAGGCTACCCGGTGAGCAATCATATAAAGGCCTTTGAATATGTACATTCAAAAGGTATTCTCTGCACCGCTCATGCAGGTGAGGCGTGCGGCGCTGCCAGTGTATGGGAAACGCTGCAACATTTTCATCCTTCCCGTATCGGGCATGGGGTAAGAAGTGCGGAAGATGATACCCTGCTCGGCCACCTGAAAGAAAAGAATATCCACCTGGAGGTTTGTCCAACCAGTAATATACAGGTCAATGTGTTTGATATTATTCAAAACCACCCCGCCGATAAGCTCTACCGCCGCGGTGTTTCTATGAGTATCAATACCGACTGCCGCACTATATCCGACACCACACTGAGCAATGAGTATCATGTAATGCAGGATGTATTCCAATGGAACAGGGAGCAGTTCTTTCATTGTAATATGGAAGCTATTGCTCATTCGTTTACAACTGAAGCCATTAAAGAGGAACTTCGCCAAAAGATCAGGGCGGCTTACCTGGCGGGCTGATAATTTTACATGGCTATTGCCTCAAATTCTTTATTTTACCGGCATCAAATGAAGCTGCTTTCACCCGCCATATCATCCCTTGCCCGCATGCGGCTCTGGCGTATTGAAGCCTGGAAAAATAATCCGCTGGATGCA
>JAEUVM010000017.1 GCA_016787125.1 Chitinophagaceae bacterium | reverse complement strand
GCAGCCCGGTCATTGGAAACAGGAGCCTGGGAAAGCGCAAATGAAAAGAGGACAATAAAAAGTACAAGCCAGGAAGATTTGTGCATATCGATGCCGATAACAGCATCAAAATTAAGCAATTGAAGCTTAGTGGTCTACAATGATCACGCAGGGAGGGCGGGGTTTGGCTACCTGGCCGGGCCGCCCGGTGGCAGGATCGCCTCCTTTCAGGAAAACACCCTGGGTGGTGCGGTCGTTCAGGATATCCCAGACATATTGTGGTACATCAGCCACCGTATTGTACCAGTACAACAGCACTTTCAGTTTGTTGAGTGATTTACCACTGGCATCGTTAATGCGGTATTTGATCTCAAAAGTTTCCTGTGCATCATTTCTTGGTGGAAAGCCAAACACACCGTTGCGGATGGTTTCTTTCAGGTTGATCTTGCCATTGTCGGTGCGTACGGAGCAACCGCCGCCATTGGCCACATTGCCTTCATCAAATGTAGAGCCGCTGAGGGGAAGCACCCGGCTGTTTTCGGCATTGTATACCGGAAGGGCAATAGAATCGCCGGAAGCAAGGTTATAGAAATGGTCGCGGAAAGTGATACCGGAAAGCACCACCATGGTTGTGGTCACTGTGCCATCGGTGGCGGTATGTGTAATGCGGTAGCGCAATCCTGTCTCGCTTTTTTCAAGGTCTATAGCACCAGTAGCGTCATCTATCTCAATACCATCGGGGAAGCCTGAATACTGACCGTCGCGGTGTGTGGTCGGGAATACAATACTACCGCCGCCGGGTTTCATGTATAAAATAGAATCACCATAGCTGAGTTTATAGGCCCCCGGGTCTGTATCATTTCCGGTAGACGATTTGTTACAGGAAACTGCGAGGATCAACACAGGAATTGCGAGAATGGGCAGCAGGTTTCGCATTTTAATCATAACAGGGCCTTTTTTGTGTGTAACCGCAGAAACTGACAATGTAACCGGTGAACCCCGGTTTTTTTCTAAAAAATGAAGTTACAACATTTAGTTTCTTTCCGGGTGTGATATAAATCAGTTTGTTTCTCATTTGGATAAACGGCAACTTTGCGCCTGCCGTTGCCGGAAAATGCCAAAAGGTATTCAAAAGCAATGGTTTAATAACGGTGAAGCTATATGATACAAATAGGTCTGATACGGGAAGGAAAGGTGCCGGCCGATAACCGGGTGTCGCTCACCCCCGCCCAATGCAAATGGATACATAAGAACTCGGATAAAGTAAAAGTGGTGGCGCAGTCCTCTCCCGGCCGCTGTTTTTCAGACAGAGAATACCTCTCTGCCGGTGTGGAGATCCGCGAGGATGTAAGCGATTGCGACATATTGCTGGGTATAAAGGAAGTACCACCTTCTTTATTGATACCGGGTAAGACCTACCTTTTCTTTTCGCATACAAAAAAGAAGCAACCGCATAATCAACCGCTTCTCCGCACTGCTCTCGACAAGCATATCACTCTCATCGACTATGAATGCCTGGAGCATGAAGATGGCCAGCGGATCATCGGCTTTGGCTTTTTTGCCGGTGTGGTGGGTGCACACAACGGGATGATGGCGTATGGCAAACGTACCGGTCTTTATAACCTGGAAAGGGTTTACAAACAACGGAGTTTCCGTGAGCTGATCCATAACTACTTCGGTCTGCGGCTGCCCAATGTGAAAATTGCCGTTACCGGTTCCGGCAGGGTGGCACACGGCATACTTGAGATCATGAACCTGATGGGTATTCATGAAGTGGAGCCTGATGAATACATGAGAAGACGTTTTTCTTACCCGGTTTATACGCAATTGAAAGGAGCCGATCTATATGAGCATAAGAATAGTGGTACGTATAGCCGCCTCGATTTCCATGAGCATCCGGAAGAATACCGTTGTAAGTTTCTGCCATTTACCGAGCAAACCGACATACTGATGAATGGGGTATACTGGGATAAAGATGTGCCCCGTCTTTTTGAAAAAGAAGATGCAAAGGCAGATACATTCATCATTCAAACCATAGCAGATGTAACGGATGATGCCAACGGGTCGGTGCCCATCAATCTGGGCGATCAAACCATTGAAGATCCTGTTTACGGGGTAAACAAACACACACTTGAAAAAACAGCGCCTTACTTACCCGGCTCGGTTGATATAATGGCGGTGGGCAACCT
>JAEUVM010000005.1 GCA_016787125.1 Chitinophagaceae bacterium | reverse complement strand
GCAAAAAATCGTTGCGGAAGATGATAAACATCAGGGACATAAAGGTAGCCAGGAACAATATGCCGGCCGCTGCCCTTATTTCCCGCTCGTTCAAAACAGGAAAATCATAGCCTTCCACGTACTCGCCAAACTGCAGTATTACATTTTTCTTTTTCATAAACATAACTTGGTAAAAAGAATTGCACCCGGATGCAGACAGCACTTCATATTAACAGCTGCAGATAGTGAGCAGCGCCAGCACCGCAAACAGATAAAAAGCAATAAGTTTCATAAAAGCAATTTTAAAATTTCATCGGTTAAGTATTGACAATACCGAAAGCCTTGCATGACGGTGCAAGACTAATTCATCAGGTGGAACCCGGGATACTGCCACCTATGAACAGCAGCCTATAGTATATAAACGGCAGCGAGAACACCGGTCCGGAAATGGTAAATAAAAGATAAGAGCCCGCCTGTGCGCACCCTCCCCTGTATTGGTTGACGAAAACCAGTCATTCATCCTCAAAATTGTCCTGTCTGTGGTTATAACTGAATGTGCAGAATAAATTCCCGAAATTTAGCGTGTAAGCCAATCATGAAAATTGTTGTTACCAAAAGTAAAAGTAAATTTTACCTGAAACTGGCAGTCGCCTTTTTTCTGCTCAACATGCTGCCCAGTTTAATAACCGAGCCCGGGATTTTATTTCAGCGGGCTGTAAACCATGTGTGGTTGCTCATGTACCTGCTGGGTTTTCATTATGTATTCCTTGAGTATACGCTCCCGTCCATAAAATTGACGGTCAGAAGTATCCTTACCGGGCTCTTGCTGATCATTGTTCATTTGTTATTCTATTCGGTTGGCCTGTATGGCTGGCGTGAACTCGGCATCCTCCTGCATCTGTACACTTCCACCCGGGAATTTACCCAACCCTGTGAGGCAGTGGGCTTCTTCTTTGCTTACAGTATGGGCTCACTCTTCTTTTTTGGAATTGTGCGCCATATTTATAACTATATTAAACTGAAAGAAACAGAACAAAGACTGCGGATCGAAAAACAGGAAGCAGAACTGAATTACCTCAAGTCGCAAACCAATCCACATTTCTTATTTAATACACTGAACAATATTTATTCTCTTACAAGGGATAAGAGCGACCTGGCTCCCGAATCAATCCTGCGTCTTTCCAAAATCCTCCGGTTCATGCTGTATGAAACGGGCGGAACCTATATAGCAATTGAACAGGAAATAAAAATCATAAGCGATTATATCGCCCTTGAAAAACTCAGGTATGACGAGTCCCTGCATGTAAACTTTAATTATGATATAGAAGATATGAAACAGGCTATACCTCCACTGTTACTGATCCCCCTGGTGGAAAATGCCTTCAAACACGGTGTATCTGAAACAAGGCAGGATCCATACATAGAAATCCATATCTCCGTAAAACAGCGTTTGCTGAATTTTATTGTAAAAAACTCCACCGAAACAACCACAGGTGGTAAGAAGGTAAAAGAAAACATTGGACTCTCTAACCTGCGGCGCCAGTTAGAATTGCTGTATAAAGATTTCAGCCTCACAACAGCACAGGGTGAGAGGGTTTTTACGGCTTCATTAACAATAAATTTATCCAGCCATGCCTGATATAAAATGTATTATCGTCGAAGATGAACCATTAGCCGCCAAGGTGCTGGCAGATTATATTTCGCAGGTGCCATTCCTTAAGCTGCAGGGCAAATTCAAGGATGCGATTCTTGCTACCGAATTTTTGCATCATACACCAACAGACCTGATCTTTCTCGATATCCACCTTCCGAAATTAAAAGGTATGGCCTTTCTGAAAACCTTGCCCCATCCCCCCGCCGTCATCATTACAACCGCTTACCACCAGTATGCCGTAGAGGGCTTTAACCTGAATGTTACAGATTACCTGCTGAAACCATTTGAGTTTGAACGATTCCTGGTAGCAGTGAATAAGGTAACAACGGCTTCACCTCACAAAAATTCCGGCAGTGATGCAAAAGAAACAAAAGATTATATGTTTGTAACGGTGCAGAAAAAGAAAGTTAAAATACTATATGCCGATATCATTTATATTGAAAGCCAGCAGGAATATATCAAAGTGGTTACGACCGGAAAAACCTATTTTTCGAAACTCACCACTTCCGAAATGGAGTCATTGCTGCCCTCTCATCTTTTCAAACGCATCCACCGTTCCTATATCGTTTCGGTAAACAGGATCGACTCTTATACTGTTGATGCCGTGGAAACAGGAGGAATATCTATCCCGGTCGGAAGGAGTTTCCGAAATGTGATCAAGGATCTGTAACTGCCACATCATGGAACTTCAACAGGAAAACTACAAGTAAATAAATACATTTCATCCCCTGTCATTTGCAGCAATCAACGGTAATCACCGAACACCTTCGTCGCTGCCTCCCAAAAACCTTTATGCTGCTGCAATGCTTCAATATGCATTTTCTCATCACCGGTTGCCTTTACGCTGATCAGTGCTGCGAATTGCCTGCGTTGTGCAGCTGTCCATTTTTCCGTACCAGGCAAACAATAAAATATCAGGCTCCAGTTTTGCCAAACCCTTTTCTCCGCAACACGCTTTTTGTTTATCGGCTGACCTGTAGACTTTTTCAAATGCCTTTCACAAACAGCCAGTGCCTTTTGCCTGTCTCCGTCAAACTGCTGATTGATCATATCCGTTACTCCCTTACTTACCTTATCCGCATCAATGAAAGGAACAGCACTTTCCTGCACCTTCCATTCCAGGTTGCAGGAAATAAACTGCCTCAACAGTTGTACCGGACTGCGATAGTTTCTGTCAGCAGCTATTCTTGTCCATTCTTCCGTTGCAAGGGATGCTATCAATTTATCTGCAGACCGGAATCCCAGTTTATAATAAAACCAGTAGGCACCGCTTCTGATCCCTTCCGCATTTCCTTTTCCAAACTGGTAAGGGGCCACCACGAATTTCTTCACATCAAAACGCTGGTGATACAGCCTCATTATTTCACAGAACAACCGGTCAGATCCTCCTCCCCGGAACGGCTCATATATATTGATACCGATCTTGCAGCGGTAACCAAATATCCATCCGCCGCCATAGGAAACAGGTACCCCGTTTCTGAAAGCCATAAAACCAATATAGCTTTCGATCGCTAATCTCCGCTCAGGGTGCATACCCGTCAGTACGATCTGCAGCCCGTTGCCCATATCAAAAAGGCGGGTTTCATTGACAGAAGCATGGGTGACAGGATCTGTTTCCCGCAAAACAAAGGCAAGCGAAGCCCGAACTACCGACAGCAATTCTTCTTTCTGAGATATTGAGAGAATAATTTCCGCTACAGGTTTTTTACTGATGATCTGCCTGGCATTCAATTTACCTGTCGCTGGCTTACGCAAGATTATTTTCTGCACCGGCCATTGTAAAAAACTCCGGCAATACCTGTCATCCCGTAATTGCCACTTCACAAATATTTTCAGTGAATCAAACAAATGATCATGCAGCAATCCGTTCCACTGTTGCTGTTGAAAGTGCTGCAGCAACCATGCTAATGCCGCAGCAGAATGATACAGTCCGGAAACTTCCTTCACCCGTTTCCAGGTGGAATGCCGTCCGTTACTGCCCGCATAGAACTCCACCCCCGGTAAGACAGCAAGCAAAATTTCTTTCAGTACAGTTTCATCGGCTTCGGATACAGAAGGGCTCACCCGGCCCGGAAACTTTTTCAGTAACCATAACAATATTCCGGCACTGAACTGGCAATGAATGTCGGAAAAAGGAAGTCCGCTTCCTGATAATGCGTACTGCCACTTTTTATTATGGCGGTGCTTTTTCAGGATAACAGCGAGGCGCAGCAACCCTGCAACAGCCTTTTCATGGGCCACAATACTGAACGGGTGAACACAAACGAATAACAGGGCATCATGGTACTGTTTCAGCCTGGCCGGCGTTCGCAGCGGAATAGTGTGACAAAAATGCAACTGTGCTTCCTGCGCTTTTGCATCAGCCGCTTTGCGAAGCAGGTAAATTGCATCCTTCCGG
Source organism: Chitinophagaceae bacterium (assembly GCA_016787125.1). GTDB lineage: Bacteria > Bacteroidota > Bacteroidia > Chitinophagales > Chitinophagaceae > JJ008. The sequence continues at coordinate 1,767 of JAEUVM010000005.1, read as the reverse complement.
TTTACAAGGTTGCCCATCGGTATTAAATATTTCAAATTAACCGATAAGCGATCCTGCGAATATGACGATCCTCAACGCTGCCTATGAATTTTGAGCTGACCGGTGATGGTGGTATATATAATAATAAAGAAACCCTTTGCCTGTTTTACCGATTAATCATACATTTGCTGCCCCATTTGTTCGGGACGTAGCGCAGCCCGGTAGCGCACTTGCATGGGGTGCAAGGGGTCGCTAGTTCGAATCTAGTCGTCCCGACGAACAAAAAAGACCCCCGTACCAAGGGGGTCTTTTTATTAAGATTTTTGAGTGGTTCTTTTATCAACCGGTTTTCGGGATGTAGCGCAGCCCGGTAGCGCACTACGTTCGGGACGTAGGGGTCGCTGGTTCGAATCCAGTCATCCCGACATTAAAAAGGGGTCGCCCCGATTCTTATCGGGGTCATCCCGACATTATTAAAAGTCACCTCAAAAGGTGGCTTTTTTCGTTTACAGTGGTCGCCATCAACTGATTCAGGCCTGGCTCAATAGAGGCTGTTGCCAGCGCTTTCAACACAGAGATAAGGAGGTACAGAGGTGCACAGGGGGTGTTTCCATGATAGATATTCCTCTCTGTGTAACTCATTCCCTCTGCTCCTCTGTGTTGAAAATCATATTTTTAAAGCCGCAACCTGCCTTTTTACTCTAAACACTAATGCCGGAAATTCCGGGCATTTCCCTGCATATTAATGATAGGTAATCACCAGCTTAGGCCTTTTGGTGGGGTCGCTGTAGGTGCTCGACAGGTACTGCCTGGAATTATAGGTTGTTTCCGTCACCAGCTTCATGTGAAATCCGTTATTGCCAAACTGTATCATATCATTCACCAGTTGGGTAACCAGGGTACTTGTATTCTCAAAGGAAGAATTGCTTTGAGGTACAATTACCTGGTTGGCTGTTGTTATGGTCGGCTGATTGTTCCAGGTGAAAGGTGTCGGCAATGTCCAGGTGGAAGTGATCCGCTGGATCAGAAATAAATTGGCCGGACCAAACATTGCATTCACCAGGTTACCGTTTACCGGTGCGGGATCGGCATATAAATAAAGCCGGGCAGAGTCTATTACCGCTCCCGGTGGGATGGACGACAGATCAAACCGCACACAGGCCCTTACCGTAAACGGTGCTCCGCCGTTTGTCCAGGCTTCAATAAGAATTTGCGGGTGCGGACTAACAAATACAGAGGGCGCAAAATCAAGATAAGCTCCTTCATACGGGTTATTGGCCGGACTTATAGTAACCGTGGTGGACGGACAAGGCCCCCAGGTGGGAATGCCATTGCATACGGTAAGCACCGACCCATTGGGGCCAATGGGAATCATCACCCAATTGGTGCCATTCCAGTATTGCATATCGCCAAATGCATTTCCTTTGTTTACCACCGGGTACCATTTGGTGCCATTCCAGTAATAATAACCGGGAATCACATTATTGGGCGCCACTCCGCTGGTGGCAGTATTATACACCAGCAATCCTGTGGCAGGGCCCGCCACCGGCAAGGTATCATTCGCGGCAATAAGGGCCACTCTTGGCGGCAGAAATCCCCTGCTGGGATCAGCTACTTCCAGCCGGGCAGACGGATGCGGCGTATTGGTGCCAATGCCAACATTCTGGGCATACACCTGGGTAATAAGAAGAATTCCTGTCAGAATGGAAATGAAGTGTTTCATGGCTTTAGTTTGCAGTAATAAAAAACAGTTCAATGCATAAACTATCCGCTAAAATAAGTCATTCT
>JAEUVM010000659.1 GCA_016787125.1 Chitinophagaceae bacterium | reverse complement strand
TTTGGGGTTGCAATGATAACCGGCCGGATAAATGCTGTGCGGCACACTCCACCCCATCATACCATACCCCATTGACTCTTTAAAACCCTTAGGCAGGTTTTTTTTAATCACTTTTCTTAGTTTTTCGATTGCCTTTTGTCGTTCCTCCGGAAGTTCTGCTATATAAGCATCAACGGTTGTTGCTTTGGATTGCATAGTTCAAAATTTTAAAAACTTAAAATACGGAAAAACTGCGGCCACGGCCCCATCTCTTCTTTGTATTGCTTCGCCATCACCCTTGTTATTTGTGCAATATGGGTAAGGTCATGCACCACCCAGGTGGAAAGCAGGTTTCGCAGCGTTACCTCACCGAGGGAGGGGTGCATTCCTTTTTTTCCCAGGTCGTCTTCCGACAGGCGCAGCGATGCAAGCCAGCAGAGGTTCTCCTTTCTTACTGTTTCAAATTCAGCAAGCAGTGTTGTCATATCCTTTCCGCGGCTTTCTGTCTCCTGCGCAAACCTGTCATAAGGTTCAAATGTTTTTGACAGGCCATATTCCAGGATGATCTTTGCCCTCGGCACCCAGTCTGTCCTTTCGCCATGAATAAGATGCCCCATCACATCAAATGGGGAAAAAGTGCCGGCACCTTCATTATTTATCTGCCAGGGGGCAGGCAGGCCGTTTAATAGTGAATGCAGTACAGCAGGCGTTCTTGCCAGTATTTCATATGCTTCTTCCTGTTTGTAATGTATCATTATTTGTTTTTTGACAGGCATCTGTAATAGCAATGTCCTTGAAGGTCATTCAGTGGTTATATCCACCATTGCACGCCATGTATCCCATTCAATGATCATGGTTGTTCTCTTGTCATCAATTTTTGAGAAAGCGATCCGCATTATTTCAACAGGGCTTTCAGCTCTGCTTATCTGCAGCGGCACCCGTAGAATATCTGCAGCGGGATCGTGATCGGTACCCCATGCGGTTGCATTTTTATTGATGATAAGTTCCCATTGGGTTGCCGTGGGGTAGCTCCAGATACCATATATGCCCTTCACTAAAGTTTGTCCGCCGATTTTTATATCACCTGTCAGCCGTAGCTGTGTAGCATTATTGGCACCGGTACGCCACACCCTGTTCCAGGGTACCACGTTGCCAAATATTTCCCGGCCTCTTCTGTGCGGCCGCCAGTAATCAACTTCAATATTCGTTTTACCGATAGTGATTCTGGCCGTATCCCTCAATGTGCGGATAGCAGTGGCCGCAACGCTGTTTCTTCTTTTTGCTATCCCATCTAATATATCCGGGTCAGCAGCAGCCCTGTCAAAAAATGCCCTGATATTCAAGGAGGAGCCAACGCCTTCAATTCCCAGCAGCCTGCCTTTCCTATCCACCATACAGGTAAGATAGCCCATCAGGTTGCTGCCAATCCTTAACGCTGTACCGGATTGCCGGCTCACAATATAATTCCTGTATCCGTTAAAACTGAGCTGGCGATGAAAAAGGGTATCGCCCTTTTTTTGCGGAGCATAAAATCCCATGTAAGGAAAAACATAGAAACTCGCAATATCCATTCCATTAGCCAATATTCCCTGGCCGTGGAAACTGCGGCGGCTTACTATTTCACCCTTAGCGCCTGTGGCTATATAAATGGTGGAGTCTCCATTGTATGTATTGATTCCATTTGTGACCAGCTCCCAGCTACCCGCCTGTGTGATGCGGTAGTTTGCCGACCGTACTTCTTTCAGGTTTCCATTCAGATCAAGTATCCCTTCTGCCTCACATTTGGTAATAGCCCCTGTAAATTGTATAAAGGTTGTTTTATACCTGTGTTTATCATACTCAAAATACTGGATAACTGTTGTATCGTTTCCAAGGGTATAATATGCAATGGCTTTATCTGAAGCTTTCTTCTGTGACGATGCACACAGCGGCAGCAATAACATTAAAAGTGCGGCTATTCTCATTTTTTCTTTTCCGTTATGGGCTTTGCAGCCTTTTTAAAAGGCGTTTTCTTTTTACTTGCTTTCGCAATCTTATTATAATCCAGCGCAAGCTTTACCCAATACTCCAGTTTCTTTTTGGTGCTAAGCACATCTGCATCCACAAATACATAGCCTTTCATGATCCGGCCGGTAAAATCCATCGGTTTACAACCTTCTTTTTCCATGGCTTCTTCATACACGGAAGGATCAAGCCGCACCATCAGCCGCTCTTTTTCAACACCCACACACATTTTT
>JAEUVM010000530.1 GCA_016787125.1 Chitinophagaceae bacterium | reverse complement strand
ATAAGATGACACTGGCCGGTTTTTTCAAAAGAAGACTTATTCGTCTGCACCCCATGATCATCATGGGTATGATCATTGGGGCCATTGGTTTTTATTTTGCCGCCTCCCCTGCCCTCTTTCCCGGTATCAGCAGTGTACCGGCATGGAAAATGCTACTGGTGATGGTGATCGGCTTTACGCTGATACCGGTGCCAACCTCACTTGATATCCGCGGATGGACGGAAATGCATCCGCTCAACGGTCCGGCCTGGTCGCTCTTCTTTGAATACATCGGCAACATATTGTATGCGTTTGTGCTGAGGAGACTGCCGACCATCATTCTGGCATTATTAGCATTGGGGGCCGGTGCTGCGCTTGTGCACCTGGCTGTAACGAGTGAGCATGGCGACCTTATTGGTGGCTGGTCGCTGGAGCCTGCGCAATTCCGTATTGGTATCACCCGCCTGTTGTATCCGTTTTTTGCCGGCCTGTTATTATCCCGTATCATTAAAAAGCCCGGGCATATACCACATGCCTTTCTTTGGTGCAGCCTGCTGGTGATCGCTATTCTTTCTGCACCGTGGCTGGGTGGCGGGCAGTTGTGGCTGAACGGGCTGTATGATTCGCTTTCTGTGATCCTGCTTTTTCCATTGATCATTTATATAGGTGCCTGTGGTACGGTAAAAGGGAAAACAGCAGATGCCCTTTGCCGCTTCCTGGGTGATATTTCCTATCCGTTGTATATTATTCACTATCCGCTCATCTATATCTTCACGGCCTGGGTGGTGGATAATAATATACCGGTTGCCAAAGCATGGCCGATGGCATTGCTGGTATTGGCTGCCTCTTTGGGCATTGCCTGGGCCTGCCTGAAGCTGTATGATATACCGGTGAGGAAGTGGCTGATGAAGCGGTGGATTCGTTGACCGTTGACGGTTGACCGTTGACCGGTCTTATGTGCCTAAATTTCCTATAACAGGTAAGAGGCTTTGTTTTGGACAATTGGTTTTGCCACATAGGATATAGAAAACATAGATAGGCAGATAGGTATGTGAATACCTATCTGCCTGCTGTGGCTATGTGGCAATAAGTACTGCAGCCTTGAACCCATCACGCCAACTTTAAACCTCAAACCTTAGACTTTAAACTTCAAACCCCAAACCAAATTATATTTTCTTTAACCACCCCACCCTTGCAAGCCATTTGCACAGTTCCTATTTTCATAGCCGGATTCAACTAAAACCATCCACCAAAAATTTATGGACCTCCCCTCCGCCGCCGATGAAGGCGAACCTGGCAGCAAGCGCCAGCAAACCTCTTATGCTTTTCCCGTTCTGATCTTTCTTTGTTCACTTTCTATCGTCATTGCCTGCAACGGCAACAGAAAGAATGAAACCGATGCTCCGGCCAAACGGCAACAACACCTTACCGACAGCCTCCAACAGGCAAAGCGGATGCAGCAACTCGCCGACTCCATCACCGCTATTAAAAAGAAAGCCACCGCCAAAAAGAAGATCTACCTCACTTTCGATGATGGCCCCAATAAGGGTACATTGAATGTACTTAATGCCGTCAAGGAAGAACAGGTAGCCGTTTCCTTCTTTATTGTAGGTAAACATGTATTTGACAGTCCGGCGCAACAGGCTGTATGGGAACAACTCAAAGCAGACAGCGCCATCGAACTCTGCAATCACAGCTATACCCATGCCCTCAACCGGTATACTAAGTTTTACAATGATCCAGCCGGTGTGGTGGCCGACTTCCGCAAGAGTGATGAAAAGCTGGACTTCAACAATCATGTGGTGCGTATGCCCGGGCGCAATGCCTGGCGTATTGACTCCATCCGGGTTACCGATATCAAAGAGAGCCGCGCCGCGATTGATTCAGTTCATAAAGCCGGGTTCGATATTATGGGCTGGGATATTGAATGGAGTTTTGATCATAAGACCTTTGCGCCCGATACCGCCACGGGTATCATTCTGCGCCGCATCCGTAATATGCTTGATGCGGGCACCACCCGCACACCGGGTCATCTTGTACTGCTGGCGCATGACCAGGCTTTTCAGAAAGAAGAATACGTACAACAACTGTTGGACTTTCTGAAAGAACTAAAGGGCAATGAAGATTATGAGTTTATCATGGCCGGGAAGTATCCGGGGGTGAGAGGTTATTAATAACAGATGAGGGGTGGGATATTTTAGATTTTGGGGTTTAGATTTTAGATTTCTGGTTGTGTGCTGATTGATTGTTGATTTAGTGGGCGGGAGGGGATGCCTGAAGACGCATTTTTGCTTATTCTTTACCACCTACTCTCTATGCTATACCAGCGGTTCTGATGCTTTGAATACCCGACAGGGGTATGGCCGAGGTAAGGGTTTTGCGGGGAGTGAGTTGGGGGTGAGTACGAGGTTGGCAGGGGGTAAGTACCGGTACAGATGCCTATAAGTCGCCTATAACTTGCCTGTAAGTTGGCTATAAGGGGGGAATTGGCAATGGGGAATGGGGAAGAACAAAACTGCCTATAAAGTGCTGAAACGGTTTAAAGAAACCGGGAGAATTTTCTTTCCTGTGCCTGCCGTCAATGACCGGCAGCCGGAGCATCTTTCTGACGTTACCTGTTATTTACCAGTGGAGATGATAACCACAAAACAATCTATAAATATACGACTTAAAACAGCCAAAACAATCATAAAAGTGAAGAATTTTTTGATATAGGGGGAATGGTTGACATGTTCTATTTAGTTAGCAGTATACCCGAACATTAACATCTTCCATTAACTCTCTCCACCATACTTACCTTAGTTTCGGAGATGCTGAAACCGCTGCTGCTATCCCTGTTTATTCTGACGGCCATGCTGCTGAGAGCGCAGCAATCACTCAGCGGCCGAATCTATCCCGGCACCGGCGACTCCACCCTGGCTGGTATAAATATTTTCAACCGCACCCAAAAAGTCAGCAGTCTTTCTGCTGCCGATGGCCGTTACAGCATCGCTGCTGCCGAAGGTGACACGGTCCTCTTCTCTGGTGCAGGATATGAAAACCACCTGATGGTAGTTGAATATTACCAGTTACTCATTCCGCAGGATATTAATATGAAGATTGATTTCCGGAGCCTGAAGCCCATTACTGTATTCAGCAGTTACCAGCGTGATTCATTGGAGCGCCGCAATGAATACCGCCTCATATTTGAACAAACGCCCAACATCACCGGGGGCAACCGTCCATCTGATGGTGTGGGTGTCAGTTTCAGCCTCTTCAGTTTTTTTTCCAAAAAAGCCCAAGCACAACGAAAGCTGAAGAAGAAACTGCTGGAGCAGGAGCAGGAAAGTTATATTGACTATAGTTTTCCTGCCACCCTTGTAGTCAACCTTACCCGGCTCAAAGGCGACTCGCTGCGGCTCTTCCAGTATCGCTTCCGCCCCGATTATAAGTTCTGCCGCCGCACCGACCGCCAGGGAATGATACTTTATATCAATAACTGTTATAAGGAATTTATCAATCCACGTAATGAAAAAAATAAGGATTAACCTGCCGCGATAATACCGCAGCAGTAATGAATCATGCCATCACCTGTCTGTATGGCAAGCCAAACCTTTTTTAAGTGATCGCATAAACCCGTTTCAAGTCAAATACTGCAAGCTGACCGGGTATCCTATTCTTTTCCGTCGAACAGGTTGCCCAAACCTCCCAGCACACTGCCCTCTTCTTTACGCTTGTAGGTGCCGTAGGCCACAATGCGGCCGGCCAGCCGGCTGATCGGCAGGGATTGTATCCATACTTTACCGGGGCCCTGCAATTTGGCAAAGAATAATCCTTCGCCGCCAAACATGAAGTTTTTGACCCCCCGTACAAATTCAATATCGAAATTGATACCCGGTGTATATCCAACCACACAACCGGTATCTATCTTGAGTATCTCGCCCGGCACCAGTGTTCTTTCCACGATATAACCGCCGGCATGGAGAAAGGCCATGCCATCGCCTTCCAGTTTTTCCATGATAAATCCTTCGCCGCCGAAAATGCCCACTCCCAGTTTGCGCTGAAAGTGAATGCCCACACTCACCCCTTTGGCCGCACACAGAAAAGCATCTTTCTGTGCAATGATGGTGCCGCCAAGTTCCTGCAGATCGATCGGGATGATCTTACCGGTATACGGTGCGGCAAAACTTACTTTCTTTTTTCCCTGCCCGACATTGGTAAAGGCTGTCATAAACAGGCTTTCACCGGTTAGTACCCGCTTACCGGCGCTCATAAGCTTTCCGAAGAAGCCGGTGGGCTGCTGGGCCGAGCCATCGCCGAAGATGGTTTGCATTTCGATACCATCTTCCATCATCATCATGGCACCGCTTTCGGCAATGGCCGTTTCCTGCGGATCCAGTTCTATTTCAACGAACTGAAGCTCTTCGCCATAGATCTTATAGTCAATTTCGTGGTTGTTGCGCTGTGACATAATCAGTGTTTTTTATAAAGGTACGGCTAATCAGCCCGCTCTTTTGATAAGTGGTATCCTTTCACACCCCGTTTCGCTTAACTTGCGGAACACTGCCCGGCCGGCGCCCGGCAGCCTATCCATAAAAAAATAACGCATGAAACACAAATTGCTGCTACTGTTTACATTCACCACCTGCTTTGCTGTGCTGGCCAATGCCCAGACCAAACTGGTGGAAAAGGTTACCAAAAAGGGAAACGAGATCGTTATCCCGTATGAAAAATATGTATTGCCCAACGGGCTTACCCTGATTATCCATGAGGACCACAGCGACCCGGTGGTGCATGTGGATGTTACCTACCATGTGGGTTCGGCCCGTGAGGAGATCGGTAAATCCGGCTTTGCCCACTTCTTCGAACACATGATGTTCCAGGGAAGTGATAACGTGGCTGATGAACAGCATTTCAAAATAGTATCTGATGCCGGGGGTACGCTGAATGGCACCACCAACCGCGACCGCACCAACTATTTTGAAACCGTGCCCAGCAACCAACTGGAAAAAATGCTTTGGCTCGAATCCGACCGTATGGGTTTCCTGCTCGATGCTGTTACGCAAAAGAAATTTGAGATACAGCGCAGCACTGTGAAGAACGAACGTGGCCAGAACTACGACAACCGTCCTTATGGCCTGGCCAACGAAACGGCCAGCCGCAACCTGTATCCTTATGGCCACCCTTACTCATGGCTTACCATCGGCTATGTGGAAGACCTGAACCGGGTGGATGTAAACGACCTGAAGAATTTCTTCCTTCGCTGGTACGGTCCCAATAATGCCACCGTAACCGTAGGCGGTGATGTAAAGCCTGCTGAAGTGGTGAAGCTGGTGGAAAAATATTTTGGTTCTATTCCCCGTGGCCCGGAGGTAAACCCGGTACAGGTGCCGCCTGCTGT
>JAEUVM010000650.1 GCA_016787125.1 Chitinophagaceae bacterium | reverse complement strand
ACCATTGAAACAGCCAGGCTTTTCAGGGCAGTAGCAAGAATGATGCGTATATCAGCAACGGTTGCATTAATGGCACCTTTGGAATGTTTGTAGTAACCGATGATTTCATTTGCCTGGTTGAGATATAGAACAATAAACTGTTCCTGTAATTCCACTTCACCCTCATTGAAAGTATTCTTTATAAAATAAGCAGCATCTTTGGATGAAGAGATTTTACCAAAATCCCTTTGACTGCTTCTTGTATATGAAACAGCTAACTCCGGAACATTGACTTCCGGAGTTTCGCCAAGCACTACTTCAGGTACAGTTTGGTATCTCATTTTGTTCAGCCGATTGTTATCTTATTACCACCGGGGCATAAGCAAGGTTATAGCGGTCGTCCCAAACATTATCATACAATTCATTGCCATCAGCCCATTCATAAACAATAATGTCCTTATCCCTGGTTACTCTTTGAATAGCCCAAATAGCTTCAGCAGTTGATGCGCCGGTCACAGCAAAGCCATTGTAAATAATATTGGGAGTGGATTCGTCTATGCGGATAGGTTGTTTGATACCACCCCCACCACCGCCAGTATTCATTATTACTTTCAAGTCAGTCAACACACCTAAAATTCCATTCAGTATGCCTATTTCAGCATCCTGCTTTACTTCAGTAGCCGCACCTGCTACATTGCTTAACAGCATGGCATTGATGGCATCCCTTAACTGGCCGGCATCAGCAAGCCCGGCAGGTGTGGTTACATCAGCAAACTTGATATAGATGTTTTTCAATGCGCCTTCACCAATATCCAGCCGCACTACATCGTTACGGATAGTTTCAATGGTTTTTATTTGCAGCTTGCTTACCAGTATTACACTGCCTTTATTCAGAATCCGCAGCGATGCCCCGTCATTAAATATTTCTATTGCCATTGTTCATATTTTGATTGTCTGACCTGTTTTTCTTTATGACCTCTGCTATACCTTCGCCCAGCAGGGAGCCGATAAAGCCGCCCACCATTACATAGGCTACTGAATCCTTGTTTGCTTCTTTTGCATAGAGATAGGATAGCAGCGATGTAACAAAAGTGGCCGTAACTACAATTGTTTTTTCCTTCACAGCCATAGTGAAATTTTGGATTAATGTATGAGTTGGGAGGCAGCAAACCCGGATATAATGAGTAGCCCCAGGTTCTTCAACTTGCTGCCAAGCCGTTGTCGTTTATATTTTATCTTGTAGAATTTTACCTGCTGCTCCAGCAGTTTCTGCTGTTCAATGCTCTGCCCAAATGATTTGTTCAGTTGCTGATGTAGTGAATCTTTCAATAGAATAACTGAATCTCTTTGTTCTATCTGTTCATGGAGGTTATCCGCTATTGCAGTCTGTATGCTGTCCTGCAGGTTTGTTTCAGTAATTAACTCATCAACCCTGTTTTGCAGCGAATCACACCCTTCAATAAAACTGGTCGTATCATGTTCTTCTTTATACACTCCCTGCTGGTCAATTAAATCATATACCTGTGTTTGCAGTTGTATATTTTTCCTTTTGGTTTTATCTAACGCTGTTTGCGTTTTTTTCAGCGATTCATTCAGTGCTTGTGTCCGCTGCTGAACAGAATCTATTTTTTGCTGGTATTTGATTTCTGCTTCCTGTGCTTTCTTTTCCAGTTCCGAAGCCTTGTAATCAGCAATTGAAACCGGAACAATAGCATCGGGGCAGCTTCTGTGAAAAAGCTGGCAAAAGGAAAAGCCGATAACGGCGCCGATTAAAAGGGTAAAAATTGTTTTAAAGTTTTTCATATCAGATTGTTGGATTATTATTGTCAATATTGGATTTTCGTTCAATGGAATAACCAAAGCACCCGGCACCTATCAAACTTGCAAAAGCGTAAAACATGAACTCCGGCACAGGTTTATTAAAGAACTGTTGGGCTATCCAGCTTACCATCAGTGCCAGCAACAGCAATGCGATTGCCAGTTCACGGAGATTGTAACAGCCGTTTTTGTCTTTGAATAATTCTGCAATGAACCGTTTCATCAGGTGTCTTTTATGATTTGATAGGTAGCGAAGCCGAGGGCTGTGGCAATGCCCAGCCCCACCAGGTCAAACATTAGTTTTTTTTTGCCTCACGGGACAATGCCCTCTCGTCAATCAGTGTGTAGGTAAAATCATTACCATAAAGTTGTTTGTGCCGCTGTGCCAACTGCATCATCAGGTTGAAGTCGTTGATGTTGGCGAACACCTGGCAACCGGCAGAATACTTTTCAACAAACTTTGTAGTGCCGTTAATGGATGCCCGATGAATATTGATGCCAAAAATGCCAGTTTGCTCTTTACCGTTGTTAAAATCCAAGACGGCATCACGGTCATAATCCCGGATTACTGTCAGTGGTCTTTTTTGTGTTAATGCAGTGTACTTGCCACGATGGATGCCGATACCATGTGAGCCTATATATTGGCCTTGCTTTACAATGGCAGTGCCTTGCGGGTTCATCAGGTTACGCAACCAAAATGTTCCCGGATCTGTTGTTGCTGGGCTTTTATGGTATTGCCAGTCGCCTGCGGAGTTTTTGTAAAAGATATTAAGGGTATCATCAAAACTGTTAGGCACAGTATTGTTTGTACGGATGCCCACAATATTGAGTTCAAAAGGACGGCTGTAGATTTTATAGCCTCTTTCGGTCATTGTTTTCAGTATGGATTGTAACATAGGGTTGGATTTTATTTTTTA
>JAEUVM010000645.1 GCA_016787125.1 Chitinophagaceae bacterium | reverse complement strand
ATTGATACGCTGAAGAAATTTGGCCGCATCGGGACAGGAAAGATTGATGTCCACATAATACATTCTGGGGTTGGTAGGCAATCCATCGGCATTCCACGGCGCTGCAGCCACCCTGCTGCACCGGCCAAAGCCCTGGAGCACTACGTTGGTGGTACCGTTAAACCAGTCTGACAATCCATAGCTGGCAACATACGGCACGGTGGTGCCATCTGTAAAACTCAGCGACACATTCAGCGTGGCGCCACCAATAGTATTGGCTTCAGTGGCAAAACAAAGAATGCGCAGCCGGTTATATCTTTCCGGAATCACCACATCAAGGCTCCTGGTTTCGCCGCGGAAAACAAAAAGCGCATTGTTGGCATTATAATTCTCCAGTTGAAACGTGGTGCTGCCCATCGTAATGATCCTGCTGTCGGGCAAACCGCCGCCGCTGATGCCGGCAAAGACCCGGAAAGCATCAGAATACATTACTTTATTGGAAGCCACGGCATCCATTTCCCTTGAAGTGGTGGCAAGAGAACTGGGGCCGCCTTCGGCAATGGCATCATGGTTGTACCCGGTAAGTGAAATGGGCTGATAGGTCTGGGCATTGAGATCATCAAAAATGAACACAGCCAGTAAAAGAAGAAATAATAAGGGCCTTAACCTCATGCGCCGGTTGGTTTTGGTTGTAAAAAAGGACAGGCAATGGTTGAAGGCTTTTCCGGATATGACAGATATAAAAAAGGGCTGCCGTTTGGCAACCCTCTAAAGTAATGTTTTTCTTTGTTTTTCCTTTACACCTTTTGCATCCAGCCATGTTTGTCTTCGCGGCGGCCTTCTCTTATATCAGCCAGCCATTTCTTCACAGCGGGAGCCGTTTTCCAATTGTCCACGTCAAACTTCATTTCAAAATCTTTGTACTTCAGTTCTTTTATCAGTGAAATGGTGGCAGCGGTACCGGTACCAAACACCTCGTACAGCAAACCGGCATTGTAGGCATCAATGATATCGTGAATGCTGAGCGGTCTTTCTTCCACGGCAAAACCCATCTCCTTCAGCAGTACGATCACACTGTCGCGGGTTACACCACCCAGGATAGTGCCCTGGCCCAGGTCGGGAGTGATGGCTGTATTACCAATAATGAAAAATACATTCATGGTGCCGCATTCCTGTACATATTTATGTTCAAAGGCATCCATCCACAGCACCTGGTCGTATCCCAGTTTCTTAGCTTCAGCAGTGGCATACATGGCAGCGCCATAGTTGCCGGCAGCTTTGGCATAGCCCACACCACCGGGCGCTGCCCGCACATATTTTTCCTCTACATAAATGCGCATCGGGGCGCTGTAGTATGGCCCGGTAGGGCTCAGAATGATCATGAACTTGTACGTATCAGAAGGTCTCACGCCGATCAGTTCATCCGAAGAAAACATAAAGGGCCTGATATACAGTGAATGGTCGGGCTTGGAGGGGATCCAGTTTTTGTCCAAATCAATAAGTTGCCGCATACCTTCCATAAAGAGCTCCTCGGGCACTTGTGGCATCTGCATTCTTTCAGCAGAAATATTGAAACGGGTAAAATTATCCTGCGGTCTGAAAATAAACGCATTGCCATCGGGGTCTTTATAAGCTTTGATGCCTTCAAAAATGGCCTGGCCATAATGAAGGGCCGCCAGG
>JAEUVM010000602.1 GCA_016787125.1 Chitinophagaceae bacterium | reverse complement strand
TCATAGCCCAATGGTTTAGTGTGGTATGACAACAAATTCAGTGCCTGAGAACCGGTTGAGGTTTGTACTAAGGGTAAAACAATCGTAAGAAAGGGAAAACACGCTGCCTTTATTACCATTATTTATGTGTCGCTTCTGTGGCCACGCTTCCACCTGGTTCATGTTTGCCACATAGGGGCATAAGGGCCATAGAGAATCACATAGGCTTTGCTAACTGATTATGATGAAATTCAACAGCACACACGCTGTAATTATTATTTCAAATACGGAAAGCTGACTGAAACCCTTGTGCCTTTATTTTTTTCACTTTGGATATGCAGGGTGGCGCCCATCATTTTCAGCAGGTCTTTGATGATGAGATAGCCCAGGCCATTGCCTTTGCGGTTGTCTATATTGGCAGAAGAGATGATGACCTGGTCGGCCATGATGTTTTGCACCTGCTCGGGCGTCATACCCACTCCTTCATCGGCAACGGTTATGGTCAGCAGATTGTTTGCTGTTTTTTGAAAGATGCTGATTATTCCCTGTTCAGAAAAATTAATGGCATTGGTTACCAGGTTGTACAGCAATATCCGCAGCGGTTCCTGGAACTGGTACAGCTTCAGCGCAGGATCAGTATCATTTACCAGCCTGATCTTTTTCTGGTTGGCCATTGAATGAAGTACGCCAAACACCTGGTTTACCACTTCATGCAGGCCAAATGTTTCTTTTAATAAGCGGCGGTTTTCATTCTGGTATTTTATCCAGTTCAATATGTTGGTGGAAAGCAACTGCAGCTCCTGCGAGGTGTTGGCCATTTCCTGTATGGTTTCCTGCTGCAGGTCTTCGGGCATTTGTTTTCTTTTTTCCACGAGGTTCTTTCCGGCAACGGTGAGAAACTTGAGCGGTGTAACGATATCATGACTGATGATGGAGATCAGTCTTGTTTTGATGGTGTTGTTCTTTTCCAGTATCTCATTTTGCTGCTGCAGTTCTTTTGTTTTTTCAGCCACCTGTTTCTCCAGTTTGCGTTGCCGCAGTTTATACTGCCTTGTGCGGAAACGGAAGTAAAGCGCCAGCAGCCCGAACAATACAAACCCTACCAGGATATAAAACCACCAGCGCTGGTGCCAGGGCGAAGGAATGGAAAAGCGGATCTCTTTGTAAGAAAAATTATTCAGCCCAAAGCCATTGAGCTTCCTGATCTTGAGCACATAATTGCCCCAGGAAAGATTATTCAGCTGAATGATAGCGCCGTTGTCAATATTCACAGGTTTCCATTCTGTATCATCATTCAACTGGTATTCGAGGTAAATATTTTCTTTATTGCACCAGGCAGAAAAGCCGAGCCGGATGATCATATCTTTTCCGGAGGTGCCTAATGGCTTTTTTTCCAGTTCCTCCATACTGATACGGCGATTGTTCAGCAGTATCTCATCAATAAAAATTTCACCGGCCGGCAGTACCGGTTCTGCTGATTGCGGATTTACCCACAGCAATCCTTCCATCGTGGGAAAGGAAATGGTCTTGTCTTTTAACACCAGTCCGCAGGGCGTGCAGCCGCCATTCATTTCTGTCATATCCATACCATCGCGGCGGCCGAAGTAATGATAGTACACTTGTGTGACATCTGTTTCGTATGCATTGATAAGTTCTGCAATGCTTGCCTTGAACAATCCCCGGTTGGTGCTGATCCAGCAATATCCTTTTTCATCGTTGATAAAACAGTGTGTAAAAAGCAGGTGCCTGTTTTTATCAAGCGGCATGCGTTTTACCCGGCCATTCTTCATTATATAAAATCCATTGCCATAGGTGCCAAAAAAAAGATAGTCTTTGTATTGCCAGATGCTGCGCACACAATAGTTGCCCGGCACAAAAAGTGTATCCAGTCGGTTGGTTCGTGTATCAAACCTCAGCAGTGAATTACAATTGGCCAATGCCAGCACGCCCGGCGCTATTTCCTGCATACCAAAATGGATGCGTAATTTATTTTCTCCCGGATACTGGTACAGCCGTACCGCCGTATCGCCATCGAGCCGGTAAATGCCATTTTCATTGGCGAGGTAAATTTTACCGCCGGAGGAAGTCATTACAAGCTGCGCAAAACCCTGGCCCACTTTTGCGTAGGGGGTGAGGCGGCCTGTTTTAAGGTTATAACTGTGCAGGCAGCTTTTTTTCAGTGTGCGGTTCGTTTGTACAAACCAGAAAACAGAATCACCCACCAGGTGCGAGCCGATACTGAAAACACCTTTTATAGGAGGGTCGGATTGATCAGGGCTGTTTTTACCAAGCACATGGCCTTCATTGGTAAGTACATTGCCGTCGGGAAGTTCCAGTTGGGAATAATACGAAGTACGCTGGCTGGCGGTGGTCCGTTCTTTCCGCATTGGCTCCACCAGGTTTTTCTTAATGATGACAATCCCTTTGGAGTCGGTGCCAAGAAACAGTGTATGGGTGGCTTCATCATATTGTGCATAACGGATCAGTGCATCACGGGGCATCTGGTTGCAGATGAGTGTGGCGGTCAGTCGTTCGTTTTGAAAACTAATTTTCCAGGCATTGTCGCCATCCAGCAGTAAGGGATGGTTCATCCCGTTTTCCCAAATAAAAATGTAACCTGTATTGGCGGCAATCCGTGCACCGGGTGCAAACGCAAACTCAACAGGAGAAAGCCGGGCGCCGCCTTCGCTGATCTGCCAGAATTTTCCTGTACCGTCACCAGCGAAAATGGCGCCGTCACACCGGAATGTGCTGCTGATCTTTTTCAGCGGCAGGGAAAGCAAAACCGGCGTTTTCATTTCACGGGTAAAATAAAACAACTGGTTTCCACGGTGAATAAAACCGGCGGTATCGTTTACCGGCAGCACCCTGTCGAACTGAACAGCAAAGGGGCCATTGGTGATCTGGTGATTGACGGAATAAAAGCTTTCTGAAATACCCAGGGTGATGATGTTGCCAAAAGTGTTGCCGGCGATATTGGCTTTTTTTATAAAAGACAGTGTATTCTTTGATACGGAAAAAATATTACCTGTATTATCGGCCGTGTAAATGGTACCGGCATTGTTGCGGATAAGAAAGAGTATCCTTTCATTGGTGATGTGGGTATTGTCTTCATTGGTGTAGGTTTTGAACGACATACCGTTGTACCGTACCAGTCCGGCTTCGGTGGCGATCCAGAGAAAACCGGTTTTACTATCCCATTGCAAACCCTTGATACCATTGGAAGGGAGCCCGTCTTCGGTGCCATATTGCTGTATATGAAAACCGGTGCTGCTTTGGGCGTGTAGTAGCGCCGACAGGCAAAGGAGAAGACCACAGAAATAAGACCGCAGTACCATAAGCAAATTAACCGCAGTAAGGTACTGTAATCAGGTTAATAATTTACGTTGTAAAGCGTGGCGAGTTCTATCAGCTCTTTGATGTTTCCCGCATTTGTTTTTTCATAAATGCGGTTCTTCAGTGTGGAGACGGTGGTCATCTTCAGGTTCAGCGTTTCACCTATTTCCTTTGTGCCAACGCCTTTTAGTATATAGTGAAGAATTTCAAGTTCCCTGGGTGCCAGTGCAGAGAAGGGGTTGCCGGCATTTTGCAACAGCACCGGTTTGCGGGTGGGCTCTTCATTTTGTAAGAAGCGCTGTACAGCCTGGTTGATCTCTTCTTCACCTACCGACTTCGACAGGTAATAGTGGATGCCATATTGCTTCACGGCTTCTCCGTACACCTCGGCAGACTGCATGGAGAACACCATTATTTTTAATCCCGGGTATACACGGCGGATGTTGGGAATTATTTCCAATGTGTTGCCATCGGCAAGAATGATATCGAGGATGAGGTGAGAGTATTTTTGTTTTACCAGTTCTTTCATCAGGTCGCTGCAGGTGCCCACTTCCCGGATATCGTTTAAACCGAGGTTCAGCTGCATGAAAAGCTTCAGTCCTTTCCGGATCATGCTGTGGTCGTCGGCTATGATGATACTCGGGTGCATTTGCAGGAATTGGGTCAATGGCTGTTTTTTACCTGAAAAGAATAACGGTCCCTTTCAGCAGTTGTTTTTTATCATCGTTCAGTTCAATCATATATACATAGGCATCATTCGGCTGCATCTCTCCTTTAAACCTGCCATCCCAGGGATTGTTTACATACGCTTTGGAATCATATATCTTCTGACCGCCTTTGTTATAAATGGTCACCCTTGCATCCGGGTACAGGGCCAGCCCCGGAATATTCCACTTGTCGTTCTTTCCATCATTGTTGGGCGTAAAGCCATTTGGTATAAACAGTTTTGCAATCGGGCTGATCACCACGGCATCTTTTCCGATACAGAACGTGGTGTTGTCCATTGCCTGTATTGTGTACGTTGTTGACACATCCGGTGTGCTGATGGGATTGAGCACCGAGGTGGAACTGAGATAGATGGCGGGTGTCCAGGTAAATGTATAGTTTGACGGATTGACAATACTGGCATCAATGCTCGTAGAAGAACCAAGGCTGATGAGTTTATCAGGCCCGGCGCTTACCGGTGGTGCAGGATTAAGGGTGAGCTGGTCAGTGGCGGGAGCAGAGCCACATCCGTTGGCGTCGGTTACAATAAGTTGTATATCGTAGGTGCCTGCGTTGTTATAGGTATAGTTGAACGGCGGTGTTTGTGAACCGGTGCCATTGTCAAAATCCCAACGCCAGGTGCTGATGCCGGTGGCAGTGGAAGTAAACAGCACCGGTTTCTTAGCACACAGTGTATCACCAATAATTGCAAAAGAAGCCACGGGATTATTATGAATCAGCGGAATGGTGTTGCGGGCCGTATCGGGGCTGCAGCCGGTGGTAAGAGTAACAAGATGCTTAACGGTGATGTTGGCCGCCGCCGGTGAAAAACTATGTGTTACGGTATGTGAAGCGGCAGAAGTGAATGTGTTTCCATCACCAAAATCCCAGTACCAGGTGGCGGGATTTGATGCATTCGGTGGTATCGAAGAAGTAAAGGTGAGTACACTGTCAACGCAGGGCTTACCGGTTATGGTAAAGTTCAATGCCGGGATAGTGCCGCTGTTGATGTTGATGGTTTTGGTGGTATCACCCACGCAGCCATTGTCGGCATATATCCTGAAACGTACATCGTAGTTGCCGGTGGAGGGATAGAGTTTCTTTGCTGTGAGGCCGGTTTGAAAACTGGCATCATGTAAAAAATCCCAGCGGTAATTCACCAGGTTGAAAATACCGGCCGTGGGTGTGCCGGTAAAACGCACCGTATCACGGAAGCAGAGGTTGGTAAAAGAGAAGTCGGATACAGGCCCGGGTTTTACGAGTATAGAAAGCGATGTGGTCTCCGTCTGGTTGCAGTTTTCAATTACAGCAGCGGAATAGGCGACAGGCAACTGAAAGGTGCCGCTGTTGGCAAAAGTAAAATCCTGCTGAAGGGTGTATATATAATAGGTACGTCCGTTGATCACTTCCGTGCCAACGGGTACCGGTGCGCTGATAATAGAATCTGTATTCGGTGATAGTCCCGGTACCTGGCTCAGCTTCCAATGGATGGAGGTGGCCGGGTAAGCGAGTTTGGCAAAAAGCCGTACCGGTGTTTTCGGGCAGGTGAATGTATCGGTGACGCCAGATGTGTTCAGCGTGTTCTTTATACCGATGTAAGAGTTGAGGTTATTGATGAAGGTGCCGATATTATAACCGTAGCTTTCAAAATAACCAAGGCCATACAAAGTGCCGTTGAATATTGAATCACAGGTAAGCCGGTGCTGGGCGGCAGCGCCGGTGATGCGGGCCACAGCCACCGAATAAGCCGGGTTGTTGGGATGTGGCCGGGTATTGGCGGGATCGAAAGGATTTCCGTCAATACGTAAAGAAGGAAGGCCTGCGGTGGATACGATCACATTCAGGTAGTTGTAATCAATATTTTGTTTGCGGGTGGCATAGAAGAGTACGTCTTTTCTTCCCTGCTCCAGCGGACTGAGATAAAACATTTCCGGGTCGCCATAGGCAAAAGAGCTGGCGAGATAGCAACGGTTGCCGCCCGGTGTGTATTGGGCCATCAGCACGGGTTTATCAGCTTCGATAAAATCGCCGCCGGTACTGTCGATTATTTCGTAGTAAAAGTTTTTGATAAGGCCGGTCAGTGTTACCCCATTTCGTTTTACCACGGTGGTGGGATCGGTCACAGCAATGCGGTAAAAATTTTTGAACGGGTCGTTGATGTCGGTACTGGTATTATTCAGTGTATGATAAGTGAGGTAACGGGTGCCCCAGGCCTGTGTGGGAAAAACCTGCTGTTGCATGTTTTCGCCGCCATCATTTTTGCACAGCCGGATACCGCTGCTTCCGGAGAAAAGTGCCACCGGGTGACAGTTGCCATCGGCGCCGGGTACTGAAACCACTTTGCTGCCCGTCATATCCTTGCTGGCTTCCCAGTCGCGGTTGCCGGCGCCGAGTTTTCCCATTACGTTATACAGTTCGCCTTTGTTCAGGTTTACGGTATAGGTTTGTGTGGGAAGCCATCCGTTGCGGGTGGTATCGGAGGGGGTGATCTCGATCCGGGTATTATCTTCTGAGGCGATCACATAAAACCAGGAATACCAGTCGGGCCCGTTTTGTGTGGTATTGATGGGTGGGTTGGGCGGACTGGAACCGGATTGCGCCTGCGAATAATTCAGCGAGTAATATTTGTAACCGTATGTTTCCACCGGCATCAGCATGGTGGCGGCAGAGATCATCCCATTGTACATGTGTGCATATACCACGATAGGTGTATCGCTTACAATATGGATGGCTTTATTAAGCAGGCCTTCATTAAAAATACGGGCATCGGCAGCGCCGGTCTTAGGAACGAGGATGGTGGCATCAACGGTATTGGCCGGTATGCTTACCGTCTGGCTCCAGGAGGTGTTGCTGACGGATACGGTAACGTTGGCAGGCGCTTCGGCGCTCAGGTACAGTACCATCTCCTGCGAGTTGAGCGGGGGCTCGTATGTAAAATTCCAGCAATAGCCGTAGCCCAGCCAGAACTCCTTCCCCCGGTTCGATTTGTCCTGGGCAGAGAGCGGCAAAAAGGCAAAGGCGCTGATAATTAATAATATAAAGCTGCGGAAGCGCATGGTTAATTCGAAGGTCAATATTCCTTCGTTTACGAGGAATTAAATGTAGAATTAATTCTACAAAGCTACCCGCCCTGATGGTATAACATTGCTCCTCTCTTTCAAGCCAAAACATTTAAAAGCTATACGCATGAAGAAGCTCTGTTATGGGAAGCACCTTCCTTATTTTTTATCAGCGCTGCTTTGTTTCAGCAGCCTGCTGGCTCACAGCCAGGTAAGTAATTACAACACTATTAACTGGCGCTACAGCAACCCGAAGCAGTTCGGTTTCACCGCGCTGGATGTGGATTTCCTGGATGATAACAACGTTATCGCCGTGGGCAGTGATGCTGGTATTGCCAAATCAACCGATGGCGGCAGAAACTGGAAGTACGGACCTTTTACCTTTCAGAATGCGGCGGGCCAGTGGCAAAAGCCGACCATGAGTGATGTACATTATGTATCATCATCCGTAGTGTATGCAGTGGGGTCAGTCGGTTGTATGGCCAAAAGTATTGATGGTGGTAATACCTGGAGTTTTGTCCGCACACCCTTATATGCCAATGCCCGCAACATCAATGCGGTATGGTTTGTAAATGAAAATACCGGTTATATCGGCGGTGCCTGGAATACCCCGGATTCAATTCCTAAAGTATATTTTACCAATAATGGCGGTGCCACCTGGGATTCCCTGAGTGCACCGGCAGTAAACGGAAAAACAAGGGTGGGTTATATCAACAACCCGAACCTGGCCCCGATATTATTTGATGTAACCGGCAAGGCAAAAGAAATTTACCGGATAGAATTTACCAGTCCCACCACGGGCTATATCACCGGTTCTTCTTCGCAGGATTTTCCACGTATCCCATCATCCAATGCAGCACCTGCCTGTACGCCTACAGGCACCACCACTTCTACCGGCTCCCATGCGGCAGCACTGGTATGGAAGTTCAGCAATGGGGTGCTCACCGATTATTCGCTCAGTAAAGAAAGGCTGGGTTATTCCGGCATCAATACCAATACCATCACCTGCACCACATTGTATGGAAATATCACCCCGATGACACAGCAGTACAGGGCGATGAACATCATCAATGATTCGCTGATCGTACTGATGTCGTTCAACAACAATATAGTGGTAAGGGTGCATACGGGTGTAAATGATAATGTAACCAATATGGCTACCGGTTTGCAGGAAAAAGGACGCTACCAGATCATGAGCTATCCTTTTCCGCCCACACAGGGCCCGCAGGCCGGACCGCCCATTCCTAATCCCAACAACAATCTTTTCTCCAATCCTTACCAGATAAGGAGAGCGGCTAACGGTAAATTATTTGCCGGGGCCAATTTCGGCCTTCTTTGGACCTCCACAGATACCGGCCGTACATGGGTAAGGGAATACAGCCTGCCCCAGGGAAAGAATTACAGCGGCTTCGCCACCTGGGCATTGGATATTTCCCCTTCAGGTAAATTGCTGAGCATGGGTCAAAATGGTGTGGTGGCAGATTCTTCTTCTGCTGCACCCACCTGGCAGAGCAACTACAGCATGCAGGCCGTTGGCGCCTATACTAAAATTGATTTTGCCGACTGTAATAATGGTATGGCCACCGGTGGTGCTTCGATTGCACAAACATTTGATGGCGGTAAGAACTGGAGAGAAACGGTAAGAACAGATTTTGTGGCGCTGAATATTTCCATCAACTCATACGCCTTTATAAATAATAATCCGGCAAGGGCCTATTTTGTCACAACTACAGGTACGGTGTATAAGTCAGACAATATGACGGCGACCACCCCAACGCTTGATCCCGTTTTTGCCAATGGCAATGAACAGATCAACGATGTGGCCACAAGAGGCAACGACAGCGTATGGGCCTGCGGACTGAGCGGATTCTCCGTTCCGGCAGCATCAAGGTCGCCCAAGGTATTCCGCTCCTTCAATGGTGGCACCACCTGGACAACCATCAACACCTTCCCTGCAGGTACCACCTCACAATCTTTTACTGATATAGAATTCCCCACTTCCCTTATTGGTTATGTGGCGGGTTCAAGAGATACGATATGGAAAACCACTAATGGTGGTGTAAGCTGGAGCAAACTGCCGCTTCCCACTCCCGGTGTAACACCGCAGATCAGTTATACTGATATGTTTGCACTGGATGCCAATACGGTATACCTTACCGGAAATGGCTTTCCCCGCAAAGTGGTATTCCGCACCACTGATGGTGGTAACACCTGGCAGGATATCACCAATAATATCCTTACCCTTGGCGGCGGTAACCTGAACGGGGTTATTTTCCACGATATAAATAATGGTTATGTGGTGGGCCCCGGCGGTGTGATGTATAAAACAACCAACGCCGGCGCTTCATGGGAGCTTGATATAGCACCGACAAGCTGCCTGTTCAGCACCATGGCATTTGCTCCGCAAAGCGTACCAGCAGGTACTCCTTTTGCCAACAGGAGATTGTTTATAACCGGTCCGGGACTGCCAAATACAGCGGGTCATATTCTGGAGTACGGCAATCCTGCCAATCTTGATGTGTCCTCTTCCGAAGTGCTGACAGCCACCTGCGATAACGTGGCAGAAGGAAGTGTGGTGGTAAGCGCCACAGGCGGTATCGCCCCCTACACTTACAGCATTAATGGCGGCGCCTTCCAGTCATCCGGCACATTCAGCGGCCTTACACCTGGTGTAAAAACGATCACCATCCGTGATGCAGCCTGCGGCACCCTTACCAAAACAGTAACGGTGGATGTAAAACCCAGTCCTGTGGTAAATGCAGGTCCCGATAAAACGATCGTGGAAGGATATGATGTAATGCTCGAAGGAAACAGCAGCATCACCAGCCCCGTCTCTATCGCATGGACACCCAACAGTACACTTACAGGCGCTAATACCTATACACCCATTGCCAAGCCGCTGACCACCACCAACTATACGATGACAGTTGTTTCGCCCAATGGCTGCGTGTCAACCGACAATGCACTGGTAACGGTGATACCCTATTGCCTGAAAGTAATGGACGCCTTTACGCCCAATGGCGATGGTATGAATGACCGCTGGATCGTAACCAACAATGGTGGTAACTGTACCAAACAGGTAATAGCAGCCGTGTACAACCGCTATGGTAACCAGGTATACAAAAATGACAACTATACCAACAACTGGGATGGTACGTACAATGGTAAACCGGTGGCAGACGGCACCTATTATTATGTGATCAGGTATATCCTGCTCAACGGCGCCGTGATTACGCTGCAGGGTGATGTAACTATTTTAAGATAACCTAACAAACTCGCAAATATGAGAAAGTATATAGTGTGTGCTTTATTCCTCGGCTCCGTTGCACCGGCGATGGGCCAGCAGTTGCAGACCTCTTCGATGTATGATCTGCAGGGTGTGTTTCATAATCCTTCCACCGCCGGTGTACGAAACAGTATGGCCGGCGTAAGCTACCGTACACAATGGAGCGGCTTCAGCGGAAGTCCGCGTACGGCCACAGCCTTTGGTTCCTTTGCCATGCCAAGCCTTAAGATCGGCATCGGCGGCTATGTGTATAATGATAAAACAGGGCCTACTTCCCGAACCGGGCTGCAACTGGCTTTTGCCAAACATATTCCGGCCGGCGAAGGAAAATTTTCTCTTGGTATTGAAGCCCGCGGCCAGCAGTATTCACTCGACAGGGCCAAGCTTACTGCCACCCTCGGCGCTGACCCTGCCATCGGTACGGCAGAAAACCGCTTTGTGTTTGATGCAGGCTTTGGTGTTTCATATACCGGTAAAAGATTACAGCTCGGCGCTTCTGTGTCAAACCTGGTGCAATCCAAACTGGGTTTTTATACCGGCAACCTGAGCACTTCTGAACAGGCCCGCCTTTACCGCCATTATTTCTTCCATGGATCCTATAAGTGGAATGCAGACGAGAGTACCACCATCACGCCAAATTTCCTGGTGATCTATCTGCCCAATGCACCGACAGAATTTCAAGGTGGAGTAAGGGTGGAGCACAAAGAGTTGTTTTTCTGGGGCCTTTCGCTCCGGGCAAAGCAAAGCTTTATGCTGTCAGCAGGATTGCACATCAACAAGAAATTTACCATTGGCTATTCATTCGATATTTATTCAACACCGCTGAGTGTGTTTGACAAAGGCGCCAATGCACATGAAATGCTGATGAGATATAATTTCTCCAAATAAAGTAGTTCAAAAGCGAGGGTCACTACGGCCGCTTCCTTTCCAGGGGCGGCCATTTTTGTGCTGGGGAGTGAGATAAAAAAGAACAGATTTCAGGTAAGCCACAGGCCGCAGCAGAAAATAGATTTAATTTTATCCTCAAAGAAATGCTATGTCAGCACTTACTGTTTCCATCATTCAAACAAACCTACATTGGGAAGATAAAATGGCCAACCTGCAGCTGCTGGAACAAAAGATCAATGCTATACCGGTAAAAACAGAACTGGTGGTGCTGCCCGAAATGTTCAGCACGGGTTTCAGCATGCGGCCGGAAGCGCTGGCAGAAACCATGGAAGGGGATACTGTGCAATGGATGAAAAGAATAGCTGCGCAAAAAAAGATCATCCTCACCGGAAGTGTTATTATAAAAGAGCTGTCAGAGGAGGAACCCGCCTATTACAACCGGCTGATCTGGATGCTGCCCAACGGACAATACGGCGTGTATGATAAAAGACACTGCTTTGCTTTTGCCGGTGAAGATGAACACTACACTGCCGGCACCAAAAGACTGATCGCTTCAGTTAAAGGCTGGAAGATAAACCTGCAGATCTGTTACGACCTGCGTTTCCCGGTATGGGCCCGGCAGCAAACCACCAATGATGAGGCGGAGTACGACCTGCTCATTTATGTGGCCAACTGGCCCGAACGAAGAAGCCATGCCTGGAAGACCTTGTTGCAGGCAAGGGCCATAGAGAATCAATGTTATGTGGTTGGCGTGAACAGGGTGGGAAATGACGGCAACAGTATTTATCATAGCGGCGACAGTATGATCGTTGATCCGCTGGGTGAAGTGCTTTATACAAAGAAAGACGAAGAAGATATTTTTACCATCACGCTTGATAAAACACAATTACAGTCGGTAAGGGAGCGGCTTCCGTTTCTGAAAGATGCAGATGCATTCAGGCTGCTGTAAACGGTTTATCCTTTTTGCTGATCGGCCTTTATCAGTTCCATTGCTTTTTCCACTTTGAAGTCGGTGTTCTTGCGGATCGCTTCTATCGTAGGCAGGGCCGGCACTTCCGGCTGCACGCCTCTGCCATTTTTAGGAACAGTTTTATCAATCACCAGCCTGAACAGAGGCAGCCTGAAGCGGACACCGGTATGCGGCAGCGTGGCATCGGGTATCAGCCAGGCAGAATTGCCATAAGCGCCACCACCTGTTTCCTCGCCGATGACGGTTACATTTTCCTGTTTGATAAGTGCGGAGGTAAACAACGTGGTGGCAGAAAAAGAATTACCTCCGGTGAGGATATACACTTTACCATCATAGTGATTATTTCGTTTGGGCTTGAAATAATGTCTTTCAAAATAACCAAAGTGATAAAAGCCGTCCTCTTTCTTTTTGGTAAAAAAGGAAATGAAAAGTTTGTTCCAGAAGTTATTCTGTATGTATTGCTGATAAGGCCCTTTTTTCCTGGAGGCATATAAGGTATCGCCGATCTTGAACCGCTGACTGGCAATATACCGGGTGATCTGGGTGGAGTTGGATACGCTGCCGCCGCCGTTGCTCCGTACATCAATTATAAGATGTTTGATATCCCGTTCTTTCAGCACACGGAATGATTGACGGAAAAATTTACGCAAACCATAACCCCGGCCAAAAGAGGAAAGGTCCATCATGGCAGAATGATTGGCTGTATCAATCCGCAGCAGGCGGACGCTGTTGAGGCGTTGTGCTTTCAGTTGCTTTTTATCGGGCGGTGTGGGCGGACGGAAAGTTCGGGTGCCCCGGGTGAGCGGTGTATCTGCTGCAGGATTGTACACAGGTATGGTGATGGTCTTACTGTTGCCCCGGTCATCTTTATAATCCACCTGGTATTTATCTGATAAGCCGAATAAGGTGGTATAAATAGAACCAAAGGTACCCCTGTTGCTCAGCGACTGGTATTTATGCGTGGTATTGTATCCATCAGTACTGATATAATTAAACAAAGTATCAACCAGTGCAGCGGCCGGTTTACCATTGATGGCCGTTACTACTGTACCTCTTCTTAAAAAGCTGTCGCGGCGGTTCAGGTTGGCTGTTATCACCATCGCTTCATTCCACACTTTCATGCTGAGCGGAAACATTTTGCCCAGGCGTACGGTGTCGGCATATTTATTCCATCGTTTGGAAGGCCGTACAGTGGTATGCCCGCAATTGATCTTGGAAGTAACATAGCTGAGCACTTTACGGAATTGTGGTTCTGTCAGTGAGTCGTTCAGCTGCTCACGCCCCTGTTTAAAATAGCCATCCATGCTGTCTTTGGAAGTGTACCAATACAGGCTGGGATGATATTCTTCCAGCAGTGCCTGGTAAACGGCATAATCTTTCTGCAGTTCATCAGCGGAATATTTTTTGGCAGGAGAAAAAGAAACACGGCTGGTACCGCAACTCATCAGCATAAAGATGACAGGTAATAAAAGGAAGCAAACTTTAAAATAAAGATATGGCCAGCCGGCAGCGGTGCCGTTTGAATGGTTTGTGGCTATACATTGAAAGGTCCGCCTCTCAGCAACTATCATCTTTTCTCTTTTATCTATTATCTATTTCATGTGGTTCCACCCCTGTGCTGTGATGGCGTGTTTACCACCTCCTTTGGTGATGATATGAACGCCGGCCTCCGGCTCTGTCATATATCCGACCACACTAATTTCTTCATTTAATACCAATTTATCATAATCTGATTGAGAAACGGTAAATACCAGTTCATAATCTTCACCGCCGCTCAGGGCACAGGCCGTCGGATCTATCTCAAATTTGTAAGCCGCCATCCGCATTTGTTCGGCCACCGGCAGTTTTTCTTCATACAGCACACAGCCAAGGTTGCTTTGTTTGCAAATGTGGAGCAGTTCGGAGCTGAGCCCGTCGCTGATGTCCATCATGGCCGTTGGCATCACTTCCTGTTGTGCCAGGAATTCAACAATATCCTTACGGGCTTCCGGCTTCAGCAGGCGGCCGATTACATACGATTCTCCTTCAAGGTCGGGCTGTACACCAGGACTTTCCATGTAGATCTTCTTTTCCCGCTCCAGGAATAACAACCCCACATAGGCAGCTCCCAGTGTGCCGCTTACGCAAAGCAGGTCGCCTTTTTGGGCCGTACTTCTCTTTACAAATTTATCCGGCGCCACTTCACCGATAGCGGTAACTGAAATGATAAATCCTTTTTGTGAAGAAGAAGTATCACCTCCCACCAGGTCAACACCATATTTATTACACGCTGCATATACGCCTTCATAAAACTCATCCAGGGCTTCCACGCTGAAGCGGTTGCTGATGCCAAGGCTGATGGTGATCTGTGTGGGAGTGGCATTCATAGCATAGATGTCGCTCAGGTTTACCACCACACTTTTATAGCCGAGGTGTTTCAGCGGTGTATATACCAGGTCAAAATGCACACCTTCAATCAGCAGGTCGGTGGTCACCACGGTTTGTTTGCCAAAATGATCTATCACGGCGGCATCATCACCCACGCCCAGCACCGATGAGGCATTTTGCAATTCAATGTTCTGTGTCAGGTGGTCAATAAGACCGAATTCGCCGAGGGCGCTGATTTCTGTTCGATGCGCACTGTTCATTTATTTCAGATTTTAGGTTTTAGATTTTGGATTGCCGTCACCGGCGTGTCCTAATTTCTTCTTAGCTGTTTTAATTGAAGAAACAATTATTTTCAGAACAGTTTCTGTTTCCTTATAAATATCCCGCATTGTGGCCCTTTGTTTTTCATTAAACTCGGCCAGCAATTCCAGAAAGTAAAGCGTTTCGTCAGTTTCTTCTTCAACGATTTGTAATTTATGAACAAAATCTTTTGTTGACTTTGCCCTGCAGGCGGCCCGGTAATTGGCACCCATCGAAGCAGAGCAACGAATGATCTGGCTGATGTAGGGATTGTTGATCCTGCTTACAGGTAATTGCTCACATAGCCTTGCCACCATGATGGCGATGGATTTGGTTTTAGCTTTTAGGGTAATTTCATTCATAAGGTAAAGTTTCAGCCAATCTAAAACCTAAAACCCAAAATCAAAAATCTATTGCAATTCTCTGCCATTGATCACCCTCCTCATTTCCTCATGTATCTTCCCATTAGTAGCCAATACCCGATGCTGGTAAACGGAAAATTTATCTCCATTGAAATCTGTCACCTTACCACCTGCTTCTTCCACGATCAGGTAGCCGGCGGCACTATCCCAGGGCTCCAGTTTATGTTCATAAAAACCATCAAAGCGGCCACAGGCCACCCAGCAAAGATCAATGGCGGCTGAACCCAGGCGGCGTACCGGCACCCCTTTGCGTATGAAGCGTTCAAATATTTCCAGCGGTCCGTTGGGCATATTGATATACGTGTAGGGAAAACCGGTTACCAGGCAGGCCTTTTTTGTTTCTGTTTGTTCACTTACCCGGATTGGTTTGTCGTTCAATGTGGCACCGGCGCCTTTTTCTGCCAGGAAAAATTCATGCAGGTGCGGGTTATACACGGCGCCGAAAATGATCTCCTTATTTTTTTCAATAGCAATGGAAACACAATTGAGCGGAATGCCATGGGCAAAGTTGACCGTACCATCGATCGGATCGATGATCCACTTATATTCAGAATCCTGGATGATCTCGCCGGTTTCTTCCGCCAGCACCTGGTGATCAGGAAATGCACTATTAATGACAGACAGAATAGCTTTTTCAGAAGCGTGGTCTGCTTCGGTAACAAGATTGTTCACCCCTTCCTTATTACTTACCTGGAATTCTTTGTTGAAAAAACGAACGATCTCAGCAGCGCCAGCCTGTGCCGCTTCGATAAGGGTTTGCTTAAGCATGCGCAAAGATAACCCTGTGGAAGAAAGGGCAGAAAGGAAAGCTATTATTTTGAACAGAACCCGAAAACTTCGTACTTCGTAGGCATTACAATACACCAGGATTGGAGCTGTCTGTTATCATAGTGAATTATAATGTAAAGCTGTTTCTCGAGCAATGTCTTTGCTCGGTGCAAAAAGCATTGTCGGGTATAAAGGCAGAAGTGATCGTGGTGGATAATAATTCAGCAGATAAAAGCCTGGAATACCTGGTTCCCCGCTTTCCCGGAGCCAGGTTTATAGCCAGCAAGGAAAACCTGGGCTTTGCCAAAGGCTGTAACCTGGGGCTGAAAGAAGCCACAGGCCGGTATATCCTTTTCCTCAACCCCGATACCATCGTACCGGAGGATTGTTTCCGCAAAACGATCGATTTCCTGGAGCAGCACCCCGGTGCCGGAGCGGCCGGTATCAAAATGGTGGATGGCAGCGGCCGTTTTTTAAAAGAATCAAAAAGAGCATTTCCAGCGCCGCTTACCTCCCTGTATAAATTGTTTGGCCTGGCGAAGCTTTTTCCTCATTCCAAAACATTTTCCCGCTACCATCTTGGGCACCTCGATGAAAATGAATCAAACGAAATAGATGTGCTGGCCGGTGCTTTTATGCTGATAAAAAAAGAAGTGCTGGATAAAGTGGGCAGTTTCGACGAAACGTTTTTTATGTACGGCGAAGATGTGGACCTCAGCTACCGCATTCAAAAAGCAGGGTACAAGAACTATTATTTTGCCGGCAGCAGCATCGTTCACTTCAAAGGCGAGAGCACCCGCAAAGGAACAATGAACTATGTGCGGATGTTTTACAATGCCATGAGCATCTTTGTACAAAAACATTATGGCGGCAGCCGTGCAGGAATCTTTAATCTTCTCATCCATCTGGCTATATGGTTCAGGGCGGGGCTTACGGCTATTGCCGGCTTTGTTCGTCGTATCGGGTTGCCGGTGATTGATGCCGGTCTTATCTTTCTTTCCTTTTGGGTGGTGAAGACCATCTGGAGCCATTATATCCGGAGTGATATTCAGTACGAGGCGAAACTGTTGTGGATAGCCTTTCCGGCATTTACTGTTTTTTACCTGATCACTGCTTACTATGCCGGTTTGTACGACCGGTGGTACAAACGATCGGAGCTGGTAAGGTCATCTGTTATTGCCACCATTGTATTGCTGGCCGCTTATGCCTTGCTGCCGGAGCAATATCGTTTCTCCAGGGCCATTATCCTGTTTGGAGCGCTGCTGGCATTTGTACTTATCAGTATACTGCGCTGGGTGCTGGTGGAAACAAAGGTGCTCAACAGCAGTGGCGAAAAAGAAAGTCTTCTTACCACGGTGATCGCCGGTTCTGCTGATGAATACAAGGAAACAGTACAGATACTGAAAGATGCCGGACTGGATAAACGGGTTTTGGGCAGATTGTCCACCACAAACAAAGAAGAAACAGGCACTATCGGCTATTGGGAAAACCTGCAGCAACTGTCAACCGCTATCCCTTTCCGGGAGGTAATATTCTGTGCGGGCACATTGAGCTATGCTACAATTATTGAAAAACTGAAACAATTGCCCAATGGTGTGGTAGCCAAGATACATGCCGGTAAGAGCAACAGTATTGTAAGCAGCGACTCAAAAGATACTTCCGGTGAAGCGGTGTCGAAAGAAAACGGGTACAAACTTGGTGATCCGTATAACCGCCGCCTGAAACGACTGATTGATATCAGCATTGCGTTTGCCGGTATCATTACATTTCCTATACAATTATTTATCGTAAAAAAGCCTTTGGGATTTTTCAGCAACTGTTTTGCTGTTTTGCTGGCGCAAAAAACCTGGGTGGGTTATGCCGTGCAGGAAAATCATTTACCGGTGCTGCGAATCCCGGTGGTGGCAAGCAACGGGCTCCCTGCCCATTCTTCACAACAATTACCAAAGGAAAGCCTTCAAATGATGGATTACTGGTATGCGAGAGATTATGAACCGGTAACTGACCTGAAAATCATCTGGCGTATATACCGGAGGCTCGGCAGTTAATACTTTACAGTACTATTATATATTCGCAGAACTTGGAGTAACAATACGTAACTTTAAAAAGGATTAAAAAGTTTCATGGCCACTATTATCGATATAAAATTACCCAGGGCAATTGCTGCGGCATTGCGGATACCACCCAATGATCCGCGGCGGCAACAGATACGGGTGCTCAAGAAGCTGTTGAAGAAAGCAAGGTTTAC
The DNA here is from genome assembly GCA_016787125.1 of Chitinophagaceae bacterium. GTDB lineage: Bacteria > Bacteroidota > Bacteroidia > Chitinophagales > Chitinophagaceae > JJ008. The sequence goes on along the minus strand of JAEUVM010000602.1, from coordinate 6,721 downwards.
CGAATTTGGCCAGAAATACCGTTTTGATGATGCATTGCTCAGCAAACATCCGGGAAAAAAATTCCAGGAACTGGTACCCGTTCATGATTATAATAAGATATACGAGGAATGGTGGAAGAAAACACTGGATGGTGTGCCCGATGTAACCTGGCCCGGAAAGATCAAGTACTATGCACTCAGCTCCGGCACATCTGAAGCGGCAAGCAAATACATTCCCGTTACCCGTGAGTTATTGCGCAGCAACACCATCAACTATGTACGCCAGCTGTTCAGCCTGATCAAATACGAAGATGCCAACAAACGGGCCATGACCAAAGGCTTCCTGATGATCGGCGGTGCCACCGACCTGAAAAAAGGAAAAGCCGGCTGGTTTGCCGGCGACCTGAGCGGTATACTGGCTAAGAAAAGACCATTCTGGTTTCAGAGCTTTTATAAACCAGGTGGCCGCATTGCTGCATTGAGCGACTGGAACCAGAAGCTGAACGAAATTGTAGAGCATGCCAAAGAATGGGATATCGGCTACATAGTAGGCGTACCCGCCTGGTGCCAGATGTGTATGGAAATGGTGATAGAACATTATGGCGCAAAGAACATTCATGATGTATGGCCCAACTTCAGCTTTTTTGTTCATGGTGGTGTGGCCTTTGAACCGTATAAAAAAGGATTTGAGAAACTGCTCGGCAAACCGATCGTGTATATTGAGAACTATCTTTCCAGCGAAGGCTTTATCGGGTATAAAACAAGAGAACATGCAAAAGGCATGCAGCTCATCCTGAATAATAATATCTTCTTCGAGTTTGTGCCTTTTGATGATAAAAACTTCGACAGCGAAGGCCGCATCGTGGAAAAGCCCGAAGCAAAAATGATACACGAGGTGGAAGAAGGAAAGGAGTATGCCCTGCTGATGAGCACCAATGCCGGTTCCTGGCGCTACCTGATCGGTGATACCATTAAGTTTGTTGACCTGGCCAAAAGCGAAGTGGTGATCACCGGCCGCACCAAACACTTCCTCAGTCTTACCGGCGAACACCTCAGCGTGGACAATATGAACAAAGCCATCGAAATGGTAAGCGATGAGTTTAACATCAGCATCCCTGAATACACCGTAGTGGGCTTTCCGCATGAGAACTACTTTGCACACCGCTGGTATATTGCCACCAACGATAAAGTGGATGCGGGGCAGGTGGGCAAAAGAATAGATGAATGCCTGCGCAAACTAAACGATGACTATGCCACCGAAAGAGACAGCGCCCTGAAAGAAGTTTTCCTGGAAGTATTGCCGCAAGAAAAGTTCATGAAGTTTATGGAACTGAAAGGAAAACTCGGCAGCCAGCATAAATTTCCACGGGTGATGAAAGGTAAGATGCTGGACGACTGGAATAAGTTTCTTACCACCGGCAGCTTGTAACCCTGTATTATCTATATGACCGAAGCGCTACTCAAAGGCATCACTATCGGCTTATTGCTGAGTATTTCGGTGGGGCCTGCGCTTTTCTCCGTCATCAAACAAAGTCTCAACAACGGGCATAAAGGCGGCATCGCATTTGCCGCCGGCGTATTTGCCAGCGATGCCACCCTTGTTCTGGTGGCCAATGTGTTTACCGAAATGTTTCGCAGCCTGCGCCTGTATGAAAGACAGATCGGTATTGTGGGAAGCATTTTCCTGGTGTCGATGGGCATCTTCTTTTTGTTTTTTAAAAAAGTAAAAGTGAATGAAGCCGGTAAACAGGTGTTCAAGCACCGCAAACGTGACCTTGCCAAAATATCACTCGCCGGTTATTTTATGAACCTGCTCAACCCCGCCGTTATTATTCTCTGGATCACCATCTCTTCTTCCATGATCTTATTTCCGGCCCAATACAAGATCACCGTTTATACCACCTGTCTGCTGATTGCCCTGATGGCCGATATGCTGAAAGTATTTATGGCCGGAAAAATCCGCAACCGCCTCACACCGCATAATATTCACCTGATCAACCGGCTGAACGGACTCATCCTGGTGGGCTTTGGCCTTGTATTACTATGGGGTATCATTTTTTATGCAGATAAACTGAAATAGTTACTTTGCACACCATGCCCGCAAAAACCAACCGAACAGCACCCTCCACACTCCGGCTATGGCTGAAGCGGATCGTTTTCGTCAGCCTGCTGATACAGATCGCTTTTGTGATCTATTTCTTTTTTAAAGTAACAGCACACATGCCCGACGGGGCCAAAACAAGAATAAAACTTCTCGTTGTATTACTGGTGCTTGGCGCAATCATCCTTGCTTATTTAAAATGGGGACGAAAAAGACCGGGCCTGAAACGTATCGTATCAACCACATTCCGCTGGGTGCTTTATGTGCATGCTGCCATGCTGCTCTACCTGTTTATGCTGAAATGGATCAACCCGCCTGTCACCCTTACACAACTGAGCAGTTGGATCTCCGGCCACGGTATGAACCGTGATTATGTTTCTTACAGCAACATTTCTTCCAATGCCAAACTGGCGGTGATGGCCGGTGAAGACCAGACCTTTCCCGATCACAACGGGTTCGACTGGAATGCCATCAAGCGAAGCCTGAGCCCGCCGAAAAGAAAAAAGAATAAAATAAAAAAGATACCACCCGGTGCCGGTGCCAGCACTATCAGCCAGCAGGTGGCGAAGAATGTTTTTTTGTGGCAGGGTAAAAGTTATTTCCGCAAGGGCCTGGAAGCCTATTTCACTTTTATGATCGAAAACCTGTGGGGTAAAGAAAGAATACTGGATGTTTATCTTAACTGTATTGAAATGGGCGATGGTATTTTTGGAATAGAAGCTGCGGCACAGGCTTATTTTGGCAAACCGGCCACTGCATTATCCAAACAGGAAGCGGCGATGATAACAGCCTGCTTTCCCAATCCTAAAAGGTACACGGTAAAACCTGTTTCTTCTTTTGTGTCCTCCAAATCAGGATGGATCATCCGGCAAATGAATAATATAGAAAGCGATGAGGATATACAGGCGCTGATAAAATAAACTACTCCACTTTCAGCTTATACTTCTCGCTGTTGGGTGTCGGATTATATCCCGGCGTTTGGATGGCGATACGAAAAGTATAATCACCCTTGGGTAATGCAGGCAAAGAACGCAGGGTAAAGTCAACAGCACCGATGTCTTTAACAGGATTAACAGCCACCACATCTTTTACCGGTTTGTTTTTTTGGAAGAAGATAAGCTTCAGCACTCCCGGCACAGAATCACTTTCGCTGATATACATGCCCTGCCGGTAAGAAAGGGCAGTATAGCAATTGATCAGCAAACTATCTCCCTGCCGGATACTGTAATTTTTATTACCGGGTGAAAAAGATACCGTTCCAAAACAAAGAAAAGAAGAATCGTACCGGTAGCCGATATAACCCAGGGGTGTTTTAAGCGAATCATTGAAACGGCTGAGGTCATACACATCCAGGAAATACACCGGTTTTCCAATCAGCTCCTGCTCTAGCGGCCAGAAATTGAAATTGTTCCGCCGTCCGTGTGCATCATTTTGCGATAGCGTTATTTGTCCGCTGTAAAACCAGTACTTCGAAGCACGCTGGTAAGAGTTGCTGAATACCACCGGCAATCCTTTTGTCCGCTCCCGCATTTCGGCAGGCCACTTCTTCCAGGCATGAAAGCGTTGTTGTATTCCTCTTACCGGTAGTATATCTTCTATCATAATTATCCGGGCGGCCACCACCAGTAATAATGTTACCGGCAACAGCTTCCACAACCATCGCTGCCAGTTTATTTTTTGCAAAAGAAAATGATAAGACAAAACGATCAGTGGTACCAATGCCGGTGAAGTCCAGTTGCCTTCCACCTTTCCCCGAAAGGAACTGAGAAAAAAGAAAGCATAGATGCCGATCATGGTAAATTTCAATGCTTTCAACAACGGCGAAACGGGTTTGTATAAAAAGGCGGCAGGTAATAATATAAACCCGGCCACCGGCCCGGCAAGCAGCAACTGTCCACCGAGATAACTCAGCGAGTATTCAACCTTATAGGGATTTACGTTGCTTTCAAATAAATGATACCGGAAGCTGATCCAGTTGTGCTGATACTCCCAGTATAAATGCGGGGTAAATAATGCCAGTGCCAGCAATCCGGCCAGCCAGGTTTGGTACCGGGCCAGCAACCGCCAGTTGGACAGCAGCGTAAAGAAGATGATGAGCACCGCATGATACTTACTGTACAATAATAAGGCGGCGGCCATACCCAGCAGAACCGTGTTTAGTAATGAGACCTGCGCCAAAAACTTTTTATAACATAAAAAGAAAAAAGCCGTGAAGCAGATCAGTGGCACATCGGGCACCGCCATAAATCCGGTCAGTTGTAAAGCTGCCAGCGAAAGAGTGATAGTATAAAAGAGCAGCGGTTGTTTTTTATCCGTCAGCTGTTCCACCAGGTACAGCGACAACACATGCAGCAGCAATGGAAAAATCCGTACACCCAGTTCATTCGGAAAAATGGCATAGCCCGCCTTTACCAGCATGGCCGTCATCGGCGGGTGATCAAAATAGCCCCATGCAGGGTAGCGGCTGAAAACCCAGTAGTACGCTTCATCATCCTGCAGTTCTGTAAGTGTAGCCTGCAACAGGCCAAGCAGCAGCCAGCCTCCATAAAAAAGCAAGCGATGATTTTTTTGTACAAACTGCTTCATGCAAACCTGTATATGCTTCAGAGAATGTTGTCAGTAGCTGCAATGGCTTTTGACAGCCGCTGTTCATGCGTACCGCTGATATCCACCCAGGGCACGGGCTGGTTGATCAGTATGTCTTTATAAATCTGGTACAATTTCCGCCGGGTATGCAGGTCGGGGTATTCACGCAATTCATCTTTTACCCAGGGCAGGTCTGTATTGCACAACAGGTACAGGTCATATTGGCGGGTAAGAATTTCATCAAGGATAAAGCGATGGCATTTATTAAAAACAAATTCGCACCATACTTTCATCACATACATATCGGTATCAATAAAAAGCGGCAGGTGCCCGCCCGCTTCCAGCATCGGCAGTGAATTCGTCTCCAGTTGCTGCGTGTGCTCATCTTCCATCGCCAGTTGTCCTTTGGCAATGGTGAGCAGATCATCAAATTCATAATTGGTGCCATTGGTCAGCAGGTATTCACGGGCAAACTCCGGGCACCAGGCTGTTTCGTAGTGCTGCGCCAGTTGTTCGCAGAGGGTGCTTTTGCCGGTGCTTTCCGGGCCAATCACGACTATTTTCTTGAGCATGACCGGAAAGATAATCCGCTTCGCCGATTTATTCTGGCTTTTGGCCGGAGTATTGGATAATTTTTCACCCTTTTTAAAGTAAAAATGACGGTTGGCCGTCTTCCTTCAAAAGCACGGCAACAATAATGGCAGGCGAAAAACAGAATATTATCCAGGCGGTAAAAAACTATGGCAAACAGCTTTTCGGTTTTATCCGCAGCCGTGTGCATACCACCGAGGAGGCAGAAGATATACTGCAGGATGTATGGGTGCAGTTGAGTAGTCAGGCCCGCCTCGATGATATTATCAGCGTCAGCGGATGGTTGTACCGGGTGGCAAAGAATAAGATCACCGACAACTATCGCCGGAAGAAAACTGACAGCTTCGAACTGTTTGCAGAAGATGGTGAAGAGTATGAATGGTCCGAACCGGCGCTTATGACGGACCGTAACGTTCAGGCAGAAACGGAAGAATGGCAATTGCTATTCCGGCAACAACTGGCCGGCGCATTGGAAGAATTGCCCGAAGATCAGCGAAGTGTTTTTATCCGGCATGAAATGAACGGCATGACCTTGCAGGAAATAGCAGCCCTGGAAAACGAGAATATTAAAACGATCATTTCACGAAAGCGCTATGCCGTGCAACACCTGCGCAAAAAACTGGAAGTGCTGAACAACGATTTTTTATACAACTAAAAACAATAAAATGAAACACAAAAGAAAAAGATGGTTCTTCTTCATTCCGCTTATTTTCCTGGCTGCTGCTGCCTTTTTCGGCTGGGCAGTGATGGCACTGTGGAATGCAGCCCTGGTACCGGCTGCCGGTGTGGCCGTTATCACTTTCTGGCAGGCATTAGGTATACTTTTGCTCAGCCGCATACTGGTTGGCGGATTTGGCCGTCGCTTCAGGCGTGGTCATCACCGCAGCCATTTTCTCCGGGAAAAATGGATGAACATGACGCCTGAAGAAAGAGAAAAACTGCAATCGCAATGGGCCCCCTGGCGTGGCGGCTGTGCTTACCGGCAAACAACAGCACAACAGGAGCAGTGAGTAATTACAATGGAGCAATCAGCAGGTCGTATCAGGCCTGTTGATTAGCTGCCTTTCGTTTCCATTCAATCAGCCCAAACACCGCCATCACCAGCAGAATAAGATAATATACACTGGTAAACACATATTCCTTTGCAAAATACAATGGTATGGAAGCAATATTGGTGACGATCCACCAGTACCAGCTTTCCACTTTCTTCTTCGTCATCAGCCACATGCCGGTAAAAGCAGTGGCAGAAGCAAAAGCATCCGCCCAGGGAATAGCACCGGGCGCAAAATCCCTTTTAAGGTAACTGAGCAGCAGGAAGATGACGGCATAGAATCCAGCAAAGAAAGCCAACTGGTAGCGCCACCACTTTTTATCAGAGAAGGTAATATGCACGATGGCATGCTGCTGTGTATCTTTTTTCGACCATAGCCACCAGCCATAAATACTCATCACGGTATAATAGAA
>JAEUVM010000590.1 GCA_016787125.1 Chitinophagaceae bacterium | reverse complement strand
AAAACATGCCGGATATACCGGCAGCACAGTAGCCCGTTTTATTCTCGAAGACCTCGACAACCAGCTAAAACATTTTGTAAAAGTATATCCGAAGGAGTATAAGAAAGTGAGGGAGAGAGAAAGCCGGAAAGATGGCAAGTCGGAAAGTTCGAAAGATTTACTCCGATAGTTAAGAAGTCTCTCCGTCTTCTCGTCTCTCCGACTTCCCGGCTATCCCAAATAACCCAATTAACAATTACACAACCCATGGGCAAACCAACAGGCTTCAAAGAATTTACCAGGGAACTACCCGGCAAACAACCGGTAGCCGAAAGGCTGCAGCATTACCATGAGTTTGTTCAACGCTATACGGATGAACAACTGAATAATCAATCGGCCCGCTGTATGAATTGCGGCGTACCGTTTTGTCATCATGGCTGCCCGCTGGGCAATGTGATTCCCGAATTCAACGATGCCGTGTACCGGCAAAACTGGATGGAGGCTTATGAGATATTATCATCCACGAATAATTTTCCCGAATTCACCGGCCGTATTTGTCCCGCCCCTTGTGAAACTGCCTGTGTGCTCGGCATCAATCAGCCCGCTATCACTATTGAGGAAATTGAAAAACATATCATCGAGATCGCTTTTGAAAAAGGATTGGTACAGCCCCGCAAGCCAAATCTTCGTTCCGGTAAAAAAGTGGCCGTGATCGGCTCAGGACCGGCAGGATTGGCCGCAGCGGTACAACTGAATTATGCAGGGCACACCGTAACAGTCTTTGAAAGAGATGATGCACCCGGTGGGTTACTCCGCTATGGCATTCCTGATTTCAAACTGGAGAAATGGGTGATAGACCGTCGCATCAGATTGATGGAAGAAGAAGGCGTGCAGTTTCGCTGCAATGCCAACGTTGGTGTGAACATCCCGATCAACGATCTGCTGCGGGAATACAATGCCATTGTACTCGCCGGCGGCAGTACCGTGCCAAGAGATCTTACCATTCCCGGCAGGCAATTAAAAGGCGTTCATTTTGCCATGGACTTTTTAAAACAGAATAATAAAAAAGTAGCGGGTCTGCCAATTATCACTGAAAATGCTGACGCAGTAGAAAGTAATATGCTTGCCGAAGTACTGCAAGCCACCGCCAAACACGTGGTGGTAATCGGTGGTGGCGATACCGGCAGTGATTGTGTGGGTACCTCCAACCGGCACGGCGCTGCCTCTGTCACACAATTTGAATTGCTGCCAAAACCACCTGCAGAAAGAAACGACTTCATGCCCTGGCCCTCTTATCCCATGTTGTTGAAAACAACCACCTCGCATGAAGAAGGCGCTGAACGGCAGTGGGCAATCGTAACCAAA
>JAEUVM010000565.1 GCA_016787125.1 Chitinophagaceae bacterium | reverse complement strand
AAGATCTTATGGTGGTTTTGCCGAGGGTGTTCACCTCTTCCCATACCGAACAGAGAAGTTAAGCCCCTCATGGCCGATGGTACTGCACCACAATGCGGGAGAGTAGGTAGCTGCCATATTCATTTAAGAAAGCCTTTCAGTAATGAAAGGCTTTTTTTATGTCTATACCTCATTCTCAATTGCCTTTGGTACTGTATCAGCCCAATAATGATGGTAGATAATAGATCGAATCAGATCACGGGACATGGTTTGTTGCCCTATTTGCACAGTCCTTCCTCCGTAGCACTTCTGTATTGTTTTATCACAACTGATAATCAGCAATATAGTTCCTTGCAGTTGTTTTATAGCTTTGATTTCCGGCCTGTAAACACGACCTTTGACCGATTCTGGCTGTGAACAAACAGGAACGTATCATATTAGTTATACTGGCGTCGCTGAACTTCACGCATATCCTCGACTTCATCATCATGGTGCCCCTAAGCACCTACCTGATGACAGATTTTGGTATCTCAGCCTTCCAGTTCAGCATACTCGTGGCATCTTATTCCATCAGCGCCTTTTTTTCCGGGCTGGTGGCCGCCATGCTGGTAGACAGGCATGACCGCAAACGCTCTTTACTTATTGCTTATGCGGGGTTTCTCCTGGCCACATTTGCCTGTGGCCTTGCCAATAGTTTTATTTTTTTATTGAGTGCAAGAATCCTTACAGGTGTTTTTGGGGGTATTCTCGGGGCACAGGTTTTTTCTATCGTCTCCGACCTTTTTAATTATGAAAGAAGAGGCCGGGCAATGGGGGCCGTGATGAGTGCCTTTGCAGTGGCATCAGTGGTGGGTATTCCATTATCGCTTTATCTCACGAATGTGTTTAAAGATGACTGGCATATACCCTTTCTTTCTATCGCAGGTTTGGGCATGGTGCTTATTCCTTTTATTATAAAGCATCTCCCCGTTATGACGGAACATATCCGTACCGATGAAAAAAGTTCGGTGTTCAGCGGACTGGCAAAAACAATGAAACACCCCGCTCAGCGATCAGCACTTATCTTTTCCGGGCTTTTTATGTTTGGGCATTTCCTGGTAATTCCGTTTATACCGTCTTACCTGGAGTTTAACAAGGGATTTACCAACGATCAGATCCCACTGATCCTTTTGTGCGGCGGCGTTGCTTCTTTTGCAGCAGCTATTTTTTTAGGGCGTATCTCTGACAGGAAAGGAAAACTGCCTGTTTTTCTTTGGAGTGTTTTATCATCCTGCTTTCTTGTGGTTATACTTACCAATATGCCGGATATGCATATCGGTTTGGCACTTGGGTTTTTTGCTGTTCTTTTTATGGCTGTAACAGGCCGCATTGTAATGGCACAGGCAATGTTGTCGGGTGTTTCGGATACAGACCTCCGCGGCAGCTTCATGAGTGTAAGCGGAAGTGTGCAACAACTTGGCCAGGGTTTAGCCTCTCTTGCAGCCGGTGTTATTATTCAAAGTGACAAGGGCACCCATAAACTGTTTCATTATAACTGGGTAGGCTTTCTGAGCATCTTTGTCATACTGGGTACGCTGGCTATGGCGCAGGTGATCTTTAAGACAATCGACAAAACAACTGAAGAAGCAGAGGAAATATTGGTAAGGGAACTTACCGAATGATTACCTGACCCTGTACAAGGGGTAACGGAGATAGTCAGGCTCACGCCATGGTGAATGCTCATATACAAAATTCAATTGCGCCCTTCCGTTTTTGGCAAAAGCTGAATCACTTGTCTTTCTCTCTTCCAGCATCCTGCGTACTTCCGGGTTGTCCTGTAAATAGGCTGCGGCCTTGTCTTCAAATACATAGGCTGAATAGCCTTCCTTTTGACCAAGTATAGCATCAAAATAGTTCCAGGCAAAATAGGAGTCTTCCGCCTGCGGCTCCAGTGTTTCAACCAGGAAACGATTGGCAGGCTGGTTCATGGGTATATACCAGTCGCCTTTTCTGAATGTGATAGTCTCCTCACGGGAGCTTACTTTCACATCACTGTTCAGGTGGTGCATTTCATACTGCCTGGGCGAGGTTTTGTAATCATCAATGCGGTACACTTCCACTTTCAGGGTGGTGTCTTTTTTCAATTGCCGCATGGCAACTTTATTCAGTTGTAAAAGCTGGATCACCTTCCACCAACCCTGCGGAATGATATAAGCCTTGGGTACGTCTATAAATGATTTGGGTGAAAAGGTGTTGTATATGTTCACGGTTTTTTCATAGGGACTGTTTCTGTCGTACCAGAGCCGCTGAAGACCGGATACCTCACTGGTTTTGTAGCCCGATTTATATCCTTTGAACAATACTTCCTTAAAAAAATTCTTGTCAATTGACCAACTGATGGGGAAACGGGTGGCAATACTGGCCGCTTTTTTAGATTCATCTCTTAATTGCTGAATCCTGTCTTTGTTTTTTGAAGTGAATTCAATAAAGCATTGCATCAGCGTATAAGTTGATTTCACTCTTTGCTCATAAGGTTTCAGCATATGCGTTTCCGGCACAAATGAGAATGTATGCCATTGTGCTGCAAAGCCGCTTACATAACGTGGGCTGTCCCAGTATTCCTGCCAGCCATTCTCCGGCAGATCGTTCCAGACGTTTACATAGGGCACCAGGTCATATCCTTTTTCCTTCATACCGGTATACAATGCCGGTTCAAATTCTTTCAGCAGGTATTCACCCATTGCACCACCCAGTTTGCTGTGCTGCGTCGCGAGCAGTGTCATGATATGCTGGTAATCGGCTCCATTACTTACATGATTATCAACAAGCACATCAGGGTCGAGCTGATGGAATATTTCCACAAGACTTCGGGCTTCCTTCGAATCGCATTTTATCATATCCCGGTTCAGGTCGAGGTTTTGCGAATTACCTCTTGACCCAAATTCATCCGGTCCGTTTTGATCCACCCTGTAGTTGGCACTCCTGTTCAGGCACCCGCCAATATTATATACTGGTATGATGGCCAGCACCACATTTTTGGGCAGTTCAATATCATTCCATCTTACTGCGGGATTGGGGCCGGATTGACTTTTCTTTTCATTTTTCTGCAGAAAATTAATCACATCCCTCGCCAGCAGCATACTCGCATCAATACCATCCGGCTCACCGGGATGAATACCGTTGTTGATCAGAATGATGGCTTTCTTTTTTCTTTTGATTGATGCAATATCAAAATCTTTATCGGCCGATATCAGCACAAGATGAAGCGGGTAACCGGCATCTGACATTCCTTTTTCAGTCATCAGCACATAAGGCGAAACAGCGTCAAGACTTTTCCACCAGCTAATGATCTCTGCATAGGGCGGCGTTTGAGTACCGTTGGATTGTTCAAAACGGGTAGGCGGGTATTGTGCCCGTGCGAAATTGATACCAAATAAAACCAGGATGAAAATCTTTTTCATTCGCTGAAGATAATATGGATTTTGCTTCCGCTAACAGTTTTTTGACCGGGAGAAAACTATCTTCCAATCTTATTCTAACGTAATATACTCCTGAAAGTCCTGTTGCTTATCACATATTGAAGCAGTGAGCCGGTGATATGCGCCTGTTTGAAATTATTCTTTTCCAGCACCCTTACAGAGGCGATGTTTTCTTCCTTGCAGCCGGCAAATACCATATCAAGGCTAAGCTTGTTAAATGCAAACAGAAGGATGCTGTGTATTGCTTCTGTGGCCAGGCCTTTATTCCAGAGTGGTTCACCGATCCAATAGCCCAGTTGTGCTTTTTTCCTTTCATCGTCGAGGTGCAGGCTGATCTCGCCGATCAATTCTTCTGTTTCGTTTAATGTTATTGAAAAAACATAGCGGGTGCCGGCGATGAATCCCTGGTGTACATAACTTATCCTCATTACTGCATCCGGTTCCTGGTAAGGATAGGGGATATTCAGAATGTATGCAGATATTTTAGGGTTGTTACCATATTTCAGCAGGCAGGGAATATCATCCACGATAATCTTCCGGAGCAGTAATCGTTCTGTGTAAAGCGATGGAAATACAGGAGTATCTGACTTTGGTTTTGCCATACTGATCGTTTCGGGCGGATTAATCAGCTAATTTAATCAGAAATCTGGATCGCTTGTATTTCAAGTATGTCTTTGCTGAACTTTACCGAAACCGACTCTATACATTTTTCTTTTGCCTGCACCTCCCGAAGTTGTTTGTCGATCAGCAGGTAGATCTGTCCTGCCACGCTGCTGTTGGCACTGCCGCTTACTTCCAGTTCACCGGAATGCTGCCATTTATTTCTCAGGTCACCGGCAGCACCCGGCTGTACCTGGTCGGCTGCATAAAATGTTTTATTTGCCTTCACGGTAAACAAATACAAAAGATCATTAACCAGGTTTCGGGTGCCGGTATCTGCCGAAGGTTTTAAGTGTACCGACAAAATGGTGTTCCTGTCCCAAAACTTCCATTTTGGAAATTTGGGGCTTTGTCCTAGTTCATCCCATCCATGTAAGGTGAAACCCAGATCGCTTCTCCAGGTTTTATAATGTCGATACTCAATTAACTCCTTTAAAGTATAGTACAGCCAGGTAAATAACGATATTGCAGGAAGGGCCCATATCCAGGGAAACAGGATGTGGAAACGTCTTTTATCAATATACCATAGCACTAATCCTGTTATAAACAGCATCATTGGTAAAAGAAAGACTATAAAAAAATTCGGGCCATGCGGATAGATCTGGTGAAAAACGGAACGGCTCTCTGCAGCTTTTGGAAAAAAACGTTTTCCCCTGGCGCCCCGTGAGCTTTTTCGCTGCCGCTTGCCGGCCTTGCGTCGCTCTGCTTCGGCCTGCTGGTGAATATCATCCGGGTTAAGCATGGATAAATATAAGGATTCCCTTTCGGCTTACTGGAAGAGAAGGACCTGGCTGTACTAATATAGCCTTCCGTGTATCAGAGTGTTGCAGGCATTGCAACCGGTAATGACTTGCAAGATTCTCCTTGTTCCTTACCTACTGATCTGTTTATATAAATAAGACCTCTCCTGAACTTTTCAGAGGCTGACATATGGAGCTTTACAGGGGCTTTGTATGGAAACATCCGTCCTCGTACCCCATGGACCGGATACCTTTCTGAGAGATACTGTATGGTATACTTTGATGCGGTGGCAGTCGTATTGCCCGCCATCTTAAATAAAGGTGTTTTTAACTCAGCTATTCCATGTAAGGCGGACCATTCCGCTGGCCATGACAGCACTTCATATAAAGTGGTATAATCGAATGGCGATAAGATATCCTCTGCAAGACTTCTGAGCTGAGCTGCGAGAGCCAGGCTTTTCCCGCAGTGCATTGAAACAGGGCAATGTGGTATGGCGGCTATACCGAATGTACGCCAGCAGGGATTCAGCATATTGTTTTGAAAGTTCTTTTCAGGCTGAGGGGCACGACCCTTTTCATTCAGATATAACCAGTGAATATCATCAAGACCGGTATTGACAAGTCTTTTCCAACGGGTAAGTGTTCCAGGAGGCAGGGCGGTTATTTCTTCAAGTGTACTGATATTGTGAATATTTTCGATAAAGCTGATCACTTCCCGGCGTCGTCCGCTGATAATAAAATTGCTTCCCGTTTGCGGATTTACTGCAAGGGCTTTTTGAATAAATACCGGCATGGCGGATAATTGTTCAGCATGAAGCCCCATGCTATACATTTTTTTCTTGTATCCATAAGTTTCACAGGACCGTACGTTGTTTACATACACGGGAAGTAATCCCTCTGCTGCAGCCGTTGAAAATACTTCTTCGGCGTGATGCTGCATTTTTTCAAGCCGTGGCTCCCATTCGGTTTTAAGTGATTCATTTACCCATGTTATCCGCCTGAAGGGATGAAGGGTAAATGGCAGTTTATCCAGTGGTTTCATATGCTGCAATAATTTGCTCTGTTTCAAACATTGTTTTGGAGGCTTTATTTAGAAATTCCTGTACAAACAATTTCCCTTCTGCACTTGTTTTAATATTCTTTACCACGATGCTGCATCCGTATTTCATTTTAGCCAGCGTGTCTTTGGCCATGGCGAGGTAGGCGGGCCATTCTTGTGCTCCTTTTTCTTTTTTGAGCACCAGGTTATCCAGGTGCAATATGTGTATGAAGGAGTACACTGCGTGAAATATGGCCGTCATCGGCCTTTCGGTTTCTTTTACGGGGCTGTAATACATTTCATGCGGACTGTTCTCTATTATGGCGTCTGCCTGTTCGATACCTATACCCATGCTGAAAAGTTTCATGTGGGCCATTTCATGCACCATTGCCTCCGCCAGCGGAAAAGGATGCCTGGTGGTTAAGTATATCACTCCCGGTTCGCCGGCAGAACAACCGCTGGAGGAAAGATAGGGATTGTCGGGCCAGAGGTCGCAATCAAAAGGGGTGATGTATTGTACGTAGTTGTGAAAGCTGTTGTACACTTCGGCCATAACCTGATATATGCTTCAGCTTTTTCAAATACCTCTTTTTCTGGCCGGCTGGTTGATATACTATCTGTATATCTTACCTGCACTTTCCCGTTGAAGCAGCTGTACAGGCTGGTGGTTTGTGCCGGACCGGCAGGAGAGGTTGTTATGTCATCTTTCATTTTATATATTGTTTATAGGCGGCAGCCAGTGATGCGATGGTCAGATTGACACCCTGCGTCCATTGCTGAAGCATTTCTTTTTCCAGTTGCTCCCTTTGCGGGTGTAATGACAAGGGTATACGGCCTTCGTGCTGTATGTTTTTTTCATGAAGGGTGAAAAAGTATTTCCATACGCTACAGTTCTCGCTTTTATTGCGCCAGTCGCCTGCGATGGCAGTACCGGGGCATTGTCCTTTGCAGGCAAGGAAGAAGCGGCATCCTTTGCATCCTCCATGTTCCTGTGGTGTATGATACAACGCAATGTATCGTTCATAACCCTGGTCATCAGGTTTTTGAAAATTGATTCCTTCTTTATCTGTCAGGCCACAGTTACTCATACGCCCCTGCCCGTCCATGCCGGTTACTGATTCGGTGGTGTAGGGGTCGCAGGCTCTCCAGGTGCAGGTTGCTTCCTGGTCGGTGGCAAGCAGCATTTGTTTCATGTCGGTGAAGATGTCGAAGCGCAGGTGGCCGAGTGTTTTTTCCAGGGCGAGGTATTGTTCAAATACTTCTATGTTTTCTTCGGGGGTAAAGGCGTAGTGCTTTCTTACCTCCGGATTGTCTATTTCCAGAATGTGGAGCCGCATGGATACGATCCCTTTTTCATCAAGCTGGCGGAGCCATTCAAACATAAGGGGTAGTTTGGCGGCACTGCTGTTGCATTTCGTTACCTGTACCTGCAGGGCGGGTATAATACCGTGCCGGAGCAACCTGTCTATATTCTGTATGGCCGCTGCAGTGGCTTTTCGTGTTGCTTCAAGTGTGCCAGCCCAGCGGATATCATTCAGTTCTCCGGGTCCATCTATGGAGACACCAACGGAGGTATTATATTTTTTAAATAAACGGGCATGCTCTTCTGTGATCAGTATTCCGTTGGTTACCACAGATGTTTTTCCGTTGCGGTTGTATTCCCACCCGAGAAGGTCATCAAGGTCGGATAAGGGCATAAGCAACGGCTCACCGCCGAATAGATGAAATGGTTCATCCAGCAGTTCCAGTTTGTGTTTGATAAGTGCAAGATCATAACCGGAATGTCCGTTTCCCGCATCCCTGTGCATGTTTTGATAGCAGTACATGCAGGCGATGTTGCAGGTGATGCCCATTGGTCTTAACTCTACCGACATACAGGATGTTAATTAAAAGAGTTTGATATGTTTCAGGTGCGGGGCCTTCACATGCGGCAGCGATACCTTGATATGGGGTAGCGGTATCTTAATATGCGGCAGCCTGTCGAGTATTTCTTTTACAGGGAAGCCCACCGTTTCCAGTATTTTTCGTGCGGCTTCTGCCTGCACTTTATATACATTCAACAGTATATTATTTACATCTTCCACTGATACACCGATCTTTCGCAGTGCGGCAGATGCGGCATCTGCCGAAAAGCCAAGCAGTTTCAACACGCCGCCTATCTGCGGACCGCCGAGCAGGAATACATCTTTCATCACTTTAGCCACGTCTTCTGCAGCCGCGCCGATTGATTTTAATATTTCCCCTACTTTCTCATGGCCTAAACCATATACATTTTTCAGTGTTCTGCCTATTTCTTCTACATCATAGCCGGCCTGCTGCAGCACTTTGGCTGCGGCTTCTCCGCCCTTTTTCAGCACATCTTTCAATACTTCTCCGGCTTCTTCAGCCAGGGCCCCTGCCTTTTTCAATGCGTTGGTAACTTCCTGCTCGGCTGCTTTATAGCCTTTTACCAGTGCTTCTCCGGCTTCTTTTACTTTGTAGCCGGCCTGTTTCATCAGGCGGGCCGCATTTTCCAGGGTTTCTTTGAATTCTTCCTTTAAAGCCTTTCCTATCTGTTCCAGTTTCTCACCGGCAAATTCTATTGCTCCTTCTATGGCCGCTTTCAGCCATTTCAGTACTTCTTTGGTGAGTTTCTGTACCACCTCTTTTCGGATAAATTCTTCGAGATCCCTTACAATGTTTTTGAGGTCTTTTACCGATATATTCAATTCGCCAAGGTCAAATTCCATTCCGGCAAATTTGAATCTCAGCCGCATGCTGCTGCTGAAGTTGTCATTTGTAAATGCGGCATTGAAACCACCTTCCAGTGTGGTACTGAGGTTTACCGTTCCTAATTTACCCAGTGAGATCTTTAGTCCGTTTACCCGGGCACCGATGGTGGTGGTGGCCCTGAATTGATTGCCGGCGAATACGAATTCGAGTTTGTCGCGGATGATGCCGGCAATATTTGACTGGATGTTTGCAGTAATACCATCGTTGTTCAGTGAGCCAGCTGCCTGGCCGCTGATACCCAGCAGCGTTACTTTTGCTGAAAAGGAGAAGAAGTGGGGCTGACCATCTGAGCTGAATGCGAATTCCATTCCGCCGGGTTTCACCTTTGCCATTCCTTTGTAGGTGGCGGGGCTGCCCTGCCCGCTGCCGCCAATTACCAGGAGGCCGTTACCTATGTTGATAGGGTCTGCTACAAGTTTGCCCTTACTGTTACCGGCTGCATCAGCCAGCAGTTCTCCAAATGTACGGTGGCCAAATAAGTTGAGTACGCCCGATACACCAAACAGGGGCATAGCAGTTGTACCATCGGGTTTTAGTTCGCCCTGTGGTGTTTCGCACCAGTGAAACATTAGCTGCTCCATTGCTATTTTGTTCAGGAAGGCAGGCAAAGTGATGTTTTTATTGGTCAGCGCTTTTATGTATTCTTCGATAGTAAGTTTATCGAGGTACATGAATGCAAACCGGGGGATTATTTTTCCCGGAATGATATCATAGAGAAATTTGTATTCATTGCTGCGGATACCACCAAATTCACTTACCGGTTTATTATTGCCTACATCCGGTTTTTTGGGGCCGATATAAAAGTTGCCCTCTGCACCTGCAATGGGAATACCGTTGCTGATGCCCGCTGTGATAGTAAGCGTGGACAAGTGCACACCGGGATAGCCGAAGGGTGCCGGTATTTTATCGGCTATATTATCAAAGTTGAATTTGCCGCGGATACCATCTGCGGTAAACGCAAACCCGCCCGGTATGGCTATTTGCGGTACAGCTGGAAGTTTTACATCAAACAGTCCGTCTATTGATATACTGGCGGGCAGTACCGGTTTCAGTACAACCCTGGGCTTCTTTACACTAAATACATTTTCAATACTGATGTCTTTGGGCAGTTCAAGCGAGAAATCAATATTTAGTTTTTCTTTCAGGTTCCACAGCATCAGGTAAGGCCCTTCTCCCATAAGTGGCTTGAGGGGTTTTGTTACAAGACTCACGACTTTGCCTGATGATTTAAGGTCCACAAACCCTGCAAGACTGATACCCGCTTTGAGCCCTGTGATCTTTTCATTATACAGGGGAAATTCTGCCGATTTTACCAGCTGTGTATCCCTTGTAGAAACGATATAGGCAAGGTCGCTGATATTGATAAAGTCAAGCGGCTTCAGTACATCGCCGATGACTCCGGGTAATTTGGACAGGCGGTCAGGGCTTTTTTCCTGTTTGCAAATGGCGAGTATTTCAAGCTTATTATTGACCAATTCAATTTCCGCTTCAATAGTTACGGATTCATTCTTGAAGGGCGTTTTACCAAAGAGGAAATCTTTAGAAAAAGCTTTTATCCTGAATTTATTGGCTTCCTCCGACAGGATCTTTGCTTTTGTGGCTGCAAAATCGAGGTCTTTGAAGAACGTTTTTGCCAGGGTGAAGGCGGGGCCAAATTCTTCAAGCAGTATTTCCATTGCGCCTGCTGCGGCTCCTTTTTTCAGCTCCTGGAATCTTTCAAGTGGTGTGGCCATAATGGTTGGTTTAATGGTGGCTGATGCTTGTTTTTGTAAATCGGACTATTCTATAAAAGTCCCGCATTGTTTTATTTGTAAGTACAGTACTTTAACCTCGCATTTTCAGGTGAAAACACCTAAGCTTTGGCTGGTAATAAAAAAGCCCGGTGATGTACCGGGCTGATGGAGTATCGCTTAATAAAGAGTTCAATTACCGATCTTCTTCTTCAGGTTCTGATCTATTGCCTCAAGGAATTCCTCGGTGTAGAGATAATGTTCACCATGGCTCACCTTATTGCCATGTATACAAACGGCGAGATCTTTGGTCATCTTTCCTTCTTCCACTGTTTCGATACATACCGCTTCCAGTGCATTGGCAAAATCAATGAGTGGATGGTTGCCATCCAGTTTGCCACGGAAGGCCAGCCCTCTTGTCCAGGCAAAGATGCTGGCGATGGGGTTGGTGCTGGTAGGCTTTCCTGCCTGGTAGTCGCGGTAGTGACGGGTTACAGTACCATGAGCAGCTTCTGCTTCCATGGTGTTGCCATCGGGCGTTACCAGTACGGACGTCATGAGGCCGAGTGAACCAAAGCCCTGTGCTACGGTATCGCTTTGCACATCACCATCATAATTTTTACAGGCCCATACAAAGTTGCCATTCCATTTCAGGGCGCTGGCCACCATATCATCGATCAGGCGGTGTTCATAGGTGATGCCGGCCTGGTCAAATGCAGTTTTGAATTCATTCTGGTATATCTCTTCAAAAATATCTTTGAAGCGGCCATCATATTTCTTCAGGATAGTATTCTTGGTAGAAAGGTAGAGCGGCCATTTTTTACTCAAAGCCATATTAAAACAACTTCTTGCAAAGCCTTTGATGCTCTCTTCTGTGTTGTACATTGTCATGGCCACTCCATCGCCTTTGAAATTGAACACTTCAAAGGTTTGTGGTTCGCCACCGCCTTCAGGGGTAAAGGTCATGGTCAGTTTTCCCTTTCCTTTTATTACTGTATCGGTGGCACGGTACTGATCGCCAAAGGCATGACGGCCTACGATGATGGGGGCTGTCCAGTTGGTTACCAGCCGGGGCACATTGCTGATCACGATGGGCTCACGGAATACGGTACCATCAAGTATGTTGCGGATGGTGCCGTTGGGGCTCTTCCACATTTGCTTCAGGTTAAATTCCTTTACCCGTGCTTCATCCGGGGTGATGGTGGCGCATTTTATACCCACACCGTATTGTTTGATTGCATTGGCCGCATCAATCGTTACCTGGTCATTCGTTTCGTCACGGTATTCAATACCCAGGTCATAGTATTTGATATCAACTTCCACATAAGGAAGGATAAGTTTGTCTTTGATAAACTTCCAGATAATTCGGGTCATCTCATCACCATCCAGTTCCACCACCGGGTTTGCTACTTTGATTTTTTCAGCCATAAATATTGTTTTATTGTCTGCAAACGTACAGGAAAAGCTGCTATCCCGCAAAGGCGAAGGCCAAATATTCGGGTATCCCATGCTGCCGGATTAAGTTTTTTGCGGGCTGCTCTATTCTTATGTTTTTATGGCGGGAATGGATTAATTTGTGCGAAGCATTAATCACTGCTGCCTGGCATGAACATTAGTGACACTTCCATGCATGAAAGCCTTGCTGCTTTTCTGGGCAAGTTTGTCCGGCTTCAACAGGACGACTTTGCACAACTGCAATCCAAACTGATGGTCAGGCAATTTCCCAAAAAACATATCATCACCCGTGAAGGAGATAAGGAGGAACACCTGTATTTTATCGTGAAGGGTTTGGTACACCAGTATTTTATGAAGGGAGAGGAAATGATCACCACCGACCTTGTGCCGGAGGGAACCATCAGCGGCGCTGTGGCCTCCTTTCTGTCTGGCCGGCCTTCTCATTATTATCTCGAAACCATTGAGCCTGTAACGGCGCTGAGTATTTCAAGAGATGATCTTACCGCTTTATATGCCAGTGATACCAAGTGGCAGCGTTTCGGCCGTATCCTGACCACTCATTTTTTATTGCAACTGGAATTGCATATGCTGGACAGTATCCGTTATTCCATCCGTGAGCGGCTGGCGCATTTTGCGGAAGAACATCCGGGCCTGCTGAAGCGGGTGCCGCAGAGAAGACTGGCTTCCTATCTTGCTATTGAACCTGAAACCTTTACCCGGCTGAAGCCACTGGTGCCCAGTAAAAGAAAACCTGTGGTTTCCAAGCAGGCAGCCCCTATCGGAGATAAAGCCCTGCGCAGTGATTCCTTTACTCACCAAAAAAAGATAAACCCTGCCTACCTGGAATATGCCTTCCGGTATTTTCAGCAATTCATGCCATTGTCAAAAGCAGAAATGGAAGCGCTGCTTCATTATTGCGAATTCAGGGAGTTTGGCAAGAAAGCCATCCTGGTGCAGGAAGGTGAAGTGGATAATTACCTGAATATGGTGGTGAAAGGCCTGGTCATTAAATATGTAAAGGTGAAAAAAGGCGAGGTGATCCTCCAGCTTGCCACGGAAGGTCATGTTATCCATTCAGAACTTTCTTACCTCTGCCGGAATCCATCGCCGGTGACGGTACAAACATTGGAACCCACCATCTTACTTTCTATGCGGTACGATAAAATGGAGGAAGCATTGATCAAATACCCACAGGGAGAAATGCTGGGCCTGAAAATACTCGAGGGTATGTATATCAAAAAAGATGAACGCAAATACGCCTGGCAGGCTGTAGATGTACGCCAGCGGTTTCTTGACTATATGGAAAGGCATCCGCATATGCTGCAGCGGGTACCACAAAAATATATCGCTTCCTACCTTAACATCAAACCGGAGACCTTCAGCCGGCTGAAACACCTTACCCGGAGCAGGCAGACATATTAAAATGGCTTTCTAAGGGTTAAAATAGTTGCAGGTTTTCTTGATTCAGGTCAATTATTGTTGTACCTTTTACAAGGGGCTCTTAAATATGTACACACTTACCCGTTTTTTGAGTTACCTGCAGAAGTTCTGCAATATATCCGAAGAAGAGTTCGGCCAGCACCTCGTGCCGGTTATTCACGAAAGGAAGTTTGAGAAAAAACAATTGCTCACCCGTGCCGGTGAAGTGGAGCATTATTTTAATTTCATACTGAAAGGACTTATCCGGAAATACTATCTCAAAGGAAAGACGGAGATCAACACCCAGATTTCTGTGGAAGGGCATATTATTCACAGCCAGGAATCTTTTCACAGCCGGCTTCCTTCTGAATATTTTGTGGAAGCAATAGAACCATCCGTCGTGGCTTCCATAAGCTACAACGACCTTGAAGGTCTTTTTGAACAGTCGAAGAAAATGGAACACCTCGGCCGCATGGTCATTACTTATACAATGGTGCTGAAAGACCGCTGGCAGATGCAAATGATCAAGATGACACCGCGGGAACGATTCCTGAATTTTGTAACCAAAAACCCCGAACTGTTACAACGGGTGCCACAAAAGTTCCTTGCATCCTACCTTAACATCAAACCTGAAACCTTCAGCAGGTTCAAGCATTTACTGCGTAATGTATCGAAAGGGATGGTAGCTTGAGACAGATGATAGATAATAGATGATAGATGATAGTTTTCACTCGCAACTCGAAACTCACAACTCATAACTCGTAACTCATAACTTGCAACTCATAACTCGTAACTCACAACTCGTAACTCAAAGTCACACATTCACCACCAGCACCGGTATCTTCAATTCATGCCTTACAGTGCCTACTGTTTGTCCGTATAGCAGGTCTTTAAGACCACTATGACCGTGGGCGCCGATCACCAGCATATCAGCTTCGTTATCTTTTACCAGTCTTACTA
Organism: Chitinophagaceae bacterium; assembly: GCA_016787125.1. Classification (GTDB taxonomy): domain Bacteria; phylum Bacteroidota; class Bacteroidia; order Chitinophagales; family Chitinophagaceae; genus JJ008. The sequence goes on along the minus strand of JAEUVM010000565.1, from coordinate 220 downwards.
TTTCTTTAGCCCTGTCGTTGAAGCCCAGCACTCCTTTTGATGTGATGCCCTTTTCACCCAGTTGTTTTACATACGCATTTATTTGTTCCTGGTCCTTTCTTGTTTCCAGGTCGTCCGTTTCATGACCGATGATGCGGGTGGCTGCACTTTCCACCACATGTATCAGGATATAGGTGGTGTCTTTATTTCCCTGACCGAGGGCATAAGCGATCAGCTTGTT
>JAEUVM010000554.1 GCA_016787125.1 Chitinophagaceae bacterium | reverse complement strand
CATTGTGCCGATAACGAGAGACCAGATGAATTCTTTTGCAGGAAATATGCTGCTGGTAAAAAATACAACCGGAGAAAAATACCTGGTGATGAGCCAGTCGGCCTTTACTGTTTTGCGTAGCGATCAGAAAGAAACCCTCGCCACCCACGCTGCTCTATTACCGGTGCCTATACCGATGATAGAACAAACCGGCGGCGGCAGTGTGAGGTGTATGATGGCAGAAGTGTTTTTTGAAAAAAGAATCAGGGATTGATTTTTATCAGCTTCTCCCCGGCGGCAACTATTCTGCCTATCGGTAAACACTCTTCTCCAAGAATCTTTTTCACTTCCTCAACAGCATCTTCCTTTACACTTACCAGCAACCCTCCATTGGTTTGCGGGTCGGGTAACAGCGTAAAGGCTTCCATTACATTCACACCCTTTTCAAATTTTACTTTATCGCTGTAGCTGCTCCAGTTGCGGGTGGTGGCATCAGGAAAAATACGTTTGGCAATATAATCCCGCACTCCTTCAGCCACCGGTATTTTATCATACCATAATTCGGCGCTGCATCCGCTGCCGGCTGTCATTTCCACCAGGTGGCCAAGCAGGCCAAAACCGGTTACATCGGTCATGGCAGTTACGCCGCTGATTTTACCCAACTCTTCACCGGTTTTATTCAGTTTGGTCATCTGCCGGATCATTACCGGTAAATGCTCTTCCTGCAGCAACCCTCTTTTTTGTGCCGTGGACAAAACGCCAACACCCAGCGGTTTGGTAAGAAAAAGATAGTCACCTTCCTGTACCGTATTGTTTCGTTTCAGGTTTTCGATGGGAACCAAACCGGTAACGGCCAGCCCGAATATTGGTTCCGTGGAATCAATGCTATGACCACCCGCCAGCGGAATACCGGCTTCTTTACAAACCGTACGGCCGCCCTCCACCACTTTTTGCGCCAGCTCAACAGGAAGTTTTTCCACGGGCCACCCTAAGATGGCAATGGCCATGAGGGGTTTGCCGCCCATGGCATATATATCACTGATGGAATTAGCGGCGGCAATGCGGCCAAAGTCGAACGCATCATCCACTATGGGCATAAAGAAATCAGTGGTGGATATGAGGCCGGTACCATTGCCAATATCATACACCGCAGCATCATCTTTGGTATCATTGCCCACGAGCAAATGTTCTGTTCCGGGCAGGGTAATATTGCTTTTCAGAATTTCATCCAGCACTTTGGGAGAGATCTTGCAGCCGCAACCGGCGCCGTGTGAGTATTGAGTAAGTTGTATCAATGATTCT
>JAEUVM010000542.1 GCA_016787125.1 Chitinophagaceae bacterium | reverse complement strand
ACCAATCGCAGGTAAAAAAGGGAAAAACAGCAAGAGTAGTACCTTAAACGGCGCCGGATAAAGATTTCAGGGCAACCATTGATTTCATTGAGCCATTCTATCGCAAGGAAAGTAAAACACTTACTGCAAGGGTTTACTTTAATAACAGTGCTTTAAAAATACCTATTGGCAGTCAGGTAAAAGCAACCATTTTCGGAGATACCAAAGAAGCGTATTGGTTGCCAAAAGAAGCAGTTCTATCATTGGGAATGGACAAAGTTGTGTTTCAAAAAACCGGGGGCGGTTTTCAGGCAAAGAAAATAAGTACAGGCATCACACATGGTAAACATATACAAATAGTTAACGGATTAGCAGCAAAAGATTCTGTGGCAGTTAATGCACAGTTCCTGATGGATAGTGAAAGTTTCATCAAAGTAAAAAACTAATTATGCGATATATCATAATTACAGCAACAGCTTTATTAGTTTTTGTATCATGCAAAAACAACAAGGAAACGCCTAAAGACCCCGACACTTATTATACCTGCTCTATGGACCCGCAGGTGGTGGAATACAAACCGGGCAAATGCCCTATTTGTAAAATGGACTTAACCCCTGTAAAGAAAAAGAACGGTGAAAGCAAAGATGAATTGCAACTAAGCGAACAGCAAATACAATTAGGAAATATTCAAACCGATACTATTCGTAACGGCACAATCGGCGACCAGTTGGTTTTAACGGCCACCCTGAATTTTGACCAGATGAGGGCATCTTCCATGAGTTCAAGAGTGATGGGCAGGGTTGAAAAACTCTACTACAAGAACCTGGGTGATTATGTAAGAAAAGGGTCGCCGCTTTATGATTTGTACAGCGAGGAACTGAATAATGCCAAACAGGAATACCTTCTTGCATTGGATAAGAAAAAGGCTTTTACATCTGAAACGGTTATTGATTTTGACCAATTGATTGAGAGTGCCAGGAATAAATTATTGCTTTGGGGATTAAATGAAGTACAGATTAATGAACTGGTTAAGTCAAAGAAGGCCACTCCAGTCACTACATTTTATAGCAGTGCTGGCGGCTACATTACACAGCTTGACATACGGGAGGGAGATTATGTAATGGAAGGCGGTACAATTGTAAAACTGGCTGACCTCTCTACTTTGTGGGCAGAGGCGCAGGTATATACATCGCAATTAGCCGAATTAAACAGCAATAGTATAGCTACAGTTCAGCTTCCTGATTTTGATAATAAAGAAATCAAAGGCAGAATTGAATTTGTAAACCCCGAAATCAATCCTGACACAAGAATCAACCTCATCCGTGTCTCTATTCCTAATCCAGGTAATCAGCTAAAACCGGGTATGCCAGCTTATGTGTTATTGAAAAGTCCGCAGCGGCAATCACTCACTTTGCCTGTTGATGCCGTAATAAGGGATGGCAAAGGTGCAACAGTCTGGATACAGACAGGCAAGAATACATTTAAGAGTATGATGGTACAGACGGGTATTGAGAGTGGCGACCGCATAGAGATAAAATCAGGATTAAAGGAAGGCGATGTGGTGGTTTTAACCGGTGCATATTTATTGCACAGCGAGTATGTATTTAAAAAAGGAGCAGACCCAATGGCGGGGCATAATCACTAAATAAGCAAATATGTCTTCTGAAAAATATGTTCCCGCTTTAAGGTTTAAATGGCTTACATCGTTATATGATTTTATAGTCAGGATTACCATGCCGGAAAAAAAGATTAAAACCAGGTTGGTAGAAACTGCCGGAATTTCGGCTGGCCAAAAAATATTAGATTTTGGGTGCGGAACAGGAACTCTCACGATTATGGCCAAGCAGGCAAGTCCGGATGCAAACATCACTGGCATTGATATTGACGTAGAGATTTTGAATAAGGCAACACAAAAGGCCAGCGAAAAGAAGATTGATATTTTATTAATTGAGTATGACGGAAAGAAACTGCCATTTCAGTCAAATCATTTTAACCGGGTAATCTCTTGTCTTGTGTTTCATCACCTTAACACTGAAACAAAGAAAAAGATTCTTGCGGAACTGCATAGAACAATTATTTCAAATGGGGAGTTGTATATAGCTGATTTTGGGCGGTCAAAATCATGGGTGCAACGTAAATTATTCAACATTATCAGAGTACTTGATGGGTTCAAACCAACAGAAGCAAATGCAAAGGGTATATTGCCCGACTTTATCCAAGAAGCCGGGTTTATATATGTGTCAATCATTGAAAGATTCAAAACAATTTTTGGAGAGGTTCAATTATTAAAGGCAACAAAACAATAACGCTATATGAAGAAATCTTATGTAACAGTAATCTTATCGGCAATTTTCTTCCTGGTGTTCCATTCTGTGTCTGCACAGAAGACGGAAGAAGTCTGCTATAATCCGAATCTTATAAAAGACACGACTAAAAAAAGTATCAAGTCAATGGCTTATGCAATTATCAGCGGTGATAGTATTAAAGTCAACTATCATTCTCCTGGTGTTCGCAAAAGAATCATTTGGGGCGGTCTTGTTCCTTATGATGAAGTGTGGGTAACCGGCGCTCATGACGCAACTACATTGGAAGTGCCAAAAGCATTTGTCGTAAATGGCAAAGAAATACCGGCAGGTAAATATGCTTTCTTTACTATTCCCGGTAAAAAAGAGTGGACAATCATTATTAATAATAATTGGGAACAACATCTGGCATCTGAATATGACGAAAAGGATGATATAGTAAGGGTGAAAGTGAGGCCTAAGAAAAATGAGCATACAGAACGACTACAATACTTTATTGAAATCAAACAAAGTAATACAGGAACAATTGCTGTTGCGTGGGAGAAAGTAAAAGTTGAAATTCCTTTTGTCATTAAAAATTAAGACAATGGAACATCGTCGCCAATCAGAACATAAGACAGAAAATCACGCAGGTCATGTGCATCATTCTGATCCTGTGGAAAAAACCGATATAAAACAGGAATTTCAGAAATACACCTGTCCAATGCATCCGCAAATTATGCAGGACGGACCAGGTAAATGTCCTTTGTGTGGAATGACATTAATTCCATTGAAAAAATCCGTGACACATGACGAACATGAGGCACATACATCCGGCATTGCAGATTTCAAAAAGAAATTTTATGTGGTGTTGATACTAACCATTCCCATTATGCTGTTATCAGAAATGATACAGCATTGGTTGAATATTCATTTTAGTTTCCCTGGTTCAAAATATGTACTGTTCTTTTTATCCTCTATTGTCTTCTTTTATGGTGGATGGCCATTCCTGAAGGGATTGGTTGGTGAAGTAAGGGTAAAAAACCCTGGTATGATGACACTGGTTGGATTTGCTATTTCAGTTGCTTATATCTACAGTGTAGCAACAGTATTTGGATTAGAGGGAATGGATTTCTTTTGGGAGTTAGCAACCCTTATCCTGATAATGTTATTAGGACATTGGATAGAAATGAAATCTGTTGCCGGTGCATCGAGAGAGTTAGAGTTATTGGTGCAGCTTATGCCTGATGATGCACATTTGGTGAATGGAGATAAGGTAACAGATGTAAAAACAGAATCGCTGAAAGAAGGCGATGTGATTCTGATAAAACCCGGAGAGAAAATTGCGGCAGACGGTATAATTGCGGAAGGAGAAAGCTATCTAAATGAAAGTATGCTTACTGGTGAATCAAAACCTGTTGGGAAAAGCAAGGGTGATAAAGTAATTGCAGGTTCTATAAATGGCAATGGTGCAATTAAAGTAACTGTTGCACATGGAGCAAAGGATTCCTATTTATCACAGGTGATAAAACTGGTACAGGATGCACAGAAATCAAAATCAAAAACACAATTGATTGCAGACAGGGCAGCAAGATGGCTTACGCTGATTGCTATTGTGGCAGGAATTACCACATTTCTTGTATGGTATTTATCAGGAAAAGACCTGGCTTTCTCCATTGAAAGAATGGTTACAGTAATAGTAATTTGTTGCCCACATGCTTTAGGACTGGCAGTGCCGCTGGTTGTTGCAAAATCCACTGCACTTTCAGCACAACATGGATTATTGATTAAGAACAGAACAGCATTTGAAAACTCAAGAAAAATAACCACACTTGTATTTGATAAAACCGGAACGCTTACCGTTGGCAAATTTGAAGTATCAAAAATTGTTTCATTAATAGAAGGTCTTACTGAAAATGAGCTACTGAAATATGCTGCTGCATTGGAGCAAAACTCAGAACACCCAATTGCCACTGGTATTATTCAAAAAGCAAAAGACCTATCTGTTACAATCTCATCAGCCGGAAATTTTAATGCTATCACCGGAAAGGGTGTTGAAGCAACTGTTGACAACAATGATATTAAAGTTGTAAGTCCGGGTTATCTGAAAGAAAAAAATATTTCACTCCCCGATAATTACAATACTGATGCAACGGAAACGGTAGTGTTTGTTTTGATAAATGATACATTGGCTGGCTATATTTCATTGACTGATGGTATTCGTCCAGAATCAGCGGAAGCCATTAAAACACTGCACAGTAATAATATCAAATCTGTTTTACTGACAGGGGATAACAAACAAGTTGCAGAAACAGTAGCCAAAAAATTAGGCATGACCAGTTTTTTTGCTGAAGTATTACCACATCAGAAGTTGGAGAAAATAAAAGAATTGCAGGATAAAGGCGAATATGTAGCCATGACTGGCGACGGAGTAAATGATGCACCTGCATTGGCGCAAGCCAATGTAGGCATAGCTGTTGGTTCAGGTTCTGATATCGCCGCCGAAACAGCGGGAATCGTTTTGGTAAACAGCAATCCAAAAGATGTTGTTTCATTGATTCAGTTTGGTAAGGCCACTTACGGAAAGATGATTCAAAATTTGATTTGGGCAACGGGTTATAATGTTGTGGCTTTGCCATTGGCGGCAGGTGTGTTATACAAAATGGGAGTATTGTTAAGCCCTGCTGCCGGTGCCGTTTTAATGAGTGTAAGCACAGTTGTAGTGGCTATTAATGCAAAGCTGTTGAAAGTAAAATAAGCAAAAAATCATACTGTTTATGGCAAAAAGTAAACATTACTACATACGAAAAACTCACCGCTGGCTGGGTGTTATTTTAGGCATCCAATTTCTGTTATGGACTATTGGGGGACTGTATTTCAGTTGGAGTAATATGGATGAAATACATGGGGATTTTCAGAAGAGGAACGCACCATTACTATCTTCAAATATTTCCCTGGTTAGCCCCACAGTGGTTCTTGATACAGTGAAGAAAGTTCATCGTATTGATTCAGTAGTATCCATTCAATTGATTGAAATTATGGGAAAGCCTTTTTACCAGATTCGTTGTGTCGGTGCTGTTCAGAGCAAGGCTAATCATGACCATAGTATGCAGGCAATGAACCATCTTGCCAATGCAGAAACAGGTGAGCTTCGGGGGCCATTGACAAAAGAGGAAGCCACTGAAGTTGCAAAAAGACGGTTTAATGGCGAGCCGGAAGTTAAATCGGTAGAATACTTAATCGGCACAAATAGTCACCATGAGTATCGGGAAAATCCTTTACCTGCTTACGCTATTACATTTGTGCATCCGTCAAAAACGACCGTTTACGTTGCCAGCGAATTAGGAACCGTTCAAAAATTCAGGAATAATAAGTGGAGAATATTTGATTTCCTGTGGATGATGCACACAATGGATTATGAAAGCAGAGATCATATTGGTAACTGGCTACTTCGGGCCTTTTCCATCTTTGGATTGGTAACGGTGCTGAGTGGGTTTGCTTTGTTCTTTGTCAGTTCTAAATGGGGCAGAAAAGGGGTTGCGAAACTGGTAAAAAATGACTGATTATCCATATTTTGCAACCATATTGCCTTTATAAAAACCCATTCGTGGTAAAATTTGCAACATATCCTGTTATATTTGCAACAGTGAAACCATTCTTTTTCATACTCAGTTGCTTTATGCTTTATCTGTCATGCCTGCCCTGTGGCGACGGTAAAGAGTGCAATGTAAAGACAGAGGCAATGGTTTCAACCTCTGACAATCACCAGCAACACGAACATCAATCCGAAGCCTGCACACCATTTTGTACCTGCTCCTGCTGCGCTGCATCGGCTTTTTATTCACCACGTTCCAAAATACAGGCAACCAATTTTTTCTTTTTCTCAGAAAAGCACCCCCTGATAAATGAAGATGCCAAAACAGATGTTTTCGCCTCTATCTGGCAACCTCCACAGTTATCATAATTACTCCAATTATTGAATTTACTACATAGCCCTACGGGCATGTACTGTATTATCCATTTTCAGCTATTGCAAAATGGTAACTATTAAAAAATCTAAAAAGGCAAAACAGCCTTTGGGTTTAAGAGTATTTAAAATCATTGTTATAGCACTGTGTTGTGCCGTTCTTTTAGCAGCCATTGCAGAAAGGATAATTCACTACTACAGGCATATAGCCAAATAGAAACAAAAACATGCTCAGTAAAATAATTCATTTCAGCATTAAACATAAACTCATCATTGGGTTAATGACACTGGCACTTATCATTTGGGGTGCATGGAGTGCCGCCAAACTTCCCCTTGATGCCGTACCGGATATTACCAATAACCAGGTGCAGATAATTACACTCACCCCCACACTGGCTGCACAGGAAACAGAACAGTTGGTAACCTATCCTATTGAACAAAGCCTTGCCAATCTTCCAGACCTTGAAGAAATGCGTTCCATTTCAAGGTTTGGGCTATCTGTTATCACCGTTGTTTTTCATGATGATATTGACATCTACTTTGCCCGTCAGTTAATCAATGAAAAACTAAAAGAAGCAGAAGAAAAAATTCCAAAAGGCTTGGGTACACCTGAACTGGCTCCCGTAAGTACAGGGCTTGGGGAAATTTATCAATACATCATACATCCCAAAAAAGGTGCAGAAAATAAATACACTGCTATGGACTTGCGTACCATGCAGGATTGGATTGTGGCGAGGCAACTCTACGGAACTCCCGGTGTGGCGGAAGTAAACAGCTTTGGTGGCTTGCTGAAGCAATATGAAGTAGCTGTTAATCCAAATCGTTTGAAAGGTATGAACGTAACCATTGCAGAAATTTTTTCTGCATTGGAAAAGAATAATGAAAATACCGGTGGCGCATACATTGATAAAAAGCCCAACGCTTATTTCATAAGGGGTATTGGCCTTATCAGTTCAATGGATGATATAAAAAATACTGTAGTAAAAAAAGTAAACAACATACCCGTATTAATAAGGGATGTTGCTGAAGTACAATTAGGCAACGCAGTCCGCTATGGTTCTGTAACCTACAATGGAGAGAAGGAAGTTGTAAGCGGTATTGTAATGATGCTTAAAGGGGGTAACAGTGCGGCAGTAGTAGAAAGAGTAAAAGCAAAAATTGAAACCATTAAAAAAGCATTGCCGGAAGATGTAGAGATAGAACCCTATGTTGACAGAACAGGTTTGGTAAACCGTGCCGTTGGCACTGTTAAAACCAATTTGATTGAAGGGGCTTTGATTGTATTGCTTGTACTTATTTTATTTCTCGGCAATTTCAGGGCAGGCTTGATAGTTGCATCTGCCATTCCGCTTTCCATGTTATTTGCATTGGGTATGATGCGGCTGTTTGGTGTAAGTGCCAACCTTATGAGCTTGGGTGCAATTGATTTTGGATTGATAGTAGATGGTGCGGTAATTATTGTAGAAGCAACTTTACATTTTTTAGCAGCTAAAAATATAAAAGACAGGCTTACGCAGCAACAAATGGATGAAGCGGTAGAAGGTAGTGCAAAGAAAATGATGAGTTCGGCAGCATTCGGGCAAATCATTATTCTGATTGTATATCTGCCCATTCTTTCTTTGCAGGGTATTGAAGGAAAAATGTTCCGGCCAATGGCGCAAACGGTTGGCTTCGCCATTTTGGGAGCATTAATACTTTCATTGACTTATATACCGATGATGTCGGCTTTATTCCTTTCTAAAAAAACAGCCCACAAAAAAAATATTGCTGACAAGCTGATGGATTTTTTCCAGAGAGGCTATGCACCATTAATTCGCTGGGCAATAAGATTGAAGTACGCTGTAGTAACCGGTGCAGTTGCATTACTTGCAATTTCATTAGTAATTTTTGGAAGAATGGGCGGCGAATTTATTCCGCAGTTGCAGGAAGGTGATTATGCTTTTCACTGCATACTGCCACAGGGTACATCATTAACGCAAAGTGTGGAAACATCCATGCAGGCAAGCCGCATCATCAAATCTTTTCCCGAAGTAAAAATGGTAGTGGGCAAAACAGGAAGCGCCGAAGTACCAACAGACCCTATGCCGCCGGAAGCTACTGACCTTATCATTATGCTGAAACCGAAAAGTGAATGGAAAACAACAAAAGACTACAACGAACTGGCAGCAATGATGATTGAAAAATTAGAAGTAATACCAGGCGTTTTCTTTGAAGCATCGCAACCCATTCAAATGCGGTTTAACGAACTAATGACAGGTGTACGGCAGGATGTGGCGATAAAAATATTTGGGGAGAACATTGATACACTTGCTAACATTGGCCCCAAAGTGGCAAAGATTGTTCAATCAGTAAACGGTGCAACAGAGCCACAGGTAGAAAGAACTACAGGTTTGCCACAAATAACTATTCAATACGACCGGGCAAAGATTGCAGGATATGGATTAAATATTGAAGACATCAATCACACTATCAGCACAGCCTTTGCAGGCGAATCTGCCGGTGTGATATTTGAGAATGAAAGAAAGTTTGATTTGGTAGTGAGGTTGGACAGTGCAAGCCGCACTTCTATTGATGATGTAAGTAATTTATTTGTAGCTACCAACGAAGGCAATCAAATTCCACTCTCACAGGTGGCAAGTATTTCATTTAAAGAAGGTCCTGCACAAATAAGCCGTGAAGAAGGTAAGCGGAGAATTGTAGTGGGCTTTAATGTAAAAGGCCGGGATGTTTCCAGTGTGGTAAAAGAGATACAGGAAAAGCTAAATGCAGCCAAAATTTTACCTACAGGTTATTACTACACTTATGGGGGCACATTTGAAAATTTGCAGGAAGCATCAGCAAGATTAAAAATTGCAGTGCCGGTAGCGCTGGCATTGATATTCCTTTTGCTCTATTTCACCTTTGGTTCAATGAAAGAAGCCGCACTGATTTTTACAGCCATTCCCATGAGTGCAATTGGTGGAGTGTTTGCACTATTGATAAGAGGAATGCCTTTCAGCATTTCAGCAGGCGTTGGTTTTATTGCATTGTTTGGTGTAGCCGTGTTAAACGGCATTGTGCTTATCAGCACATTTAATCAATTAGAAAAAGACGGCATGAAAGACATCATACAAAGGGTGATAGAAGGAACAAAAATCCGTTTGCGGCCAGTGTTAATGACAGCTTCAGTAGCAGCGTTGGGTTTTATCCCAATGGCATTATCAACAGGTGCAGGTGCAGAAGTGCAGAAGCCGCTGGCAACAGTTGTAATTGGTGGATTGATAACTGCCACATTTCTTACCCTGATAGTATTGCCTTTACTCTATATCATTTTTTCATCCAAAAGAAAATTGAAAGTGAAGCCAGCTGTAACAACGGCTGTAATTGTTTTTATGATGTGCTTATCAAACAATTTACAGGCACAGCAACCTGCCCCAAAAAGAGTAAGCAGCAGTGAAGCAATTGCGTTGGCAAAAAACAACCTGCAATATGAAGTAAATAACCAGCAGGTAAATAAAGGCAAGGCGCAAATTCAAACTGCAACGGCCTTGCCCAAAACGGGAGTGTTTGCAGAGAATGAAGATTTTCGGCCAAGTGATAATACCGGCATTCTTAAAATTGGTATATCACAATCTATTGCATGGCCAGGCTTGTATAAAGCACAAAAGAATTTGTATGGAGAGCAGTTAAAATATTACAATCTGGGTGCAGCCGCTATTGATGTGCAGGTAAAAAGAGATGTAAGAACTGTTTATTACCAGCTTTGGTATTTGCAGGATAAACAAAAATTGTATCATCGCTTAGACAGCATTTATAAATCGCTTAACGCAGCCGCAATACTGAAAGTAAAAACTGGCGACAGCCCCGGGCTTGACAGCATTGCAGCCAATGTACGAATGAGGGAATTGCAGGCACTGATGCAACAGGTAGGCAAAGAAATGCAGATACAACAACAATCCTTAATGCAGTTGCTCAATACTAACGATGTTTTGTTGCCACAAATGTTGCCGTTAGAAAAATTAATGATGCCGGATTTAGCAAGCGATAGTACACATCCTATGTTGGCACTGCAATCGCAAAACATCAACATTGCCAATGCTGGTATTAATGTGGTTAAGAATGAAAACAAACCTGAGTTTTCTGGCCGTTTCTTTTCTCAACGGCTTTGGGGAGCAAAAGACCCCTTCACTGGTTTTTCTGTATCAGCAGTATTTCCTTTGTTTGGCGCAAAAGCGTATCAAAGCAAAGTAAAAGTAGCTCAGGCTGATGTGGCAGTTCAGCAAAAGCAATACGAGTATGAAGCACAGGTACTCAATACGCAGAAAATGCAAATGCAGCAGGAAGTGGAAAAGAACCGGAGTATGTTATCCTTTTATGAAGGCACCGGATTAAAACAGGCAGAAGAAATTATCAAGGCTGCATCACTTGCTTACCGTGCCGGTGAAATAAGTTTTGCGGAACTGTCGCAGTTTTTAACACAGGCCATTGAAATACAGAAAAACTACCTGGAAAATCTCAATGCCTATAATCAGTCAGTCATTCAATACAATTATTACATCAACCAATAAAAATAAAATGATGAAGAAGTTTTTTATTTCAGCCTTGCTTTTTTCAAGCCTTTTGGCTATAACGGCCTGCGGCGGTAAAAGCAGCAGTACAACAGAAACGGCAGCAACAGAAGAAGGTCACGAAGATGAACACAAAAACCCCGGCACTGCAACACTTACAGACGAACAGATGAAAACAATTGGTGTAGAACTCGGAGTAATAGAAGATAAAGAAATCACCTCTTCTTTAAAAGCCAATGGCGTTTTAAGGGTGCCTAATCAGAATAAAGCCAGTGTTAATTCCATTTACAGTGGTGTTATTAAAACTTTATTGGTACAGCCGGGCAGTAAAGTATCAAGAGGGCAAACCATTGCCACCATCAGCAATCCTGAATTTATACAGGCACAGAGCCAATATCTGGGTGTGAATGCAAAAATTACATTTGCCGAACTTGAAGTAAAACGGCAAAAAGAATTGAATGAAGGCAATGCAGGGGCATTGAAAAATTTGCAATCAGCAGAAACAGAATTAAGAAGCCTGAGAACTTTAAAATCAACACTGGCACAGCAAATCCAGTTGATGGGTATAAATCCTGCAAGGCTTGCCAATGGAAAACTGATTTCTGTATTAGCAGTTACAAGCCCCATTAGTGGCGTGGTGAGTGATGTAAAAGTGAAGATGGGCAGTTATGTGGATGTAACCACACCAGTTGCAGAAATAGTTGACAACAGCCAGTTGCACCTTGACCTTTCGGTGTATGAAAAAGACCTGCCTAATTTAAAGAACAATCAGCTCATTCATTTTACACTTACCAATAATCCCGGCAAAGAATATGATGCACAGATATTCTCTCTCGGTTCATCATTTGAAGGCGAAAGCAAAGCTGTATCTGTACATGCCAAAGTAATGGGTGATAAAACCGGATTGATAGACGGCATGAATGTTACAGCTATTATCAGTTTACAAAAAGCAACTGTACCTGCTGTACCGACTGATGCTATTGTAACTTTACAAGGGCAGGACTATATCTTTATGGTTACAGATAAACATACAGAGAATGAACACCACGAAGAAGGAAAAGACACAGTGAAGCATGATGCCAAAGAAGCCCACGACCACAAAGAAACAAAGGCAGGAAGCAAAGAAGAAAAAGGAACAACTTTTGAAATAATTCCTGTAGCCAAAGGAACAACCGAAGTTGGTTACACACAAATTACTTTATTAAAAGAAATACCGAAAGATGCAAAGATTGTAGTGAAGGGGGCATTTTTTGTACTGGCAAAAATGACCAATTCCGGTGAAGGTGAACATGGGCATTAATATTAACAATACTAAAACGAAGTAGTATGTATTTTTACAGTCATAAAATTTATAAACATGAAAATGAACTGGCTCAATTGCTGGAAGTGTGTAGTAATGCTTGCTTCCGTTTTGGGAATGGCAAGTGCTTTCAGGGCTTAACAAAAATTATAATATTTAAAATATAAGGTTGCAGGTGGAAACATCTGTAACCTTTTTTATTATCCATTTCAAAGAACAGAAATATGATAAATAAGGACCCAAACCATAAACATACTTACGATGCACAGGGCAAAATGACCTGCTGCACACTGGAAGAAAAAATTTATACAAAAGCCGGAGCAAAGGAATTGCTGAAAGATGGCCATACTCATGATGATGGGCATGACCACGGCCACGATGATAAAGACGGCTACGACCATTCAGGAACAGAGAGCAGCAGCACATTTAAAATGTTTCTGCCAGCAATTATCAGCCTGGCTTTATTGCTAACGGCTATTGCATTTGATAACTGGATACCTCAGGCATGGTTTACCGGGTGGGTTCGTATAGTTTGGTATGTGGCTGTTTATTTACCTGTTGGCTTTCCGGTTTTAAAAGAAGCTGTTGAAAGTATTGGAAAGGGAGAAATATTTTCTGAATTTTTATTGATGAGTATTGCCACCATCGGTGCATTTGCTATTGGCGAATATCCCGAAGGCGTTGCAGTTATGTTGTTCTATGCAGTAGGCGAAGTATTTCAAACATTGGCGGTAAAAAGAGCAAAGTCAAACATCAAAACATTGCTCGACCAGCGGCCTGATGAAGTAACAGTATTAGAAAATAATCAAACCAAAACAATAAAAGCAGAGAATGTTAGCATTGGTGCAATCATACAACTAAAGTCAGGAGAAAAATTAGGATTGGATGGAGAACTGATTTCCGAAACGGCATCATTCAATACCGCAGCATTAACAGGAGAAAGCAAACCAGACACCAAAGCAAAAGGTGAAACAGTATTAGCAGGAATGATAAACCTGAATACCGTTGCACAGGTAAAAGTTACCACCGCTTACACCGATAGTAAGCTGAGTAAAATTTTAGAACTGGTACAAAATGCCACGGCACAAAAAGCACCCACCGAATTATTTATAAGGAAGTTTGCAAAAATTTATACCCCCATTGTGGTTTTATTGGCTGTACTTATTTGTGTAGTGCCGATGCTGTTTGTAGAAAATTATGTATTCAGTCAATGGCTTTACCGGGCATTGGTTTTCTTAGTTATCAGTTGTCCTTGTGCATTAGTTATTTCTATTCCATTAGGATATTTTGGTGGAATTGGTGCAGCCAGTAAAAACGGGATACTATTTAAGGGCAGCAACTTTTTGGACATTATTGCCAACATTCAAAATGTAGTGATGGATAAAACAGGCACAATGACAGAAGGAGTTTTTAAAGTCCAGGAAGTAAATATAAAACCGGAATACAATAAAGATGAAATATTGCAAATGGTCAATGCTTTGGAAAGCCAAAGCACACATCCTGTTGCAACAGCTATTCATCAATTTGTTGGAAAAGTTAACAACAATATTGTGTTGCAAAATGTAGAAGAAATATCAGGGCATGGATTAAAAGCAAATGTACAGGGGAAAGAACTATTAGTAGGCAATTTCAAATTGATGGATAAATTCTCCATTCAATACGAAATTGACACTTCTACAATTGTTTATACTTTAATAGCCATCGCCTACGATAAAAAATTTGCAGGCTACCTCACCATTGCCGATAGTATGAAAGAAGATGCTCAGGAAGCTGTAAACAAACTGCATAGCATGGATGTAAAAACAACGATGCTAAGTGGTGATAAAAGTAGTGTAGTAAAATTTGTTGCAGATAAATTAGGAATAGATAATGCCTTCGGCGATTTATTGCCAGAAGACAAAGTAAACAAGGTAAAAGAATTAAAAACTAAAAACGAAACCGTTGCCTTTGTTGGTGATGGGGTGAATGATGCACCTGTTGTTGCATTAAGCAATGTTGGTATTGCAATGGGTGGTTTAGGAAGTGATGCAACTATTGAAACCGCTGATGTAGTGATACAGGATGACAAACCCAGCCGTATAGCAATGGCCATCAATATTGGGAGGCAGACAAAGAAAATCGTATGGCAGAATATCATTTTGGCATTTTCAGTAAAAGCTATTGTTCTCATTTTGGGGGCAGGGGGACTGGCTACCATGTGGGAGGCTGTATTTGCTGATGTTGGGGTGGCATTACTGGCAATTTTAAACGCCGTCAGGATTCAAAAAATGAGATTTTAGCACCCCGTGTGGCTATTTGTCCGTTTTTATCCGAAAATGCCCTTAAAAGCCGCTATTCCCCTTAAATCGCACAAAAATTGGTTGGATATTTGCCCAATCAGGGGCACAAAACCTCCAACACTTACTGTTGGGGGTTTTATTTTTTATGGCATACTATGTTTACATTTTATACACGAAGGGATATGATAAGTATTACATCGGTCAGACGAACGCTGTCGGGGAACGGTTAAAACGGCATAATTCGGGTACAGAAAAGGCAACTGCGCCGTACAGGCCATGGGAAATAGTATGGTTTACAGAAAAGCCTTCAAGGGCAGAGGCGATGGAGTTAGAAAAAAAGCTGAAGAATCTTTCAAAAGGCCGTCTTATAGCTTTTATGGCCAAGTACAGATCGGTTTGATAATAGTGTGCTGGCGCCGACGCAGCTTTCGGCTGGTCGGCGTGCTGACCGAAGCGTCAGCATTCGAATCCAGTCCCGGGCACAAGAGAAAACCTTCCATTAAAAAATGGGAGGTTTTTTTATGCCTATGCTGCACAGGCCTCCGTATAAAATATATATGAATAATAATTTTCAGATAAATTTGCGGCCTGCCCTAAGGCATTTAAAAAACCATGCGCTTTCTCTCCCTCATCTTTATTGTTTTCCTTTCCGCAGTCTGCCAGGCACAATATGAGGGCATGCTGCATAAAACATTCAGGGATAAAACACCGGCGCTTGTTCATTTTTACGGCAATGTTTTAAAAATACTGGACCCTCCCTTTCCGGCGCAGGACTCCATCATAGCATCTCTCCGGACTTTTGGTGAAAAGAATAACGATGAATCATTGATGGCAGAAGCCGCTTTGGCTGCCGCATGGATGCGGGCAGTACAAAGTCCTGTCGACAGCCTGGATGACAAGCATATGCTTCAGTTTATTGAGGACAGACAGCGTGCAAAAGACCTGGTATCCGTGGCCCGTGCCTGGCGTATGCTGGGCGATCAGTACTGGCAAAAGAACCATGACTATGAAACGGCGCTGGATTGTTATTTGAAAAATATAGAAATCGGGAAGGGGCTGGCTGAAGACGTTTATCCGGAAAAAATGTACGACTACTCTTCTGTCGGCAATATCTATTACATTTTTAAAGAATACAGGGAAGCAATGCAATATTTGAGGCAGGCCCTTACTTATAAGCCTCCATTTAAAATGGCGGCAATTCAGAGTGATATCCGGAATACACTCGGTTTGTACTATCTCAAAACCGGCAACCTGGATTCTTCTGATTATTATTTCAACCAGATACTGCAAAATGAAACAGACCGCCATGAAGAATGGAAGGGAGCAGCATTTGGAAACCTGGGTTACAATCAATTCCTGCGGGGCAATTATGACAATGCCATTCCCTTGCTGGAGCAGGATATTGCCATTGCAGGTAAATTCAATGACACACAATTAGCGAATAGATCTATCATCTGGCTGGCCAATATTTATTTAATTCAAAATAATATTGTCAAGGCAGATGAATTGGCACGGCAGGCGGAGCAATATATTCTTGAGAAGAAAGTGCTCTTTGATCAATATGAATTTTTATACCCCCTGCTAAGCAAACTGGCTGCGGCAAAAGGCGATTTGGGAAAAACCCAGGCTTATCTTGATTCTTCACTTTGGGTAAAAGACAGCATGGCCAGAAAATTCAATGCCATGCTGCTGGCCAGGGTTGAAGTAAAAGCAGAGCGGGAAAAAAAGCAACAGCAGTTAGCAAACCTTGAACAGGAGAAGAAAAGCAAAACGCTGCAGCGGAATATTCTCCTCGGCTTCCTGGTATTACTCGCCATTGGTGCATTTTATGTAAACCGGCTTATTCAGCGCAGACATAAGCAGGAAAAACTGGTAAAAGACCTGGAGCTTGAAAAGAGGGAAGCCGAACTTAACAATGCACGACAACAACTGAAAGATTTTTCTTCCAATTTCCAGGAAAAGGCCCTCCTGCTGGAACAGATGGAGGCGCAATTGCAGGCCAAAGGCACAGAAGACAGCAACCTGATGGAGCAGTTGTGGCAAAGCACCCTGCTCACCGACGAACAATGGAGCAATTTCCGCCAGTTATTTGATAAGGTACATGGAGGCTACCTGGTACGGCTGAAAGAAAAACTGCCCGACCTTACCCCGGCAGAAACCCGCTATATGGCGCTTGCCAAACTGAAGTTTACCAATAAAGAGATGGCCTCTGCCCTGGGCGTTTCCCAGCAAGCCATCCGGGTGGCCGCCCATCGGCTTCGCAAAAAGCTGTCATTGCCCGAAGAAGGGTCCCTTGCCGAACTTGCTGACTCCATTTAATTATCCTCTCAAACTCTCTGCTGTACTGTATTTCAGAGATGTAACGGAAATGTAACGTTGCTGTTACGCTATTGTAATGCCCGTAATGAGGTAAAGCGGTGCGGCTGTTCCCATATTTGCAAAAGACCACAGATCACCAAACCATAACAGCTTACTATGGCCATTACATTCTCCAAAAAATCGATGGTACTGATCATTATACTGATCCTGCTGCTGCTGCTGTCGGTGGTATGGGTCTGGTATGGGGTGCAATTGAAAAAAATTGACAAAATACAGCAACAGATTACAAATACCGGGTAAATAAACAGGCCATGACGCATCCAGGCTGTTCAAACCCATAACCCATTACTCTTTTAAAAAATCATTATGAAAGCAAAATTTATCCTCACTTTTCTCTTACTGCTCGCCGGTTTTTGCGCCACGGCACAGACCATCCATTATGTAAAACCCGTGGCCTCCGGAAGCGGTAATGGCAGCTCCTGGGCCAATGCCAGTGCCGACCTGCAGGCTATGATTACGGCGTCTGTAGCTAACGACCAGGTATGGGTGGCTGCCGGCACCTATTATCCCACCAGTACCACCGACCGCACCATTTCTTTCAGAATGAAAGCCGGGGTGAGTATTTATGGAGATTTTCCGGCTACCGGTACACCTGTTTTTACTGACAGGAATCTCTCGCTGTATGAAACCATCTTAAGCGGCGATATTGACCAAAACGACGGACCCAATTTTGCCAACAATAGCGGCAACAGTTATCATGTGGTGAGTAACAATAATAACGGTGTAAACAGTACCGCTGTGCTGGATGGCTTTACCATTTCCGG
>JAEUVM010000512.1 GCA_016787125.1 Chitinophagaceae bacterium | reverse complement strand
CGCAAATGATTGCGTATTTTCTGCCGTTCATAATAACGGCAAATTATTTGCATACTGCAGGTTCGTAATTTGCAACATATTTAAATTATCCGCATGCTTAAAACCGCAGAAGATATCCGGCAGTTGAATGAAAAGATCGCTCATGCCGGCCAGTTTACCGATAAACTCAGGGAAGAAATTGCACACGTCATCATTGGCCAATCTCACATGCTCGACCGCCTCCTCATCGGCCTGCTCAGCAACGGCCACGTATTGCTGGAAGGTGTGCCCGGTCTTGCCAAAACACTTACCATCAAATCACTCGCCCAGGCCATCCATGCCCGCTTCAGCCGTATCCAGTTTACCCCCGATCTGTTGCCGGCCGACGTGATCGGCACCATGATCTATAACCAGCAGCGCAACGAATTTGTGGTACGTAAAGGACCCATCTTTGCCAACTTCATTCTGGCTGATGAAATTAACCGTGCCCCGGCCAAAGTACAAAGCGCCCTGCTGGAAGCCATGCAGGAACGGCAGGTGACCATCGGCGACAGCACCTACAAACTCGATGAACCCTTCCTCGTACTGGCCACTCAAAACCCGCTGGAACAGGAAGGCACTTACCCGCTTCCCGAAGCACAGGTGGACCGTTTCATCATGAAAGTAATAGTGGATTATCCGAAAATGAGTGAAGAGCAGCTGATACTCCGGCAAAATGTACAGGGCAGCTTCCCTTCGGTCAAGCAGGTGGTATCTGTACAGGAAGTGATCAATGCCAAAGACCTCACCCGCCAGGTATATATGGACCCGAAAATTGAACAGTACATTCTTGATATTGTGTTTGCCACCCGCAAGCCCGGTGATTATAAACTGGATAAACTAAACCCGCTCATTTCCTATGGCGCTTCACCAAGGGGCAGTATCAACCTCGGACTCGCTGCCAAAGCACAGGCCTTTCTGAATAAGCGGGGATTTGTAATCCCGGAAGATGTACGCAGTATTTGCAAAGATGTGCTTCGCCACCGCATTGGCCTCACCTACGAAGCCGAAGCCGAAAATGTAAAACCCGAAGACGTGATTGAAGATGTGATACGGGCGATTAATGTACCGTGATTCGGGTGTCAGGTGCCCGGTGTCGGGTGTCGGGGCTTTAATTTGAAAAACCTACCTTATGAAACAATACAAAACGTATCAAGAGCTGGATGCATGGTTAAAAGCAAGAGAATTAGTAAAAAACATTTATCTCGTGACGAAGAACTTTCCAAAAGAAGAAATATTCGGATTAGCTGCGCAAATACGCAGATGTGCCGTATCAGTTCCATCAAACATTGCGGAAGGGTATGGCCGGCAATACAAAAAAGAAACAATTCACTTCTTTTATATCGCAAGAGGGTCACTATATGAATTGGAAACACAAATAATTATTGCAACCGACCTGCTTTTTATTCCGCAAGAAGTTCTTAATGATGTAATCCGGCAAATTGAACATTGCAGAAAATTATTAAGTGGGCTGATAAAGTACTTTGAAAACAATACCCAACTGAAGTGAACTGACAACCTGACACCCGACACCTGGCACCTGACACCTTAATGCTGACTACAAGCGAAATACTAAAAAAAGTCCGTGAGCTGGAGATAAAAAGTAAAAAGCTTACGTCCGATCTCTTTACCGGCGAGTACCATAGTGCCTTTAAGGGAAAGGGGATGTCGTTCAAAGAGGTGAGGGAATATGCGGCGGGCGATGATATCCGTTTTATTGACTGGAATGTGTCGGCCCGGTTTGGGCATCCGTACAGCAAGGTGTTTGAAGAGGAAAGAGAACTTACCGTAATGCTGCTGGTTGATATCAGCAACAGTTCCCTGTTTGGCACCAGCCATGCACGCAAGCGGGATATCATTACTGAAATAGCAGCCGTGCTAAGTTTCTCTGCCGTGAACAATGCGGATAAAGTGGGAGTGATATTCTACAGCGATATAGTTGAGGCATACATTCCTCCTAAAAAAGGAAAGCAACATGCCCTT
>JAEUVM010000480.1 GCA_016787125.1 Chitinophagaceae bacterium | reverse complement strand
TAACGCAGGCAGCATTTTTTGCAGTTGAGGTTGCCTGTTTCCTGCAGGCATTGGGCTATTACAAAGTCCGGGTGCTGAATACCGGCAGCTTTTATCTGCTCATAAACTGCCTGGATTTTTGCCACGTTGATCTTCTGCGCATCAGCCGATTGCAGCATAAAGAAAAACAGCAGTAAGGTCAATGTTTTCCGCATGGTAGTGTGTTTGGCAAAACCGGTCCCGCAATTGCGATTATAAATATACAAATTCTGCCTGCTACGGAAGTATTCCCTTACTTTGCAGAAATGCAAACGCAGGTATGAGTACAAAAATGGTGGTGGACGAAAACAGGCAGTTACAGGAAATAAGGGAAAGGTATTTTCCTGAACAGCCTACCGCATTGAAACTCATTGCAAAACTTATCTCCTGGGTTTTTCACCCCGTATTTGTACCCTTGTATGTTGTTTATTTTCTTACTTACATACATCCTTACCTTTTTACAGGCTTCCCGGCTAAGGTAAAGCTTGTATCCGTAATGGCTGCCGCAGCAGTATCGTTTACCTTGTTCCCGCTGATCACCGTGGCCTTATTGAAAGGATTAAAGTTCATTGACAGTATTTATCTCCGCACACAGAAAGAACGTATCATTCCATTTATCGCCTGTATGACATGGTATTTCTGGATCACTTATGTATGGTTCAATTTTGGCAAAACACAATTCTCGGTTGATATGCCGCATGAGGCCGTTCAGTTTGCCATGGCCTGTTTTATCAGCACCGTAATAGGCCTGATGGTGAATACAAAAATGAAAGTAAGCCTGCATGCCATTTCCATGGGTATAGTAATTGCCTTTTTTGGTTATATGGCATTCACGCAGGAGCTTAACTACGGCACCTGGTTCAGCATTGTACTGCTTATTGCCGGCATGGTATGCACAGCCCGTTTCATAATATCCGATCACACACCTGCAGAAGTATATGCGGGTATCATCACAGGTATGGCCTCAATGCTGATCGCTGTAAAAGTGGAAACTGTACTGGCCGGGTAAATTTATTATCAGTCGGCCGTTTCTTCTTCCTTTACCTGGTTCGATGTCTCGTAGGCTTTTATTTTATTATAAAGTGTCTTTCGGTCGATCTTAAGAATAGCGGCTGCTTTTGATTTGTTGAACTTCACCTGCTTCAGCACCTTAATAATTGTTTCATACTCTGCCTGGGAAGCGGCATCTTTTAGATCAAAGCCTGCGGCGGGTCGTATCAGCGGAGCTTCAGTTCTTTCTGATACAGCAGGAGGAGCCTCTTTCTGATTATTGTTGCTGCCAATGATCTCCCAGGGCAGCACATTTGCAGTCACTATGCCAGCCGGTGATAACAAGCCGGCCCTTCGTATCACATTCCTGAGTTCCCGAAGATTACCGGGCCAGTCATACTGCCTGAACAGATGAATTACTTCATCATCAAAGCCCTCAAGTTTCTTGTCCAATTCATCGGCGGCTTTATTTAAAAAGAAAGATGCAAACAGCGGAATATCTTCTTTCCGCTCCCGCAATGGCGGAATGGATATTGAAAACTCATTGAACCGGTGATAAAGATCTTCCCTGAACTTCCCTTTTCGCGATGCTTCTTTCAGGTTCTCATTAGATGCCACCACCACCCGAACATCGGCATCAATATCCTTACCGGACCCAACCCTTTTAAACTTCCGTTCCTGTATTACCCTCAGCAAAGTGATCTGCACATCTACCGGCAGGTTTCCCACTTCATCCAGGAAGAGTGTACCACCTTCAGCCACTTCAAACATACCTTCTTTGTCGCCCAGCGCACCGGTAAACGATCCTTTTACATGACCAAACAATTCGCTTGCTGCAAGTTCCCTTGAGAGAGTACCACAGTCAACTGCCAGGAATGGCTTATCCTTTCGTTTGCTGTTTTCATGGATAGTACGTGCTATTACCTCCTTGCCTGTGCCGCTTTCCCCATAAATTATTACGTTATAATCGGTTGGTGCCACCAGCTCCACCTGCTGGTATACGGCAGTTATGCCGGGTGAAATACCCACCAGGTATTGTCCGTCGCCTGTTGTTGGGTTTTTCCCTGGCGTTTGCGTTTCAGTTTTTTCACCATTACTCTCCTGTGTTGCGGGAGTGGTAAGGGCCCTGTTGATGAGGCTTATTACTTCTTCCGGCACCAGTGGCTTTGTGATATAATCAAATGCACCATGACGTATAACCTCCACAGCCATTTTTATATCAGAGTAGCCCGTAATGATGATTACCTGCGTCTCCGGTTTTTGTTTTTTAATCTCCTGCAACACATCCCTTCCGTCTTTATCCCCGAGCCTGAAATCACAAAGCACCAGGTCGTAGTTTGATTCTGCAAACTTTGACAGGGCCTTGGTTGCTGTATAGGCTGAATCTGTTTCAAACCCTTTCCGCTCCAGGAAGTGGCTCAGCAGGCGGCACATATCAATATCATCATCTATAATAAGTATTCGCTTCATCCTTTTTTGTTTAGGTTAATAATGGTTCGTTTCAGGCAGGGTGAATATTCATCATTTTGCGGAAGTATTTTCGCTCCGCTGCCATAATGCCATACCATAATTTACAAAATAAGTGCCCAAACAGTCTTATTTGCACCTGGCATATAAAACTTTTACACTGGCAATAATTTTGATGAAGTATGTTTGAACATCAAAAAGGATTGTGTGTATACGTTCAATGAAACAATGACATCCCCGATAAAAATACTTATAGTGGATGACGAGGCTGATATATGCTACTTTCTCAGCAGCAGCCTTGCCAAAAAAGGATATAATACAACCTTCTCCTGCTCATTGGAGGAGGCCCGTCAGCAATTAAAAACAGGGGAGCCGGATGTGCTATTGCTTGATAATCATTTGCCTGACGGGAAAGGTGTTGATTTTGTAAATCATATCAAGCCTCTCTACCCCGGGCTTAAGATCATCATGATAACAGCACATGATTCGCCGCAGGACAGGTCCAAAGCCTATGGCAATGGCGTCAATTTCTTTCTTTCAAAGCCTTTTACGTTGACGGAAATAAGCAAGGCTGTGGAACTGCTTACTGGTTCCGGCGCATAAAAAAAGTGGGGTGGCTGTAGAATTTTTTCCCCAAATCGGGGCATTCAGGCTACATTCTTAATTGGCAAACTCCAGCCATATGGAAAATGTCGTTCCTTTTCCAGGCTGGCTTTCTACAATGATTTCACCCTTATGATTAAGGATAATGTTTTGGGTATTGGTGAGGCCAAGGCCATTGCCTTTTGGTTTACTGGTAAAATAAGGTTCAAATAAGCGGCTCACCGATTCGCTATCCATACCTGTACCGTTATCACTGATCCGGATATTACACCTGTTATTCTCTTCCCTTGTTTCAATCATCAGTTGGCCATCCTCTTTACCTTCCATGGCCTCCAGCGCATTGATGATGATATTCAGAAAAGCGATCTTCATCCTTTCCTTATCAACAGACACGCTGCAGGGATGTTTTAAATAATTCTTCACCACTTTTACATTATTCAATGCAAGCCTGTCTTTCGCTCCGGTCAGCGCTTCATCAAGAATATCGTTTACAGAAAGCTTTTGAAAGGCCAATTCGGAGAATTTCGTTGAGTTGAGCAAATCAGAAATAAGCTGGTTAATCCGCTGGCTGTTCCTTTCGATCATTTCAAATAAAAGCGCTGAATTATCAGTACTGCTCTCCAGTTCTCCTTTGAGTTGTTCTGTAGCCAGGTTTATATTAGTGAGGGGGTTTCTTACCTCGTGTGCAATAGTACGGGCAATACGCCCTGTGGCAGCAAATTTCTCCTGGCTCCGCATACGTACCAGCTGATTGTTGGCTCTGTTAAGTTCATCTATATGACTGGTAAGCTGTTCCTGGTAGCTCTTTATCCTTTCAAGTCCT
>JAEUVM010000427.1 GCA_016787125.1 Chitinophagaceae bacterium | reverse complement strand
TCAGCCTTGGTCCCCGGAGTATCAACGCTGACCTCCGGGGTATCAACGTTTATCCTCTGAGGTTGCGATTTGGTCCTCGGAGGGTCAGGCTTGATACCCGGGGGGATCAATTTGGTACCCCGAAGGCCCTATTTGGTGCCCGGGAGGACCAATTTGGTGCCCGGGGGGATCAAATTGGTGCCCCGAAGACCCTATTTGGTGGTCCCAGGCACCGAGGAGGTGGTCCCGACCCTCAAACCGCAGCCTCAGAGGATAAACGCTGAGGGTCGGAGGGTCAGGCTTGCCCCAAAAACAAAAAAAACACCGGCCGGGCCCCTCCTACCCTGCACCGGTGTTGCGAAACCCACGGCTATGCTGTTGTTTTTATACTTTTTGCTTCGCTTTTTTCCTGCCGGGATATCGTTCGGAAAGGTCATAGGCTATAGGCCGGGCCGATGGATTGTTTTTGCGGGCGGCATATACCACTGAGTTGTAATAAAATAAGGAGGCCGTGTACGCTTCACTGCCGCAAAGCATTACCGTATCATCCAGGTTGCCCCGCAGGCTGTTCACCATCTTCAGCAGCTCATCCAATTGGCTGGCCGCCATCAGGTCCTTCTGCATTTCATTTACATCAAGGAAATTGGGAACAAAATCGGGGTTCAGTTTACAATAGTCGCTTACCTTTTGTACAAAAGGGATGGTCTTATCACCCATCTTCAGCACGTTTTGTCTTTCTTCCACCGACAGACCGATAAGATAAGGGGTCAGCAGGGCGATGATCTCCACCAGGTTTTCTTTTACTTTCTTCAGGGTATCCTCCGGAATTACAAAGGATACAAGGTTTGTTTGGGACATAAAATTTGTTTTTATTAAATAATGAAATTCACAGGGCTAAAGTAGAGCCCTTGCCGGAAGGCGCTTGTAGAGAAATCTCTATAAAAGCGGTTTTTTTGTGAATAACGGGTTGATAACACGAGATTTTTTGCTACGGAGAAAAAAAGTTATGAGTTATGAGTTGTGAGTTACGAGCCCTTCACTACCGACTATTCACTACTGACTATTGACTATTCACTATTGACCAGTTATGAGTTACGAGCCATTCACAATTGACTATTCACTACTGACTATTGACTATTCACTATTGACCAGTTACGAGTTATGAGTTTCGAGTTACGAGCGATTCACAATTGACTATTCCCTAAAAGAAAAAGTTTCGAGTTATGAGTTGTGAGTTACGAGCGATTCACAATTGACTATTCACCATTCCCAAATACCCTGTTTTAGGTATTGCTTTCCGATTGCGGCCCGCATACCTTCATCATCACAACCAACGAACCCTCACACACCTGTTTACCGGCTCTTCGGAAACCACCATTTATTAAACATCTAAACCATTTACTATGGCAGTTCAAACAAGAATTTATGCCGGAGGCGCTTTTGCCTTTGGGCAGCAGAATGCTGTGACGGACATTTCCAACTCGGGCTACAATGCCCTCATCATGTGGTCGGTGCATGTATCTTCCACCGGCACATTGGCGCTGAACAATACACAGATCGTTACCAATGGAAAATATGCA
>JAEUVM010000389.1 GCA_016787125.1 Chitinophagaceae bacterium | reverse complement strand
GAGTTACGGGTTTTACGCATCAGTAGTGACCTACGATCTTTAAAGAACTCGCAACTCAAAACTCACAACTCGCAACTTTCTCTACGATCTATAAACTACTCGTAACTCAAAACTCACAACTCGTAACTTTCTCTACACGTTAAAGCGAAAGTGCATCACATCCCCATCCTTCACCACATACTCCTTACCCTCAATACGCAGCTTACCCACTTCACGGCAGGCGGCTTCAGAACCGTATTGTACAAAATCATCGTAAGCGATCACTTCAGCTTTGATAAAACCTTTTTCAAAATCAGTATGTATCACGCTGGCAGCCTGCGGGGCCTTCCATCCTTCATGGATCGTCCAGGCACGCACTTCCTGCACACCGGCAGTAAAGTAGGTGTATAGTTTCAGCAATTTATAAGCAGAATGAATCAGCCGGTCGAGCGCCGGTTCCGTCATTTTGTATTCCTCCATGAAGAGTAGCTTATCGTCCGGGTTTTCCATTTCAGCAATTTGTGCTTCAATGCTGTTGTTCATCAGTATCACTTCAGCCTCTTCATCTTTTACGGCATCAATAAGGGCGGCAGAAAATTTATTACCGGTATGCATAGAAGCCTCATCCACGTTAGCAACGTAGAGTACAGGCTTTTCGGTAAGTAAAAACAGGTCGGCGATGGCAGCACGTTCTTCCTTGTCAAGACCCAAAGCCCGGATGCTTTTACCTTTTTCTAAATGTTCCTTGCATCGTACCAGCACTTCCAGTTCCGCTTTCAGCTTGGGATCGGTCTTGGCCAGTTTTTCATTGCGTTGTATTTTTTTCTCCACGCTTTCCAGGTCTTTCAACTGCAGTTCAGTATCAATGATCTCTTTATCACTTACGGGGTTGATGGCGCCTTCATCACGAAGAATGTTTTCATCTTCAAAACAGCGGATCACATGGATGATGGCATCCACTTCACGGATATTGCCCAGGAATTTATTGCCAAGGCCTTCACCCTTACTGGCGCCACGCACCAGCCCTGCAATGTCCACAATTTCGATCTGGGTGGGAACGATGCGGTTGGGCAGTACCAGTTCGGCCAGTTTATTCAGCCGCGGATCGGGAACATCCACGAGGCCTACGTTGGGATCGATGGTGCAGAAGCGGTAATTACTCGCCTGCGCCTTGGCGCTGTTGCTCACCGCATTAAAAAGGGTTGATTTGCCCACATTGGGAAGACCTACAATACCAGCCTGCAAAGCCATAGACTATTTTCGATTTAAGATTGACGAT
>JAEUVM010000370.1 GCA_016787125.1 Chitinophagaceae bacterium | reverse complement strand
AGCTCCGGTTTTCTCCCTTTTTGATGATTAACCGGAGCTTTTGGATAAATGCATTTATCCAAAACATACAAGCATTCTCTCTTTTAGGTAATTAACCGGAGCTTTTTGATGATTGTTTCTCTCTTTTTGATCATTGCATTTATCCAAAACATACAAGCATTCTCTCTTTTCGATAATTAACCGGAGCTTTTTGATGATTGTTTCTCCCTTTTTGATCATTAACCGGGGCTTTTTGATGATTGTTCCGCCCTTTTTGCTGATTGCAACAGTGCCGGAGGCTGTTTCATTGATCCCGGAGGTCGTTGAATTGAGGGCGGAAGTCTTGTAAATGGTTGTTTTTCAATGTGCTTAACCGCTAAGACGCCAAGCCGCGAGGACAGCATTGCGCCCTGGCGCCCTTGCGGTAAAGTGTGTTTTCCCACCAAGGCACAAGACCTTCGGGTGAAAACAGCACGCCTGTCAGCATATTATCACATCAGCACATCAGCAAATTCTGCCTTCGCCGCAGCATTTTTTTCCTTTTCCGGGTCTTTTTTTTGTTGTATTTTTCCGTTTCGTACCATTTAGAGCGGGCCGGCTGCTTTGGTTGGGGCAATTTCTGTTTGATCTCAGCGTTTTATAACCCACCGCCTGGCACCATCCCGATCCTTTTTAAGCGACAAAACTTTTAATAGCTGTGATGAAAAAATTGATCTCTACTCTGCTGGTTGCTGTGTTGATGGCCGGTGTGGCAGTGGCACAAGACCCTAACTTTTCCCAATTTTTCGCCTCCCCGCTCACCCTTAACCCGGCCCTTACCGGTAAGTTTGACGGTACCTTCCGTGTGGCCGGCAACTTCCGCAACCAATGGCCTACGATCAATAATGCTTTCGTTACCCGTACAGCTTCTATTGATTTCAACATTCTTAAAAACCGTCTTTCTGATATTGATAAACTCGGTGTGGGTATCCTCGGCGTTACCGACCGTGCAGGTGATGGTGTATTGGTAACCAACTACGCCGGTCTCTCACTTGCTTTTCATAAAGGACTGGATGAAGACGGCTTCCACCAGATCGGCGCCGGCTTCCAGGGATCTTATATCAACAAACGGCTTGACATCAGCAAAGTGGATTTTGAAGATGAACTCACTCCCTTTGGTTTTACCGGTGTTACCAGTGAAATTTTTACCAATAAACAGATCTCCGTTGGCTACTTCGATATGAATGCCGGTATTTTATACAACGGCAGCACCAATGGTTACAACAACTTTTATATCGGCGCTTCCATGTACCATATCAACCGCCCCAAAGAAAGTTTCCGTGGCGGTGAATACCTGCTGGCTGCCCGCACCACCATACAGGCAGGTGGCAGGATACCGGTTGGCTCCTACCATGCCGTGCATTTTGCTGCCAATCACAGCATGCAGGCAAAAGCCCATAATACAGTTGTGGGCGG
>JAEUVM010000359.1 GCA_016787125.1 Chitinophagaceae bacterium | reverse complement strand
CTGGGACCTGGTTACTTACTATAATACCGTGGGCGGTACACAATTCAATCTTAGCACAAATGCTTATGATATTGTATACCAGCCGGGCAGTACCACCATTATGTATGCCACCAGCAACGGACCTTATTTTTACAAAAGCACCGATGGGGGGCTTACTTTCTTACGTGTGGACAGGGTTGCCGCAGGTTTGCCCACTACCGGCGGCCGGATACAGATCGGTGTAACGGCAGCCAATAGTGCATACATATACCTGTTGTATGGCGATGGCACCGCTTACCAGGGATTATATCGCAGCACCAACAGCGGTACCAGTTTTACCCTGCGCAGCAATACACCCAATGTATTAGGCGGCCAGGCCTGGCGCAATATATGCATTGCAGTATCACCAACTGATGTTGATGACGTTTATGTAGGAGGTCTGGATGTTTATAAAAGTACAACTGGTGGCGCCACCGGTGGCTGGACTCAGATTTCAAGTTGGACAAGCACACTTACCTCCAATTTTTGTCATGCCGATATTTTTGAACTGAAATGCGATGCTACGTATTTATATTGTGCCAGTGATGGCGGTATTTACCGTATGACACGCAGTACCGATACCTGGGTCAGCCTGATGTCCGGTATGCAAACAGGCCAGGTATATCGAATGGGCATTGACCCCACCGCTTCAGCAGCTTTTGTTACAGTGGGGCTGCAGGACAACGGCAGTTACCGCAACACCGGGGCACAGTACCTTAGTATTGGCGGAGGTGATGGTATGGAAACAGTGATAAACCCATCCAATACCAATGTAATTTACCTTTCTACCCAAAACGGTAATTTTTACCGCAGCGATGATGGCGGCACATCGAATGGTTTTATCAGGGGCGGTGCCGGCAACTGGACAACGCCTGCTGTGTTGCGCCCGGGGAATGATACCCATATCTATCTCGGCTTCACGAATATTGATTACAACACCACATCAGGAGCAGGGGCATGGAGTACCATCACCACGGGTTTTGGCAATCCGATTGAATCGCTGGAGTTTGCCCCAAGTCTTAATACCGTTTTATATGCAACAGAAGGCCAATCGGTGAGACGGTTTAACCTGAGCGGAGCCGTATGGTCGGCGGCCACTATCATTACGGGCAGCCTGCCCACCAGCAATATCACTGAACTGGCAGTTGACCCAAACAATTCGGCGCATGTGGTGGTTTGTTATGGCGGCTATACGGCTGCCACTAAAGTATACGAAACCTTCAATGCCAATGCAGCCACGCCCACCTGGACCAATATTACAGCCAACCTTCCGAATGTCCCCATCAATTGCATTACGATGGATGATGACGGAAGCAACACCATTTACATCGGTACTGATATCGGTGTGTTTGTTCGCAATGATGTGCTGGATAACTGGATCATGTACAGCAACAACCTGCCGGTAACCCGTGTGTACGATATCGAAATTAACCGCTCACTGGCTACTAACAGGGTGTATGCCGCCACATTCGGCAGGGGTGTTTTTTATGCAGAAGTTTATACCGGTTGTATCGCCAGTTCCTCACTTACCGGCACAGTGACCGGTCTCGAATACACGGAAGTATCATCCACCATCACCTCCACACAATTTATTTCAGGTGGCGGAGGAACTTCGGTAGGATATAATGCCGGCGGTTCCATCACACTCAACCCGGGTTTTGAAGTAAAAGCGGGATCTAAATTTGAAGCGTATATCCAGGGATGTACCGGAGCAGGTTCTCCGCCAAGAGACCTGCGTATCATTCCTATCAACAGGGATGGCTCTCCCAGGATTGACCCCGAAAAACCAAAACCGCCATCTCCCGAGGGTAACTAGGCCAGGCTGAGTGTTCTACTTCAAGACTTAAAAATACCAGGAAACTACTGCTATACCAGCAAGCGGGGTACATCAGTATAAGTAATGCGTATGCGATAACGCTCCGTTATACAGAAGGTCAGGCCCCTTTTTTCATTA
>JAEUVM010000356.1 GCA_016787125.1 Chitinophagaceae bacterium | reverse complement strand
AAATGAAAAACATAGTTGCAGGTGCCTCATAACACGTTTTCAAAATGAAAAACATAGTTGCAGATGCCTCATAACACGTTTTCAAAATGAAAAACATAGTTGCAGGTGCCTCATAACACGTTTTCAAAATGAAAAACATAGTTGCAGTAGCCTTCTGACAGCCTTTTGAAATCGAATACATAGTTGCAGATGGCCCAGAATGTCGTTTTTTTCGCAATACATGCGTAGAGACGAGGCATGCCTCGTCTCTACGGCGCCGAAACAGGGTTGCAGATGAGGCTGGAATGGTGGTTGGAGACGAGGCATGCCTCGTTTCTACGCAAAAAAATCCCCTTCTGGGGAAGGAAGGGGATTGGGTAATCGGGGGTATCATCAAAGGTGCCTGCTGATCAGCGGCTTTGTTTTTTCTTCGGCCTGTAGTTGCGGAAAGGAATGCTGTTTATTTTTTTAAACTCATCTCCTTTTCCCTGGTACACCGACCTGACATATTTTTTGGTGAGCAGGGCCATATCCACCATGCCGGCATTATGATCATACATTACGATGTTTCGCTGGCTGCGGGCGCTGGTGAGGATAGCGGTGGCGGTGAGCACTTCTTCGTTTCGTTTCTTCATCAGTTCGAGGCGATCGGCCAGTTTTTCCAGGGTCAGCTCTTCTTCATTAGGCTTGTAGATACTGTCGGCCGAGAGAAGGGTGATCAGCCTGGAGAAGTGGTTGATCTGCTGATCCATTCCGCTTTGTGATGCGGAAATGTGGTTTACCTGTGCGGCGGTCTCCCCTTCTTTTACCGCGGGTGGCGGTTCGATAGCTTTGGCACGGCGGCCCTGTACTTTGCGCAGCAGGTATTGGGCATCCCTGATGCTTTCGATACTGGCGCCACCTGATGTATAGGAAGCCACCACGGAAGAACAGAGTGTGCCAAGGCCCTGGAATGCATAATAGCGGAGGTTCTTGGCATTGTTCTCTTCATTTACGCGGTTGTTCACTTCATCCTGTGCCAATGCAGCCGTAGTGTATAAGCTGCGAAGCCTGGCGAGTGAGATGAGCTGGTTGGCCGGGTTGTACTTACTGCCCATTTGTGTGCAATAAGAGATGAGAAGCTGCATGGATGCGAGGTTTTTGATGTTGCCTGATTCGGGATTCTTTTTCATAAAATAAAATTTAAAATTGATTAATGGGTGCAAATTAATACTGCAATACATCGGATGTTGTTAAAGAAAATGGCTGCTCTTTTTGCAGTTGTCACCCGAAAAAAAGTGGGGTGTTTATATTTCTTAGAATTCGGGAAGTTTTGATTAGAATTCGGTAAACGTGGTGAGAATTCGGGAAAATGAGTTTTTTAACTACGGAGGGAAGATTGTTGTTTTTTCACAAAAAATTAAGAGAGCCAGTTGCGAGTTGTGAGTTATGAGTTGCGAGTGGGTCGTTTAGAGATCGGGGCTCGCTACGAGCTACGAGCTATGAGCTACGAGTTGCGAGTTATGAGTTATGAGTTGCGAGTGGGTCGTCTAGAGATGGGAGTTGTTGATATGGTTGAGGGTTGAGGGTTGAGGGTTCATAGCTGATGGTTCATGGTTCATAGCATATAGTTCATAGTTCGTGGTTCGATACTCGTAACTCATAACTCACAACTCGCAACTTTCTTCTCGTAACTCATAACTCATAACTCGCAACTTCTCTCATAGCCGCAGAATCACTCCCCTTCGCCGTAAACTAACCCGCTCTTGGAAGCAGCCCGTTGCCGGTTATACTTTGGCTGTATAAATAATTTAACATGAAAAAGCTGCTTTTCCTTTTGCTCATTATTGGTGTTGCCAATGCCAATGCCCAGAATATCGGTATCGGCACCAATACTCCCGAAGCCTCTGCCCTGCTGGATGTATCCAGTACCACTAAAGGTGTGCTGTTGCCGCGGATGACCACGCTTGAAAGAACGTCTATTGCCGGGCCTTCCATCGGTCTTACTGTATTTGATACAGATACCTACAGCTTCTGGATCTACCGCGGTGATGTAAACGGCGGCTGGGCCGAGATCGTTCATCAATACCAGAAAGCATGGAACATTAACGGTAATAATATATACAACAACAATGCTGGCAATGTGGGCATCGGCACCAGCACCCCGCAGGAAAAATTGTCGATCAATGCGAGCAATCCTTCTATACAGTTTCTTCACAACAGTGTGGCGAAAGGATTTCTGCAGGTGAGCACCAACGATGTGCGCATCGGCACCTATGCCAACAACAGCACCGGCAACCTGGTACTTTCCACCAAAGGAATTGACAGGGCCTTTGTGGATGAGAACGGCAACATCGGTATCGGCACCAGCACGCCTTCTGAACTGCTCACCATCAATGGCACTGATCCGGTATTACAAATGCGTAATGCGAACGTGAACAAGGGATATATCAAAGCCATGGGCGATGACCTGCTCTTTGCCACTAATATTGGTAATACGCTCGGCGACCTGGTATTCCAGACAAACGGCGCTGAACATATCCGCCTTGCCAGCACGGGCAATCTTGGTATCGGATTTTCCAATCCTACAGCCAAGTTGTATGTAAACACCACCTCCACCACAGAGCCTGCTTTACGGGTGCTGGTGAACAGCAGCACAAAGTTTATGGTGGCGCCGAATGGTGGTGTATCGGTTGGTGCCTATGATATCACCCCGCCTGTGAATGGATTAAAAGTGCTGGGTAAGACATTCCTTTCGGACAGTCTCACCTTTGGTACTGAAACACCTGCCGGTACCTTCACCCTCAACCG
>JAEUVM010000488.1 GCA_016787125.1 Chitinophagaceae bacterium | reverse complement strand
GCATCCACAAATACATAGCCTTTCATGATCCGGCCGGTAAAATCCATCGGTTTACAACCTTCTTTTTCCATGGCTTCTTCATACACGGAAGGATCAAGCCGCACCATCAGCCGCTCTTTTTCAACACCCACACACATTTTTCCGTTTACCATAAAGCACAGCCCGCCAAACATGGCTTTTTCTTCAATGTCTTTTTCTGATTGGGCAATCAGCTCCCTCGTCATAGCAGCCAGTTTCTCGTTGTATGCCATAAAGACGCTTTTACAGGTTCAGTAATTTGCCGATGCCTTCTTTCTTATTGCGCAGGTCGGCACCCGCCTGGTACACCGCTTTCAGGTTGGTGAGATAATAGGTCCACCCCGTTTTGCAGCCCACATACCAGGTATGTTTTCCTTTATCATCAGCAGGAATATCTTCCTGTACAACTTCCACAATCGTTACACCCTGTTCAGTATAAATCTTTACGGTGCAGTTGCCGGCTTTTCCAAAACTGAAACGAAGACTGTCTTTCCCATTGCAATCCAGTATAGTGCCATGCTCCACCGTGTCATCCGGCCAGCCATGCCACATCCAGGTATAAGTGTCTCCTTTGTGTACCGCTTCATTGTCTGCCCGCACGGTTCCGTCTGCCGCTTTATATTCGCTGAAGCGTAAGAACCAGCTTTCAATGCCGGCACGGGTGGCCCATGCGGCATACAATTTTTCCGGGGAAGCGTTTACATCTATCCGCACCGTGAAGCTGTTCCAGTTGACCGGCTCCATATATCAGTTTTTTGTTCTTGAATAATAAAAATCGCTTTTGCCCGAGGCGGCCGACGGCCCGCCATCAATAAAAGCATGAATGGAATCTTTATTTACAAGGGTATAGCTGATCCGTTTTGGAAAATCATGCTCAGGGTTTTCGGCCACAAAACTTGTGTCGGAAAAAGAGGTGAGCTTAAATGCCACCGGCATCGCATCATTTTGCCCGGCCGTAGTGGGTTCGTAATACAAATCACCCTGCCGCTGGTAGAGGCGTATCGTTTCAGACGGAATA
>JAEUVM010000266.1 GCA_016787125.1 Chitinophagaceae bacterium | reverse complement strand
CTGCCATCTTTAAAAATGGATAAATAATAATCTGCCACTGCTTTGGCATCTTTTTCCACCCATAGGTAGGGAGTGATCTTTTGTGTGTTCATGTTTTTATTGTTTTGTCCTGGTTCTGAAACCGTTGTTGTTTGGGTAACTTCTCCCTTGGCATTTTCCTGCTTTGTTGGATTCGAGCAGGAAATCGTGATGCCAAAACCAAGCACGGAAAGAAAGATCAATTTATTCATTTTCTATTTCTTTAAAGTTCCTAATAAGTTTTCAAGCTGGTTTATTGTGGCCATGAAACCTTCTTTGAAGCCCATTGCTATCATTCTCTCCATGCGTTCGAGGGATTCGTTGTAGATAGTGATGATCACTTTTGTTATACCCTCCTGCTCGCTGAAGGTATAATCCCACGCTGAACCGGGCAATTGCGGATTTTCATCCTTATCTGCGAAGGCATTGAACATTTTGAAATTGGTGATGGGTGTGATAGATGTATAGGTTTGCAGTGCCCACATTTCAGTGCCATCCGGGCTTACCATTGCATAGAAACGTTTGCCGCCCACTTCAAAGTTCATATACTTTGTTCTTGCCGTGAAGGGTGCGGGGGCTGTCCACTGGTCGAGCAGTGCTGCATTGGTAAACGCCTCCCATACCAGGTGTTGCGGGGCATCAAATTCTCTTGTGATAAATACTTTTTGGGCGGCTTTGTCAACGGTAAAATCAAACAGTAATTTCATTTTTTCTTTTTTTTCATGGTGAGTAATAAGGTGTCGAGCTGGTTGAAACTGGTTTCCCATAGTTTACGAAACTGTCCGAGCCATGTATCTATCTCTTTCATTTTTTTCACTTCGAGGGAATAATAGATCTCCCTGCCTCTTTGCTCCTGTTTTACCAATTCACATTCCGTTAAAATGCGAAGGTGTTTGGACACTGCCTGCCGGGTGGAGTGGAAGTTTTCAGCGATGGCATTGGGGGTTAGTGCCTGTGTGGCTATCAGGGTGATGATGGCCCTTCTTGTAGGATCTGCTATGGCCTGGAAGATATCTCTGCGCATTTCGGCTGTTGGTTTAATGAAACTGATCGGTTGCGAATATATGTGCAACTATTTGGTTTCGCAAATTTATTTTGGGATTTTTCTTTGTGGGAGATCAGCAGCTGAAATGCGGACCTTTCACAGATCGCCGATAGTTAAGCAGTTGTTAATACAATCAAGAAAAGTGCATTCCGCTCTTCACACATGGCGTTTCGCAAGCTCGTGAGAGGCGTTCGCAAGTCCGTGAGAAGCGTTCGCAAGCTTGTGAGATCGATTCGCAAGCTTGTGAGATCGATTCGCAAGTTGGTGAGATCGCTTCGCAAGTTGGTGAGAAGCGTTCGCAAG
>JAEUVM010000485.1 GCA_016787125.1 Chitinophagaceae bacterium | reverse complement strand
CGGCAACCTGGGGCGCAACCTGTATTACAGCCTGCAACTGCTGCAGGATGAAAAATACAAACCACTGGCTGTGGTATCAGTGATGCGGTGCCTGAATACCCTGTATTCAAAACAAAAAGAACACAAGCTCGGCCTGGCCGTAGATGCAGAAAGCAAATATTACCCTGAAGATTATAACCTGTTGCTGCGATTGCTGACAAGGGTGCGGCTGGATGAAATAGCGGCGCTGAGTTATCATTTCGGCCTTAGTTACCAATCGGCAATGAAAAACAATGAAGACTTTGAGAAAGAACTGGCCACGGCAAAGAAACTGCTCAATCAATAACAATAAACACCAAACAGTAATACCATGAAAAGAACAATGCTCCTTAGCTCGCTCATCCTGCTCACCCTGCTGCAGGTGCAGGCACAGAAGATGACCATTGAAAATGTACACAAAGTGCAATTGCGCAACTCTGATGCCATCAAAGAAGCCACTGAAGTAAAAGGATACTATTTCTTTTACGTAAGTGATAAGATTGACAAGAAGACCAACGAATACACCCTGCAGATAACCGACAACAACCTGAAGAAGCTGAAAGAGGTGAAGTTCCAGGATTCCAAGCATGTGTATGTGCTTGAATCATCTTTCAACGGCACCGACCTCATCTTCCTGTTGTATAATGATGAAGAAAGGACCTTCGACTACCAGGTATATGGGGCAGATGGTAAAAAGAAACATTCCTACATGCGCCAGCTTACCAAAAAGGAAGAGCGCTTTCTGGAAAATACTTACCTCGCCATGGATGATGAAGAGCAGGCCTTCAAAGGATTGTTTCCGATAGAAGGCAAAGGGTTTATCTCCAATACCCCCAGCCGCGAGGATAAGGATTATACTTTCCAGGTAGATTTCTTTTCCACCGAAAAAAAGAAAACATGGAGCTACACACCGGTGGAAGGCGGCAAAAAGTTTACCGGTGATTACCTCGGCACCTCCAATGGGGTGGTGTATATCGAAGTGCTGCGCTACAGCGGTACGTTTGACCAGAAGCCGGACTCTTACATTCTTGGTCTCGCCCTGGAAACCGGTAAGAAGCTGTTTGAAAAATCAACTGACTCCAAATTCCGTTTTTACCCTTCCAGCATGGCCATGCTCAACAGCGGTAAATCGTACCTGTTTGGTGAATACTTTGATACGGATGGCAACATCATGAAAGACAAATCCAAAGGATTTGCCTTCTGGGGTATAGATGAAACGGGCAAAGTGACCAGCGAGAAATATGTGTCGTGGGATGTGGATATGGGCAAATACCTGGATGTAAACTCCAAAGGAAAGATAGACGACTTCGGCTATATGTTTCTCCACAGTATGATGCAGACAGCCGATGGCAAGATATATGCGGTAGGTGAAGGATATAAAAAAGTGGCCAGTGCATTGGGCATTGCCGGTAAAGTGCTCTCAGGAGGCAGAAGTAATGCCAGCACCACCAAGGTGAAAGTGACAGATATGATCATGCTTACATTCGACAGCGACTTCAACATCAAAGCTGCTAAGATCTATGAGAAAAACTCCAACAATGTTATACTTCCCGGTGGCTGGGATTTTGTAAGTGTGGCACTGCTGGGCAAAATGATCAAATATTATTTCGGCGAATTTGATTATGCTTACACACAGGTAAATAAAGATGCCACTTCCTTTACCGTTTGCTACAGCGATTATGTAAGGGGTAAAGATTATAAAGGCGGCACCTTCAACTCAATCACGTACAACGAAGGCAAGATCACCACCGATAAGATCAATACCAAATCAGACGCTACCCGCACCGCCATCCTGCCCGGCAGACAGGGCCAGGTGCTGATATTGGATTATTACAGGAAAGACAAGCGGCTCGAAGTACACTTTGAGAAGCTGAACTAAGTATATACGTTTATTTCGTAAAGAGGCTGGTTCAAAAGCCATTCAACACAGAGTAACTGATTATTTGAGTTACACAGAGAAAGGGAGGTTCAGCATCATCCCCCTGTGTTTCTCCTTTACCCCGTATCTCTGTGTTGAATAGCTTTTGCGACAGCCTCTTTCTCATATAAAATACTCGGTTTTGGGTATTGACTTGTATCAGCGGCTCCCGTACCTTTCCAGTATCATTAACCTTAAACCTGATTTCTATGCAATTAAAGATCACCCTCGACATCTTCTCCGGGCGGCCAAACCCGGAACTGATCGTCAGCGGCACAGAAGCCAAAAAAGTATTAGACAGTATTGTTCCTGCCGGCAAAACAAAAAACCTCACCAACAAAAGCATCCAGCCTCCCGGCGGCCTCGGGTACAGGGGTATTATTGTAGAGCAGCTTGACAAAGCCTCCAAAGAGCATCCCGGCCGTATGCAGCTTACACATACCAATATGTTTGCTGCAGACAACTTTACCGACCTCGATGGACAGGCGGTGGAAAGCCTCGTGTTCGACAAACTCAGCAGCTTTGAAGGCGTACCTAACAGAAGGGAATTCAAGCCCTTCCTCGAAAAAGAGATCAAGCGGTTCAAAAAAGACTGGGACCTCCTTGTAAAGCTGCCCATACCCATCTGGCCTCCGTTTATCAATGCCTGCTATTGCGCACCCGATCCCGACCTGGCCTGGTGGAATGACAATGGCACCATCCAGTTCAACAACAACTGTTACAACTACGCCTCCAACTACCGCACTAACACATTTGCACAGCCCGGCAAAGCCTCCGGACAGCAATACACTTCACTCTCAGGTTGTACAGTAGCTGCTGGTCAGCGCAGTGCCAAAGACGGAGCGATTGCCGACCAACTGGTAAACCTGCCGGCTGCCGACAACAAGTGTCCGAGCAAAGGACATCTTGTAGCGTTGGTGATAGCACCCGGTTGGGATTTCCATTGGTATCGCAAAGGCAATAATGGCCGCTGGAGCCATAAACCCGGTGGCACACAGGCACGTATTACCGACAATTCAAACAACCTCATCACCGATCCGCGTACGGCAGATAGGGGCCCGTACACCCAGTTCTGTACCTTTATGCAGGTGATACACGGTCATATCAAGATTGGGTAATAATCACACCATAACAGCAACAGTTTGTGTATTCTCCGGCAGGCGCAATCCGCAATGGACCATCCCTGCCGCAGCATATCACCAACTGTTGCTTGCTGTTGAAGCGTTACCCGCCACCGCCCCGCAGGAGCAGGAGGGGCTGCTTGGCTATTCAGGTATTATCATTACCGGCGGAGAAAAGAAGATATTCGCCTTCAACGGTACCATTACCGTAACATCAGAAAGCGGCGCCAAAGGTTACGCTGATAAAACACATACTGTAGAAAACAGCTTACTCCACACCTGCCCTCCCGCAACGCTGGAGGAAATAAAGGGCCTGCTGCCCGGATGGCTGAAAGGCCTTCCATAATAAAATACTATCCCTTACCGCCTTTATTCACCCGTTCCCGCCCCCTCACCCGCCCTGTTGTTTATTAAAAGGATAAACTGTACTTTTGGCACTCATTACAGGCGGATTTGTTTATTGTTCGGCCTGTCTAAAAACAGAACTAATAAACGTCAGCGAAACCCCACTTTCGGTTTTCCAGCGTTTATAGTTCAGTAAAATAACCGGTTTACCTGCCGTAATGATTTGGAGGCGGGCGACATTACTACTGGTCCCGTACGTACGGGATTGTGCCTGTCCCGCCATATGCGGGGTCACTCACTTCATCGTTCGGTAATGCTACCGGGCATTT
>JAEUVM010000171.1 GCA_016787125.1 Chitinophagaceae bacterium | reverse complement strand
AAACAACCGCAGTAACGATTTGTAACAACGGTTGCCGTTTCTGTAATTTTATTTCCTGCAGAATTATTTTCGTTTATTTTTCCGGTAAATGTTGCGCTTCCTTTATATCATCCTCACCTGTTTGCTCACCGGCATCGCCGGCGCACAGGATATCAACGGCATCTGGAAAGGCAAAGTGGTGATGGCACCCGGCGCCTGCTTTCCCGTATATAATATAGAATTGCAGATCCAGGTGGCCGGCACACGCATTACCGGCACGGCCTACCACTTCTCCGACTCGCTTAACTATGTGCGGGAGAATTTTGAAGGACTATACAAGAAAGACAGCGGCCTCATTCAAATCCAGGAAAATGGCATCATCACCTTCAAGATCAGGGAAGATTGTGTACCCTGTGTAAAACGCTACGCACTCACCTATCATAAAGGTGTGGGCAATGTGGTGATTGATGAGCAACTGCGGGGTACGTGGACAGGTAAAGCTACTGATGGTAAAACGCCCTGCGACCCCGGCACCATCGTGCTGAACCGGATGGACAAAGCCACCTTTAAGCCAGATCCTAAATTACCACCCGCACTTACCAAACGAAAGGCCGAACTGGTAAAAGAGATCAAAGTAGACACCGGCAATATCCGCATAGATTTTTATGATAACGGCCAGATAGACGGCGATACCATTTCTGTGTATGCCAACGGTATGCCCGTGGTGTCACAAAAAAGACTGAGCACCCAGCCCGTTACCGTAAACATCCGGATCGACCTGAAGAAAACAGAACAGGAATTGATCATGGTGGGCGAAAACCTTGGCTCCATACCGCCCAACACCGCCCTGATGATCGTAAATGCCGGCAACAAACGATACCAGCTTTACCTTACCTCTGATGAACAAAAGAACGCCATGGTGCGGTTCATCTATGAAAACCCGGCCGCTGCCACCAAGACCCAGTAAGCAGCCTGTTGTATATTTTACCAAAAAACTTCCTACCTTTTCCCTGTATTCCCATTCACCATTCCCTATTCCCAATTCACATTAGTAAACCTAAATAAAAACCAACATGAAAAAGATCCTGTTCGTTTCTGCTGCAGCGGTGATGTTATTAGCCGCCTGTGGCGGAAAACATGAAGGTGGTGTTTCTGAAACCACCAAAAAGAACCTCGAAGTAAATGCGGCTATCGCCAAATGCTTTGAAACAAAAGATTTCTCCAAACTCGGCGATTATCTCTCTGAAGAATTTGTTGACTATGCCGGCGAAATGGGACCGGTAAAAGGCGTGGCTGCTAATAAAGCGGCTTTTGAAAAGATGATGTCAACTTACGACAGCGCCAAAACCACCACCCTCCGGGTTATGGGTGATGATGAGTACGTAATGGCCCTTATGGAATTCAGCGGGGTGATGAAAGTGGATATGATGGGTATGAAAGCCGGCCAATCTTTCAAAACAAAGGCAGTTGAAATGACCCAGTTCAAAGACGGAAAAGCCATCGCCCACTGGACCTACATGGAACCCGCTGAAATGATGAAGATGATGGGCGGCGCACCACCACCAAATAACTAAGAGAAAAAAGGAGGAAAGGAGAAAAAGAGATAGAACCCTCTTTATCTCCTTTTCTCCTTTATCTCTTAGCCAAATACATTTAACTAAGAGAAAAAAAGAGAGAAGGAGGAAAAGAGTTAATCCCCTCTTTATCTCCTTTTCTTTTTTAACCTCTTAGCTTAAAACTTAAAATTCCACGTCACCGCCGGCAACACCGGAAACAACGACACCTGCCTCGCCTCCACTTTCAGATCACCATTCACCGGGCTGCCATTCTGATCATAATAAATAAAATACGGGTTCAGCCTGCTGTACACATTATAAATGCTGAACACCCAGTAGCTGCTCACTTTCCTTTTCTTCTTCGGCGTGGGGGTCAGCGTGGCAGACAGATCCAACCGGTGATACGCTTTCATGCGGTACTGGTTCAGCTTGCTGTATTCCTGCGTCAGTACGCCATTGATCACATAAAAACGTTCGGGCAGGGTGATGGCACTGCCTGTGCCGTACACAAACACGGCCCCGAATTTCCACTTGCGGTTCAGTTCATAATTACTCACCACCGACAGGTCATGCCGACGGTCATATTTGGCCGGGTATTTCTCTCCCTCATTCAGTTGAGGGAATTTGCGCCATGTCCACGACAACGTATATCCCACCCAACCGGTGAAGCGGCCCTTCAGTTTATTGATGAACAGTTCGGTACCATAGCTCCATCCTTTACCAAAAACAAATTCTTCCTCCGGGTCGGCCAGCGATGGCGTGTAGCCTTCCTTATACTCGATCTGGTTTTGCATATCCTTATAATATACTTCCAGCGATGTTTCAAAAGTGTTGTCATTGAAATTCTTGAAGAAGCCCGCCGCATACTGCCAGCTAATCTGTGGCCGCACAATATAAGTACTCGGCACCCACAGGTCGGTCGGCAGCGTGGTACCGGCATTACTCACCAGGTGAATGTATTGAAGGTTTCTCGTCACCGCCGCTTTGATGGAGGTTTCATTATCTATCGCATAGCGGATGGTGGCCCTGGGTTCAAAGCCGCCGTATGTCTTCACCGCTTTC
>JAEUVM010000161.1 GCA_016787125.1 Chitinophagaceae bacterium | reverse complement strand
TGAAAAGTGATGGCCCTGTTTTGGAAAAAGAAAACAAAAAACGGCCACGAAAAGCGATCATCCTTCTTGTTTCGCAATAAAGAGCAATATTTTTCAAGAACAGCCCTTGTTCTTTCGCCGGCTACTGCAAGTGACAAAAAGGCTTCAGTATGGCGGAGGCAAACATCCCTGAGCTTTGCTGTTCTTACTTTTTTTTCTCTGATATCAAGAACAGCACGGGAACTGTTATTCCCGCTGAGCCGGTGATAGGTAAAGGTTTGTTTAACACAACTTACACTGCTTACTGCCGACGCCACCATACTCAGCCACCAATCGTAATAGACATCAGCGGGAAACGGTACGGCATGCTTCAGCAACGTACGTTTGAACATACAGGCGTGCCCGTGTATGGGCGAGTCGAAGGCCAGTTTTTCCGGCATACTGCCTTCATAGTAGCGGATAGGTTTATTTTCCTCTCCTCTTATGGGTTCATCTCCCCAAAAGTCGCGGGATAGCGAATACACAAAATCACTTTGTGTGTTTCTCCGTTGCATCATCCCGGAAATCTTGTTCAATTCCCAGATGTCGTCCTGGTCGGAAATAAAAATATAATCACCTGTGGCCAGCAGGCAGGCTTTTTCAAAGTTTTTATTGTACCCAAGATTTTGGTCGTTTTGAAAAAACCGGATACGATTGTCTTTTTGACAGTATGTATTGATTATATCAACGGTGTTGTCTTCAGAACAATCATCTGAAATAATGATCTCAAGGGGAGAATAGGTTTGCTGAATAATGCAATCGAGCTGTTGGGAGAGGTAACGGCTGCCGTTGTATGTACATATGACAACTGATACCAGCGGTGTATCCATATCGTTTTGCTCACCTGTCATACCAGCTCAGGAAAATATTCTTTTTAATGCATACCGCCATTTGGTAACAAAAGTATCAGGGCCATCCGTATGAATGAAGGAAGGATAATCCAGCATAGCCTTACGAAGATGTAACGGGTAATAAAAAGGAGAAACAAATTTGAATGAAACACCTTCCCGCTTGAAGATGTCCTCACCCCTGGTAATAGCTTTCAGAATATTTTCATCATCCAGGTATTCTTCTTTGTTGAATTCGGTGTGTGCAAAGGATCGGATCTTTTCCTTGATCTTTTCAATGCCACCGAGATAGGAAAAATGCCATCCGGCTTTTTTGATTCTTTTCAGCTCATTCCGCTTATCCCGTAATAGCTGCGGAGTGGTGGTTTTGAAATGCCGCCCGGTAGTAACGATCGAACCATTCCACCAGCGTTCATGACCGGTATTCTGACAGTTGAAAAAATAGTAATGAAAAAGCATGGACAATACAACCGGTTCCGGTGACGCTGTTTTTTTCAATACATCCGGATCAGGAATTTCATCCAGGTCGCTGATGAT
The DNA here is from genome assembly GCA_016787125.1 of Chitinophagaceae bacterium. GTDB lineage: Bacteria > Bacteroidota > Bacteroidia > Chitinophagales > Chitinophagaceae > JJ008. The sequence continues at coordinate 11,095 of JAEUVM010000161.1, read as the reverse complement.
GACCAGGTCTTCATCTTCAGCGAATGTTGCTGCTGCTTTCAGGGCATCCCGCTGTTCATTCTCCAGTTTCCAGGCAGCGCTGCCGGGATTGTAAGACGTTTCTTTATTAAACACCAGTCCGTCGGCTGTTTGCTGCAATGGTATATAATGAATCTTTTCCAGCCAGGGGGCAAACCGTTTTTTGTTTTCTTCAAAATAAAAAGGCTTAGGCTTGCCGCTATGGGTAAGGTTTGATTCCGCTATAACAAACCGGCTGACATAAGGCGACAGGAGTTTCAACCGGAACTCCAGTAAGTCCAGCTCATTAAAAAAAGTAAAGCAATCAATGATTTTCATCCGCAAGAATTATCAGGAACCGGCCACTTTCTTATGGCTGCCATCGCAGAATGGCGGTGTTTTGGTTTGTTTACATTGGCAAAACCAAACCTCTTCTGCTTTGTCAAACGTTACTTTTACACTTTTAAAAGGCATGCCTTCCACTATCTTGTGCGAGCTGTCGCAAAAGGGTTCTTTTTGGGTGAGGCCGCAACTGCACCAGGAATATACTTTTCCGGGTTCCACCATTATGCCGGCCGGTTCGCATTTGGCCACCCGCGGCAGCCCTTCATTTGGAATTGTTTCCATGATCAGATTTTATCAGCAATAAATTTATACAGGTTGAAATTACCTTTTTGGTAAATGCTTTCAATTTCTTTTTTCAGATTGGCTTTGCTTATATCAGCCATCCTTTTTTGTTCTATCAGGTAGAAGGCTCTTTCTGCCAGCAGCCAGAATGTTTTATCAGTGAGGTGCGATTTCTGCAATTGGTTCATGAGTGTTTTCAGCAACTCTTCCATGCCTGTATGCTGGGTGGCAATGGTTTTTACTACCGGCACTTCATGATAGTGTTTGCTGAAAGCCGGGGCCAGCATCTGGCGGAGGTTCTTTACAAAAGTATCAGCCTCGGGACGGTCGCTTTTATTTACCACGAATATGTCAGCGATCTCCATCAGGCCGGCTTTCATGGTTTGTATTTCATCACCCGCTTCGGGCACCATCACCACCACCGTTACATCAGCCAGCCCGGCAATTTCAATCTCACTTTGGCCAACCCCAACCGTTTCTACAATTATATGATCGAAGCGGGATGCTTTCAGCAAATCGGTTATTTCAATGATCTTGGGATGCAGACCACCCATTGACCCGCGGGTGGCCAGTGAGCGGATGAATACATGGGGATGAGTGTACCAGTCGCTCATACGGATACGGTCGCCGAGTACTGCACCGAGATTAAAAGGAGAAGAAGGATCCACACAAAGCACCGCCACTTTCTTGTCATTATTTGCCAGCAAACCGATCAATGAGTTGACGAGTGTGCTCTTGCCGGCACCCGGAGGACCGGTAATACCTATCACCTTTGTAGCCGAATAGGGTAATGCCCGCAGCAACTCCTCATAGCCCGGGTGTTCATTTTCCACCAGCGAGATACTTCGGGCCAGCGCCTTGATATCTCCTTGCTGCAGTTGGTATAGTAGTTCGGGCCACATGAATGAACGGGATGTTGTAGGTTTACAAAAGTATGCCTAACAAGTTACAGAACGACCGGCGTTCTCTTTTGTTTTTGTTTCTTTTTACAGCCATGCTGTTGTCGTTGTTCTTTTCAAGGGCAGCCCTTTCGGTAAGTATAGGTGCGTTTGTGGTTTGCTCCTTTTTACATACTGGCTTTAAAAAGCAATGGCAGGTGTTTTTCTCCACCCCGTTGCTATGGAGTATGTCTTTGTTGTTTTTGTTGCCGTTGTTGTCGGGTTTATGGAGTGAGGATAAGCTAACCTGGCAGCATCTGGTTCTTATCAAAATCCCGTTGCTGGCATTGCCGCTGGCGTTTGCCGGCCCATTACCGCAACGGTTGCCGGCTTTATTTGCATATATTTTTATTGGGGTGCTTACAATTGCGGCAGGTTGGAGTGCATGGCATTATCTGTCCGACCCTGAGGCAATTGCAGACAGCTACCTTCGGGCAAAGACCATCATCACGCCGCTGCAAAATGACCATGTACGCTTCAGTTGGTTGATAAGTGCAGCTATACTTGCAGCAGGGTGGCTTTTCTTACAACAGCAAAAAAAAAGGAATGCAACCGGTATAACGCTGGCCGCTGTTATCGCTTTTCTTATTATTTACCTGCATATGCTGGCAGTACGAACTGGCCTGCTTTGTTTTTATAGTATACTTGCCGGGTTTATCATTTCACAAATAGTGCAGCGCAGAAGAGTGGCCTTTTTCTTACTTGGAGCGATCATTGTTTTACCGGTGCTGGCATGGGTATGCTTTCCCACTTTTCAAAACCGGCTCCGCTACTTTAAATATGATATGAGCTATTTCCGTAAACTGGAGTACCTGCCTGGTGGCAATGATGCCATGCGTATTATATCAATGAAAGCAGGCTGGGAGGTGCTGGCTGCTCACCCGCTATCGGGTGTGGGATTTGGCGATATAAAAAAGGAAACTGATTTGCGATACGAAGCGGCCTATCCCGGGATGTTGGAAACAGATAAAATATATCCCTCATCCGAAATAATGGTATATGGAGCGGGCAGCGGTGTGGCAGGTTTACTCGTGATTGTGTTTGCGCTGACGGCGCCTTTTTTTACCCCGGTTAAAAATAATCTTCCGTGGCGCCTTCTTGCGGTAATGACAGGTGTGGTACTATTGTTTGATGTGGGGCTTGAAGTGCAATTTGGCGTATTTCTTCACGCCTTTACATTATTATGGTGCTGGAAATGGTGGCAGGGCCAAAACTTGGTCACCCCTTAAAAAGATGCAATATTTGCAATCATGACCGGACTTTCCGTTGTTATTATTTGCCGAAACGAAGCGGGTGTTATCGCAGAAACCCTGCAAAGTCTGCAAGGGGCTGCAGACGATATTGTGGTATACGATAATGGCAGTACGGATGGCACACAGGATATTGTAAAAAAATTCCCGGTGAAACTGGTGGAGGGGAGCTGGGAAGGATTTGGAATTACAAAGAATAAAGCGAACTCGTTTGCAAAACATGACTGGATACTGAGCCTGGATGCGGATGAGTGGATTGATGAAGAACTGAAAGCTTCACTAAAAGGGTTCACCCCGTCTTCGGATAAGGAGGTATTTGATATTTCATTCAAAAGCTATCTCGGAGATAAAGAACTGAAATATGGCGAATGGGGCGGCGATCATCATGTGCGGTTGTTTAACAGAACACAGGTAAAATGGAATGATGCACCGGTGCATGAGGAACTGCTTTTACCGGCAGGTGTATTGGTTAAAAAAATAAAAGGGTATGTGCGGCATAAGACCATGGCCGATATGGATGAGTACGTCCGCAAGATGAGTCATTATGCCCTGTTGAATGCAGAGAAGTATGCCCGACAGGGTAAAAAAGCTTCCTGGCTTAAATTGCGGTTATCGCCGGGATTTACTTTTTTCCATTACTATATACTTAAACTTGGTTTTCTTGATGGCCATGCAGGTTATGTGTGTGCAAAAATGACGGCCTGGTACACATTTCTGAAATATGCCCGCCTCAAAGAATTAAATGAACAGCAACAAAAAAGCAACTGAACCAGGCTTGCATTCAACTGTTATTTATTTATACTTATTTTACCGGCCAAATGACAAACTTTATTCCCATATTTCCATTAGGTATCGTGGTGTACCCTGGTGAAAACCTCAATCTTCACATTTTTGAACCCCGCTATAAACAACTCATTACAGAATGTCATGCAGCAAAGAAACCTTTTGGCATACCGGTAGTGATTAATAATAAAGTGCAGGATCATGGCGAACTGGTGGAGGTGACTGAACTTACCAAAGTGTATGACAACGGCGAGATGGATATCAAAACACAGGGACTAAAAGTGTTCCGTATCCTTGAAGTGATCAAAGAAGTGCCTGATAAACTGTACAGTGGCGCCATTGTAAACTATCCTGATAACCATGAAGCCGGCAGCCGCGATGTGATGAAGGACATACTGAACAACATCAGGGAGCTTCACCAATTGCTCAAAGTGACTAAAGATTTCAAGAAGGGTGAAGATGTGATAAACAGTTATGATGTGGCCCATCATATCGGACTTTCGCTGGAGCAGGAGTATGAACTGCTCAGCCTTTTTCATGAGCGGCAACGGCAGGAGTACCTCCGGCAGCACCTTGCCAAAGTGATTCCTATGCTTTCAGGGCTGGAACAACTGAAAGAGAAAATACAACTCAACGGGCATTTTAAGAACCTGGGTGGGTTTGATTTATAGATGACTATTCATTATCCCGCGGCTCCAGTGTGTTTCTTTTAAACCTCCTACTTTTGTTCCATGTCAACCACCCTTTGCTTTGATTTTGGTAACACCCGCAAAAAAGTGGCTTTCTTTGAAAAGGCTGAGATCAAAGAAGCAGTAGTATTGCCGGATGATTCAAACGAAACCATCCACTCACTGATCAATCGCCTGAAACCTGAAAAGTCTATCCTTTCCTCAGTAATTGATCACAATCCCGCTATTGAAGACATACTTTCCTCCGCCACCCGTTTTCACAAACTCAGCCATCTCACCCGGCTCGCCTTTACCACTCCCGTCGGGAAGCCTGAAACCATCGGCGCCGACAGGCTGGCATTGGCTTCTGCTGCCGTGCATTTTTATCCTGCGTCTCACAACCTGGTGATCGGGATGGGATCCTGCGTTACGTATAATTTTATCAATAAATACCACGAGTTTGTTGGCGGTTCTATTTCTCCCGGGCTGGAAATGCGCTTGAAAGCACTCAATTACTACACCGCCAAATTGCCGCTTGTAAAAGCAGACAGCAATGTGCCGCTGATCGGGTACGATACGGCCACCAATATTCTCTCAGGAGTGGTGCTCGGACTGGCAAAAGAGATCGATGGACTGATTGAAGCCTACCGGGAGCGCTTCCGGAACTTTAACGTGGTATTAACCGGGGGCGATATGGTCTATTTGGCTTCACACCTTAAAAACAAGATATTTGCAGACCCTGATTTAATCTTTAAAGGTCTGTATGCTATTAGTGAAGTCAATAACCCCTAAGAGAATCAAGACGTTACACTGCTTTTCCCTGACGATCCTGGTTTTACTTTTTACTGCTTTCGAGCCTGTTTCCGGCCAGGATAACTCTCCCTATTCACGTTATGTGCTGGGAGATATCGTTCCAGCTTCAAATATTATGACCCGCGGTATGGCTGGTATTTCAGCTGGTATTGCGGATTACCAGGCCGTCAATTTCAACAATCCGGCCTCCTATTCGTCATTCGAGGCACGCCGCGAATTGAAATCAAAAAAACTTTCTGCCGGCAGGGCTGTGCTGGATGTGGGATTGAACTTTGAAAGCCGCTCTTTGCGTGAGCCCAATAACCCCCTGAAATTTACGGCCAGCAATGCCTTATTTTCATACGTACAGGTAGGTATGCCAGTACGGAAAAACTGGGGCCTCTCTTTTGGCCTCCGGCCGGTAACGAGGATCAGCTATAATATTTTCCGCCGGGAACGACTGATTGACCCTATAACAGGCTTACCAATTGACAGCTCATTCACCCGCTTCCAGGGAGATGGCGGCTCCTATATGGCTACTGTGGGTACCGGCTTTGCTCTTTTCAGCAAAGTGCATAACGACGGTGAGAAAAGAGGGATGATTGAAAAGCTGAGTGTGGGTTTAAACGCCGGCTATTATTTTGGGAAAAAGAATTACAGCACCCGCCGCACATTGATCAACGACACAGTAGAATACTACCGGGCTAATTACGAAACCAAAACCACTTATGGAAACCTCTACTTCAATGCCGGTGTACAATATATGCTGCCCCTGAAGCAAAACCTGCAATTGACGATTGGCGCATATGGCAACTGGGGTCAGAAGCTGAATGGCAGCCAGGATGTGCTCCGGGAAACATTTGTATTTGATGATAACCTTGGAAACCTGCGCCTCGACAGTGTATCGGATACTAAAGATGTAAAAGGAAAACTGGAGATACCGGCTTCTTATACCATTGGCTTTGTATTGCAGAAATATGCAGTGGTCAATAAAGAAGGCGGCTGGATGATAGGGGTAGACTTTAACCAGCAGAATTGGGAAAACTACCGCTATTATGGCCAGGTGGATTCTGTAAGAAATAAATGGGAGCTGCGTGTGGGCGGCCAGTTCAGCCCGATACCTAAAAGAAATTACTTCAGTTTTGTAAGCTACCGTTTTGGTTTCTTTAAAGGCCCTGATTATATACGGGCAGGGGGTAACATTTCTCAAACCGGTATTTCGCTGGGACTTGGTCTGCCAATGAAAATCAACAGGCAGGCGCCTAACCAAAACACCAATATTAACCTGGCCTTTGAATTCATCAAGCGGGGAAACAATGACAACCTGCTGAAGGAAAACCTGTTCCGTTTTTCGCTGGGCTTCTCCCTGAGTGATATTTGGTTCCAAAAGCGTAAATACGAATAAATAAACAGCCAGCCGGTTTGTAACTTTAGCTCCGGATGCATGCTATGCGGTCACATATTCTATTCACAATGCTGTTGTCTGCCATATTCATAGCAGCCTGTGAAAATGATGAAAAGAAAATAGAAGAGTGGACCAAAGATGTGGTGATGAAGGAAGAAGCCAGCAAAGTGGAAGCTTACCTCAGCCAGGATGGAAAAATGCGGGCCCGCCTTACCGCCCCGCTGATGTACAGGTTTTCAAAAGATACACTGATAACCGAATTTCCCAATACACTGCATGTGGATTTTTATAACGACAGCCTTCAGAAGGAAAGCAAGCTGGACTGCCGCTATGGCAAATACTTCGAAAGCCTGAATAAAGTTTATCTGCGTGACAGCGTGGTGGTGATCAATACCAAAGGCGATACCCTCAAATGCCAGGACCTGTGGTGGGACCAGAACACTAAACTTTTTTACTCGGATAAATATGCCGAATACCGCACCAACGACAAAAAGATCTATCCAGGTAAGGGACTGGAAGCCACACAGGATTTTTCACGGGTTACCTTTAAAGAAGTAACCGGTAAGCTGAAAGTAAAAGAAGGCGGTTTTCCCGAGTAGGTACAACCTTTTCATATATCTCCTTGTTATTTAATGCCGTTGCAGGAAAATATTTACCAGCCTTTCCGATAACTTTAGACTTTGGCAGCATATTATTTTCTACATAAAAAAGGATAAGTACAGATGGAATACCGCTACATGGGTAAAACAGGGCTTCAGCTCAGTATATTGTCTTTTGGCAGCTGGGTAAGTTTTCATAAACAGATAGACGACAGCATCGCCGATGAACTGATGGGCATTGCGTATGATAATGGTGTAAACTTCTTTGATAATGCCGAAGTGTACGCCCTTGGCGAAAGCGAGAACATGATGGGCCGTGTGCTGAAAAAGAAAAACTGGGACAGAACCTCGTATACTATCTCTTCCAAAGCTTTCTTTGGCTGGAGAGGAAAGGCAAATAAGCCCAACCAGACAGGGCTAAGCCGCAAACACCTCGTGGAAGCTTGTCATGAAGCCCTTCAACGGTTGCAGACAGATTATCTTGATCTTTATTTCTGTCACCGCCCTGATAAAAAAGTTCCTATTGAAGAAACCGTATGGACCATGCACAACCTGGTGCAACAGGGAAAGATATTATACTGGGGCACCAGCGAATGGAGCGGTGTGGAGATCATGGAAGCACACCGTGTGGCCAACCAGCACGGACTGATCGGCCCGGCCATGGAGCAACCACAATACAACCTGCTGGAAAGAAATAAAATGGAGAATGAATACCTCACTGTTTTTAAAACCGTGGGCCTTGGCACCACCATCTGGAGCCCGCTGGCCTCCGGATTGCTCAGCGGCAAATACAATGATGGTATTCCCGAAGGCAGCCGGTTTGACCTGCAGGGATTCGACTGGCTGAAAGACCGCTGGATGAGGGAAGACTTTCTTCAGAAAATTAAAAACCTCGGTGCGCTGGCCGGCGAACTTGGTATTTCATTGGCCGAACTGAGCATCGCCTGGTGCCTGAAAAACCCGCATGTTACCACCGCCATTCTTGGCGCCACCCGCAAAGAACAATTATTGCAAAACCTGAAAGCGCTGGAGGCCTTAGATAAACTGGATGCGGGTGTGATGCAGCGCATTGAAGATATTGTACAGACAAAACCCGTATTACCGGAATACTGATTATTCATTTCAACTTCTTATTCAACAATCAACGATTATGTCATTCCAAAACAAAACTGCCATCATCACCGGTGCCACCCGCGGCATTGGTAAAGCAATTGCCTTAAAACTGGCATCGCAAGGAGCTAACATTGTTATTGCTGCCAAAAGCGTGGAGGAAAATCCGAAACTCGGCGGCACCATTTTTTCCGCTGCCGAAGAAATAACAGCAGCCGGTGGCAAAGCATTGGCGGTACAATGTGATATCCGTTTTGAAGAGCAGATACAAAATGTGGTGGAGATGACCCTTAAAGAATTTGGCGGAATAGATATGCTGGTAAATAACGCATCTGCTATTTCTCTTACCAATACAGAGCAAACGGAGGCCAAACGCTTTGACCTGATGCACAGCATTAATGTACGGGGCACTTTTTTTATGACAAAGGCCTGCATTCCGCATTTACGCAAATCTTCCAACGCACATATCCTCACCTTATCGCCACCGCTTAACATGGACCCGAAATGGTTTGACAAACACCTCGGCTATACCATCACCAAGTACGATATGAGCATGATGACCATCGGCTGGGCGAAAGAACTGGCGAAAGACAAGATCGCTGCCAATTCATTGTGGCCACGTACCACTATTGATACCGCCGCTGTACGAAACCTGCTCGGCGGAGAAATGCTTGCCAAAATGAGCCGCATACCGGATATCATTGCCGATGCGGCCTCTTACATTTTGAGCAAACCTTCCGCAGCATGCACAGGCAACCTCTTTATTGACGAACAGGTGCTGGCAGCAGAAGGTATTACCGACCTGGATAAATACGCCGTGGTGCCAGGAGGCAGATTATATAATGACCTGTTTGTGTAAACAGCTACTTCAAAAAAGATCCCATAACGCTACTTCTTATTCCCTATCAGGATAGCTGCCATGGCAAGGGCTGTATCTTTCAGTACGCCTGAAGGATTCGATTTAAAGTTGTCAAGGTGAATGGCAAATACAAAGATGAGCAAAACAGCCGCCAGCAGGTAGCAGGCCAGGGCCTTTTGAAAGTTGGCCACTATGGCAATGGCTGCAAGGACGAAACCGGCACCGGTAAGGTAGATGTATATCTTACCATCGCCTGGAAAATAATCCGGCACCATACCGCCCATGAAGTCAGCGTTTTTAAAGTGGAGATAGCCGAAATAAGCAATAACGGCGGAAAAAACGAATTCTGCAACTTTGGAGGGGATGAAGGGTTTCATACTAAAAGATTTTGGTTACTGAAAGCTACATCTTTTTGACCGGCGGAGTAATTGCTTTTTTCAACAGCCCTGCTTCATAGCGATAACTATTACAAATTGATGCTCTTGTGTTAAATAAAAAACCATCCGCATGGCAGCAGGATGGTTTTTACGATGTTATAAATGTTATGGTTTGAGTTTATCCTTCTTTTTCAGCAGCGCCCTCTTCCTGGCGGTTTTCCGGCCGCATCTGCGGAAACAGCAGCACATCCTGTATGGATGGATTGTTGGTGAGCAGCATACAAAGCCTGTCTATCCCAAAACCGATACCTGCCGTGGGAGGCATACCGTATTCCAATGCCCGCAGAAAATCATAATCGATGAACATCGCTTCATCATCACCACGTTCCATCAGTTTGGCCTGCTCTTCAAAACGCTCCCGCTGATCAATGGGGTCATTCAGTTCGCTGTATGCATTGGCGATCTCTTTTCCATTGATCATTAATTCAAATCGCTCCACAAGGCCTTGCTTATCCCGGTGTTTTTTGGTAAGCGGGCTCATCTCTACCGGGTAGTCGGTGATGAAAGTGGGTTGCACATAATTCTTTTCGCATTTTTCACCAAAAATGGCGTCGATCAGTTTGCCCTTTCCCATGGTGTTGTCCACCTGGATGTGAAGTTGCCTGCATACAGAACGCAGTTGCTCTTCATTCATACGGCTTACATCTGTGCCGGTATGCTCCTGTATGGCATCAAAGATGCTGATGCGTTTAAAAGGCGCCTTAAAGGATATTTTTTTATCGCTAACTTCCACGTCGGTGGTGCCACAAACATCAAGTGCTGCTTTTTCAAGCAGTTGTTCTGTGGTTTCCATCATCCAGAAATAATCTTTGTATGCGGTATAAAATTCCAGGATGGTAAATTCTGGGTTATGGGTGCGGTCCATCCCTTCGTTGCGGAAGTTGCGGCTGAACTCATATACCCAGTCGAACCCGCCAACGATAAGACGCTTCAGGTACAGTTCGTTGGCAATACGCAGGTACAGCGGAATATCGAGGGCATTGTGATGAGTAATAAAAGGGCGGGCCGCTGCACCACCGGGAATACTTTGCAACACAGGAGTATCCACTTCCAGGGCGCCGTGGCTGTTCAGGAATTCGCGGATGGAATTGATCAGCTTTGTCCGTTTAATGAATGTTTCCTTTACTGCCGGATTGATAATAAGATCCGCATAGCGCTGGCGGTATTTGAATTCGGGATCGGTTACCGCATCAAAGGTTTGCCCCTCGGCCTGTTTCACCACCGGCAATGGCCTGAGCGATTTGCTCAGCAGGGTCAGTTCTTTTACATGTACGGATGTTTCCCCGGTTTTGGTGGTAAACACATACCCTTTAATGCCGATAATATCGCCAATGTCGATCAGTTTTTTCCATACGATATCGTATAAAGACTTGTCTTCGCCCGGGCAGATATCATCCCGTTTGATATAAAGCTGGATTCGCCCGGCAGCATCTTGTATCACAGCAAAGTTGGCTTTGCCCATATCACGGATACTCATCAGCCTTCCGGAGAGGCATACATCCTTGAACGTTTCCTTGGTTTCTTCGTTGAAATGTTTTTTAATATGCTCAGAAGTATTGTTAACCGGAAAAGTGGCTGCGGGATAGGGCTCAATGCCCATAATGATCAGTTCATTCAGTTTTTCCCGGCG